>NZ_JBLWIT010000163.1:0-48047 GCF_048381435.1 Rhodococcus mengyinensis | reverse complement strand
GGGACTGCCCCCACCCTGGTTGACACACGGGGTGTGCAGTTTCAGGCCGCGTGTGCGGTCTGATGGAGCGTCTCATATTCGACGGGTGTCAGTCGACCGAGACCGCGTTGCCGGCGACGCCGGTGGTAGGTCTTCTCGATCCACTCGACGATCGCCAACCGTAGTTCCTCACGGCTGCTCCAGCGGCGACGGTCGAGGACATTGCGTTGCAGCAACGCGAAGAACGATTCCATCGCGGCATTGTCACCACATGCCCCCACCTTCCCCATTGATCCTTGTAAACCATTGCAGGTCAGCAATTCTACGAAGATCCCGGAACGGAACTGGCTGCCGCGATCGGAATGTACGACGGTGCCGTCCGGGTTGCGGAGCGCAATGGCATTTCGCAGCGCCGAACATGCCAGGTCCGCGGTCATCCGGTCGGCGATCGAATAGCCGACGATCCGGGTGGAGAAGCAGTCCTTGATCGCGCAGAGGTAGAGCTTGCCCTCATCGGTCCAGTGCTCGGTGATGTCGGTCAACCACAACCGGTCGGGCTGCTGGGCGCTGAACTGCCGCCTGACGAGGTCGTCATGGACCGGTGGCCCGGAGCGACGATGAAGTCCTCGCTTCTTGGCGAACACCGAGAAGATCCGCTGCTGCGAACACAGCCGGTGGACGCGGTTCTCGCCGGCGACGATGCCGTGGGTGGGTAGTTCGTCGGCGATGAACCGGTATCCGAACTCCGGATCGCCGGCGTGGATATCGAGTGCGGCGTTGATCAGATGGGCATCGTCCCAGTCCCGTCGGGACACGGGATCGGTGTTCCACTTGTAGAACGCTTGCCGGGAGAATCCCAGCACCCGGCAGGTCACCGCGACGGCGATACCGTCGGCGGCAAGTTCACGGACCAGCGGGAACATCATTTTGGGTTGACGTCCCTCGATAGGTAGGCCACCGCCCGGCGCATCACCTCCGCTTCCTGTTCGAGCAGCCGGATACGTTTGCGGGCCTCGCGGAGCTCGTCGGATTCGTCTCGTGTGAGGCCCGGTCGGGTGCCGTCCTCGATGTCGGCCTTGCGCAGCCAGTTCTTCAGGCAAGTCTCGGAGATCCCGAAATCTTTCGCGATCTGCTCCAGCGGGGCTTCGCGTTTGCGGGCCACGGCGACGACGTCGCGGCGGAACTCTTCCGGGTACGGCTTTGGCATGTCGATCATCCTTCCACCGTGAGGGCAGATCCCTCACAGGTCAGGTGTCAACCAGAGCCGGGGCAGTCCCGTCAGGCTCTGGGTGGTGGTGAACCCATGCTCGGTGAGGAGCGTCGGGACCCAGGAGTTGTAGCCGTAGAACCCGGACAGTGCGAGTGCCATGGTCAAACACAGCACGATGGTCCTCTTGGAGTACCCGCCCCGGAACAGATCGTCGGGTCGGCCTGCCGCAACGACTGGCTGCGGCAGGATCTGCGGCAGTTCGGCACGTGTGATTTCCCGTGCCTCACTCTCGATCCGCGCGACGATTTCCTCAGCGCGCTCAGAATGACCATTTTCCTGCAACCAGCGAACCGATTCCGGAAGCCAGCGTGCGGTGACCGCGATGAGGAGCAGTCCGGACGTGCCGAGAACGAAGATCCAGCGCCACGCCGAGGGTCCGATTGGCACGATCCAGCGTGCGAGCCATGCCATGGCGGGGACACCGAGCAGGCTGAATGCAACGATCCACGTCTGCGCACGTCCACGATGCAGTTTCGGGAACATCTCCGAGACGTAGGTCAGGACGACCACCGTCATGGCTTGAAGTCCGACGCCGGTCAGAACTCGATACACGGCCAGATCTGCGACGCCGACCGCGAATGCGGACAGGAGCGAAAAGGTCGAGAAGAAAACGGTGGCGCCGATGATGATGCGCTTGCGGCCGAAGCGGTCGGCAAGACGCCCACCCACGATGGAGCCGGCGAACATACCGAGAAATGACGCTGCCGTGATCGTGCCGACGTCGCTCACCGAGAGACCCCAGTCCGCCCGGATGGCCGGTGCGGCGAACGCGAAGGTGTTCAGGTCGGCCATGTCGACCAGTAACAACGCCGCCAGGACGGCAAGCCAGCGTTTGTGAGACCTCGTCATCACAGGGATGCGGTTGAGCCGGGCGCTGAACTGCGCCCCGCCGTCCGTTGCATCAATGACTTCCATTCATTCCTCCGGAGCTTTGAACGCAGTCAATCCGGTCGTCGCGCAGACCGGCTTCATCAAAAACGCGCTCGGGGTCGACGAACTCGACGACCAGGCTCGCACCGGGTTGACCGCGAACATTCCGATGGACCGCATCGCGACGCCGGACGATGTCGCCTCAGCCATCGCTTTTCTCGCGTCGGATCAGGCCGGATTCCTCACCGGTGTGTGCCTCGACGTCGACGGTGGTCGTTCCATTCAGTGACCACTCGCGCGGTCAATCGGCGAGCGCATCGCCGATTGACTGCGCAGTCTGGCGTACCCAGCTTCCCCATTCCGGCACTCGGGCGGGCATGAACCGAATGTCGGGCATGCTGATCGCCACTGCCGCGACGGGCCGGCCGGAAGGGCCGGGAACTGCGGCACCGATCGCGCACACGTGGGCACGGTTCTCGGAGATGTTGACTGCGTACCCGCGTTCTCGCGCTTCGAGGATCTGGTGGAGGAGCTGCTTGGGGTCGACGATGCTGTTGGCAGTGGGCTTGGCCAGCGGTCGCGCGAGCATCGCCTCGAGCTTGTCGTCGGGCAGCATCGCCAACCACGCTTTCCCGCTCGCACTGGTGTGGAATGCGACTCCTGCCCCGATCTGGTTGAAGGTTCGGACTGGATGAATCGAGTCGACTCGCTCGATGAGGACCAACTGGCTGTCACCATCTGGCAGGGAGAAATGGATGGTTTCGCCGGTGCGCTCTCCCAGCTCGGTCAGATAGGGAAGCGCCACGTCACGGAGGCTCTGCGCCGGCGCATTCCGGCGGGCTAGGGCGAGCAGCCGCGGACTCAGTTGCCACCGGGTGATCGGCTCGTCCGAGGTCTCCGCCCATCCCTCCTGCTGCAAAGTGCGCAGTAGCCGTTGCACCGTCGACTTCGGCAGGTCGAGTTGGCGGGAGAGGTCGCCGACTCCGATCGGCTGGCCTTGAGCGGCTACGGCCTCCACGACGCGCAGGCCGCGAATAAGGGTCTGCGTGCCCGCCGGTCCTGTTGCCGCCTGCGGCTGGTCGACTACCGGGTCCACCTCGGATCGCGTGCTGGTCATCAGGGCTACGTCCAATCATGGGATGTGAGGAAGCTTCGCACAGCGGTTCATTCTATGGCACAGATGGCATGCCCGTCGGCATCGAACACTCCCTGAATCGGGAAATGCCTGGTTCACGCGCCTCTTGACAACGAGGTGATCGGCGATACACACTCAATGCGTGCCACTCAGTGTCACGACATGTCACTAGATGAAACGCTTAGGAGATTTTTCGCATGACAACGGATCCGGTGAATTGGCCACTGATCCCTCGCGGCACCTTTTTCGAGGACCACGTCGTCGGGCGAGTCTTCGATCACCACTGGGGTCGGACGATCCACGCCAGTGACAATCTGACCTTCAGCACCCAGACACTCGCGTTCAACCCTGTGCACTTCAATCGGGCAGCCGCAAAGGCGGCGGGGCACCCCGACGAGGTGATCAACCCTTTGCTGGTGTTCTCGGTGGTCTTCGGTCTCAGCGTGGAGGACCTCAGCGAGCTCGGCGGACCGTTCCTCGGCGCAACGGATGTCACGTACCTCCGCGACGTCTACCCGGGCGAGACCGTTTACGCGTCGAGCACGGTCGTAGAGGCACGCGCATCCGAGACGCGCCCCGACACCGGCATCGTCACCTGGCACACCGTGGGCCGTGACACCGCGGGACAGGCAGTGATCGAGTTTCACCGCACCAACCTCGTGCGCCGGCGCACGAGTTCCACCGAGCTTCTGGCGGTGCCGGACGGCTATGCCGAGGACTTCACGGTCGGAGCACGGTTCCGGCACGCCCGCTCACGCACGATCACCGACCTCGATCTCAACGGGCTGACCCTGCTGGTGATGAACAGTGCGCCCGGCCATTTCAGCGAGCAAGCGATGGCCGACACCGCCTTCGGTGAGCGGATCAACTTCGGTGGTCTCACCCTCTCCTTGACAGTCGGTCTCGCCACCCAGGACACCACCGGGCAGGCCGTGCGTGAACTCGGTCTGGACGACATCCGATTCCCGGTACCGGTGCGTAACGGTGACACCGTGGGGGCCGCGACCGAGGTGCTTGCCATCGACCCCCTCGACGGTGGTGACGCCGTCGTGACGTTCCGGCACCTCGGTGTCAACCAGCGAGGCGAGATCGTCTGCCAGACCACCCGCCGGGTCCAGGTCCGCCGCCGAGCCGCAGAACAACCCGCGGCACCCACCGCATCCTCTTCCTCCCTCATCTCGACAGAAAGCTGACTGACAATGCTGAACAACCGCCCCTTCCGTCCGCGTCGCTCGTGCATGGCCGTCCCGGGCAGCAGCGACAAGATGATCAAGAAGGCCCAGGGCCTGCCGGCCGACCAGATCTTCCTCGATCTCGAGGACTCGGTGGCCCCCATCGCCAAGCCCGCGGCCCGCGCCACGATCGTCGAGGCCCTCAACCATGGCGACTGGACCGGAAAGACCCGCGTGGTGCGCGTCAACGACGCCGACACCGTCTGGGCACACGAAGACGTCCTCGAGATTGTCCGCGGCGCCGGGGCCAACCTGGACTGCATCATGCTCCCCAAGGTGGAGAAGGTCGCACACATCCATTGGCTCGACATTCTGCTCACCCAGGTCGAGCGCGAACAGGGCCTGCCCGAAGGGGGGATCGGCATCGAAGCGCAGATCGAAGGCCCCGCCGGGCTGAGCGAAATCGAGGAAATCGCGACCGCCACGGCCCGCACGGAAACCCTCATCTTCGGCCCCGGCGACTTCATGGCGGCCATGAAGATGCCCGCACTGACCATCGGCGCCCCCGGTTCCTCTGGATTCGACCCGTTCGACACCGTCCTGATGACGATCGCCATGACCGCCCGCAAGCACGGCCTGCAGGCCATCGACGGCCCGTACGCGCTGATCCGTGACACCGACGGCTACCGGGCCGCCTCGGAACGCGCCGCCGCCTACGGTTTCGACGGCAAGTGGGTGCTGCACCCGGGCCAGCTCGACACGGCCAACGAGGTCTTCGCGCCCACTCAGGAAGACTACGACAAGGCCGAACTGATCCTCGAGGCCTACGCGCACTACACCTCCGAGGCCGGCGGCGGCCGCGGCGCCGTGATGCTCGGCGACGAGATGATCGACGAGGCGAGCCGCAAGCTGGCGGTGCCCACCGCCGAACGAGGCCGGGTCTTCGGCATGGCCCGGACCACCCGCTTCGAACCGGGAGCCTGAGCTCGTCATGAAGCGCAGCCTGTACGACGCTGATCACGATCTCTTCCGAGAGACCGTGCGGGAGTTCGTAACCCGTGAGGTCGCCCCCCACCGGGAACGCTGGGAGCAGGCGGGGCTGGTGGACCGGTCGGTGTGGTCGATGGTCGGATCGCTGGGACTGCTCGGGATCGGCGCCCCCTCCGAACACGGCGGCGGTGGGGTCGCCGACTACCGGTACCGGATGGTGGTCATCGAGGAGCTCTGCGCGGCCGACTCGGCCTCCTTCAACGCGGGGCTCTCCGTGCAGGACGATCTCGTCCTGCCGTATCTGATCGATCTCGGGACCACCGACCAACAGTCGCGATGGATACCGGCGATGTGCGCCGGTACTGCGATCGGGGCGCTCGCCATGACCGAGCCCGGTGCGGGCAGTGACCTTCAGAGAGTGCGTACCACCGCCCGACGCACCGCCGACGGCTGGATTCTGGAGGGGCAGAAGACCTTCATCACCAACGGGATCCTCGCCGACGTGGTCGTGGTGTTCGCCCGCACCGACGCCGATGCGGGGGCACGCGGGTTCTCCTTGTTTCTCGTCGACACCACGACCCCGGGGTTCCGTCGGGGTCGCAAGCTCGAGAAGCTGGGCTTACGCGGCAACGACACCGCCGAATTGTTCTTCGACGGCGTCGTGCTGACCGACGCGGACGTCCTCGGCACCGTCGGGGCAGGATTCGGCCACCTCATGGAGAGGCTGCCCCGGGAGCGGCTGTCCATTGCTGCCACTTCCCTCGCCAGCGCCCAGTCGGCGTTCGATTGGACCAAGAATTACGTGCGCGATCGCAAGGCGTTCGGCACGCGTATCGACGGTTTCCAGAACACCCGCTTCGTCCTCGCGGAGATCGGAACCGAGCTGGATGTGGCGTGGACCTATTTGGATCGATCGATCGCGCTTCTCAATGACGGTGAGCTCTCCGCCGTCGATGCGGCCAAGGCCAAGTGGTGGCTCTCCGACCTCCAGCAGCGCGTCGTCGACCGATGCCTGCAATTGCACGGCGGCTACGGGTACATGCTCGAGTACCCCGTCGCTCGGGCCTACGCGGACGCTCGCATCCAACCCATCTACGGCGGCACGAACGAGATCATGAAGGAAATCATCGGCCGTGACCTCGTCCGCTGACACCAGACCGCGAACCGGGAGCCCCCGAACCGTTCGAGAAGAGACCACAGACATGATCATCAGGTTTGACCACTGGATCAACGGCCAGAGCACGCCCAGCCACGGCGGCGAGCGACTGACCACCCGCAGCCCGGCCGACGCCAGCCCGGCAGCGGACATCGCACTGGGTAATGCCGAGGACGTCGCGGACGCCGTCCACGCGGCGTCCGCTGCGGCCGACGCGTGGCGCCGGCAGAAGCCGATCGAACGCGGCCGGGTGTTGATGCGGCTCGCGGCGATGATCCAATCCCACGCCGAGGAACTCGCCGCCCTCGAGAGCGCCGAGACCGGCAAGCCCGCCTGGCAAGCTCCGATGGAGATTGCCGGTGCGGCCGGCTATTTCGAGTTCTACGGCGGACTGGTGAATGCATTGCACGGCGAGACGATCGATCTCGGCCCGGGGCATCACTGCTTCACCCGCCGCGAGCCGTTCGGCATCGTGGGCGTGATCACGCCGTGGAACGCTCCGCTCAACCAGGCGGCTCGTGCCGTCGCACCGGCGCTGGCAGCGGGCAACGTCGTGGTACTCAAACCCTCCGAGTTCACCTCCACCACCTCCCTGAGACTGGCCGAACTGGCCACCGAAGCAGGCATGCCGGACGGAGTCCTCAACGTCGTCACCGGCGACGGGACCGCGGGCCGCGCGCTGGTGGAGAACTCAGGCGTGCGAAAGCTCGTATTCACCGGGTCGGTGCGCGCCGGCCGCGACATCGGTCACGTCGCTGCCGATCGGATCATCCCGCTCACGCTCGAACTCGGTGGCAAGTCCGCGAACATCGTCTTCGGTGACGCGGACATGGAGCGGGCGGTGACCGGGGCCCTGAACGCCTTCTCGCTCAACACCGGCCAGGTCTGTTCGGCCGGCACGCGGCTGCTGGTCGAACGCGCCGTCCACGACCAGTTCGTCGACCGTCTCGTCGACGCATGCCAGACCCTGACCTCGAGTGGCCGGCTCGGACCGCTCACCACCGGCGCCCAGTACGACAAGGTGCTGGAGTATTTCAAGATCGCCCGCGACGACGGTGCCACGGCCGCGCTCGGCGGCGAGCCGTTCTCCGATACCCGACGGGGCGCCGGGTTCTTCGTGCCGCCGACGATCTACACCGGCGTCGACAACTCCATGCGGATCGCCCGTGAGGAGATCTTCGGTCCCGTGCTGGCGGTGATCCCCTTCGACACCGAGGACGAGGCCGTCCAGATCGCCAATGACAGCGACTTCGGGCTCGCCAGCGGCGTCTGGACCTCGGACATTTCCCGTGCGCTGTGGATGGCGGACCGGCTCGAGGCCGGACAGGTGTACGTGAACACCTGGCTCGCCGCCGCCATCGAGACTCCGTTCGGTGGCTACAAACAGAGCGGTTACGGCCGCGAAAAGGGCGCCGAGGCGCTGCACCATTACACCCAAGTCAAGACCGTGACGGTGGAACTATGACAATCCTGACGTCCGCGCAGGAGAAGCTGCGCGACGAGTCGAGAGACTTCACCGCGACCGAATTGCTGCCGGTCGCAAATAAGTTGGACCCGCAACATGCGGACATTCCGTGGTCGATCGTCGACCGCATGGCTGAGCTCGGCTACTTCGGCATCATGATCGATCGCGAGTACGGTGGCCTGGGTTTGGGTATGACCGAGTACTGCCTGGTCACCGAAGAATTGTCGCGCGGCTGGATGAGCGCGGCCAGCATCATCGCCCGCGCCAACGGGACGGGTTCCGCCGTCGCCGACCCCGCCTGGCGAGCGGACATCCTGCGTCGACAAGCGGCCGGCAAATTCATTTCCGCGGGCGCGTTCAGCGAACCCGAGGCCGGCTCTGACGTCGCCGCGGTGTCCTGCCGGGCCGAACGTCGCGGTGACACCTACATACTCAACGGGCAAAAGCGGTGGTGCGGCTGGGCCGAGGCGGCCGACGCCATCCTGATCCTTGCTCGGACCGCCCCGGGCCGCCGTGAAGGACTCGACGTCTTCCTGGTGGAGAAACCGCGAGGTGAGTTCCTGCCCGGGATCACCGGCACCCCGATCCCGAAAATCGGCTATCACGGCATCACCTCGTGGGCCCTCGAGATCCGTGACCTCGAGGTTCCGGCCACCCATATGCAGCTCGGACCCAACGGGGAAACCGGCACCGGTTTCGCGTTGTTCGCGAACCTGATCAATTGGGGTCGGCTCCACACCGCCGCCCGGGCAGTCGGCGCCGCCCGCGGCGCCCTCGAAGACGCCCTCGCCTACTCGCAAGATCGCGTTCAGTTCGGCAAACCGATCTCCTCGTTCCAAGGAATCAAGTTCCGGCTCGCCGACATGGCCACCCAGGTCGCCGCGGCCCGCGCGTTCTATCTCGACGCCGCGGCCCGATTCGATGCCGGTCAGGACTGCCAGCAGGAATGTTCGATGGCAAAACTGTTTGCCAGCGAGATCGCCGAGAAAGTCGCCAGCTCCGCCCTACAGGTCTTGGGCGGCAACGGTTACACCACCGAATACGCCGTCGAACGGCACTGGCGCGATGCCCGGCTGACCCAGATCTTCGAAGGTACCTCGGAGATTCAGCGAACCATCATCGCCCAGCATCTGCTGCGTCAACCCTGACCTCGCCATCTCGATGAAAGGACATCCCATGGACCCGACACTGCCGCTCGATCTCACACGATTGCGCGCCGCCCTCGACACAGACCCCGAGTTCACCCTGCAGGCGCGCCACCTCGACACCACCATCCGCGTCGTCATTGGTGAGACCCAGTCCTTCCGGCTGGTTCTGAGCGGCGGAAAGGTGGCCGAGATCGACCCCGTCGTCACACCTTTCGACTCGTACGACATCCAGCTGGCCGGCTCGCACGAGCAGTGGAGCGCGCTGCTCGCCGCGACACCAACCGCCTTCTACCAGGACTTCTACCCCGCGATGCTGCACCACGGGTTCCGCATCGAGGGAAACATGGAGATGATCATGGCCTACTACCCAGCCATCAGGCGCCTCGGCGATCTGTTCCGCACCGTTGCGAACGACGAGGTGACAGCATGAGCGCCCGTACCGCCGACATCACCGGACGCTACGTCTACCTCGACATCGAGGGCGTGGAATACCGGGTCTACTACGAAGAAGCAGGCACCGGGGTGCCCGTCATCCTGCAACACACCGCCGGCTGCGACAGTCGTCAGTGGCGCCACCTGCTCGAAGATCCCGACTTCACCTCGACCTATCGACTGATCGCCGCCGACGTGCCCTTCCACGGCCGGTCGCTGCCGCCGGAATCACAGCAGTGGTGGACCGAAGAGTACTCACTGACCCAGAGTTTCTTCATCGCGTTCCACCTCGCACTGCTCGATGCCCTCGCACTCGACCGACCGATCTTCGCGGGATGTTCGATGGGCGGGCATCTGGCTCCAGATCTCGCACTGCACCACCCCGGGGTCTACCGGGCCGTGATCGGAATCGAAGCGGCGATGGAAAGCCACGGCGTCGAACGCATCCTGCCCTGGCTCTACCACCCCCGCATTTCGAACGACACCAAACCCGCACTGATGTACACCCTGTGCGCACCGCAAAGCCCCGAGGCGTTCAAACGCGAGACGGTGTGGGTCTACAGCCAAGGTGCACCGCCGGTATTCAAGGGCGACCTCCACTACTACCTCGTCGAGCATGACCTGACCGAAACCGCGAAGACGATCGACACCACCAAGACCGCGGTTCACATCCTGAACGGCGAATACGACTGGTCCGCTTACCCGGCGGCGGGCGAGGCACTCGCAGACGAGATCGACGGCGCCACCTACGCGACGATGACCGGGGTAGGCCACTTCCCGATGTCGGAGAATCCGGAGGCATTCAAGCAGTACTTCCTGCCGCTCCTGAAGCAGGTGGCCGAACAATGACCGGGCCGCTCGACGGGGTGCGTGTTGTCGATCTGACCCACGCTCTGGCAGGACCGTACTGCACCATGCTGCTCGCCGATCTGGGAGCCGATGTCCTGAAGGTCGAGTCCCCCTCGGGAGACCTCTCGCGCAAGGCGGGACCGTACCCCGCCGACGACAGCACACGGTCGTTCGGCGGGTACTTCCAAAGCGTGAACCGTGGCAAGCGCAGCGTGGTGTTGGACCTCAAGACTGCGGAGGGCGCCGCGACACTGCGCACCCTCGTCGCCGATGCCGATGTTCTCGTCGAGAATTTCACCCCCGGCGTCATGGAACGACTTGGACTGTCCTACGAGTCCCTGGCCGCGGACAACCCGCGACTGGTCTACGCCGCCCTCCGCGGCTTCGGTGATCCACGTTCCGGGGAAAGCCCATACCAGTCGTGGCCAGCCTTCGACGTCGTCATTCAGGCGATGGCAGGGATTTTGGGCATCACCGGCACCGAAGACGGCACCCCCATCAAGGTCGGACCGGGAGTCGCCGACATTTTCCCCGGCACGATGCTGGCAGTCGGCATCACCTCGGCGCTCTACGAAGCGCGAGGGAGCGGCACGGGACAGTTCGTCGACATCGCGATGTACGACGCAGTCATGTCATTGTGCGAGCGGATCGTCTACCAGCACTCCTACACCGGTGCCGTGCCCAAACCAGAGGGAAACAAGCACCCACTGCTCAGCCCATTCGACATCCTGCCCGCCACCGACGGCTGGATCGCGATCGCAGCACCCAACGACAACCGCTGGCGCCGGCTGTGCGAACTCATCGATCGCCCTGATCTCGCCGCCGACCCCGCATTCGCTACCAACGACCTGAGAGTCGCCAGTCGCGGAGCTGTCTACGACGCGCTGGCCGGGTGGGCTCGGAGTCGATCCAAGGAGGAGATCCTCGCCCACCTCGGCGGTCAAGTACCTGTCGGCGCAGTGCGTGACGCGGCCGAGATCATGGCAGACCCCCACGTGGCAGCACGCGAGATGGCCCTCACACTCGACCACCCGGGCAGTACACAGTCATTCGTCGTGGCCGGTCAACCGCTGAAATTCTCCCGCACCCCCGCCGTTCCCACTACCCGCGCCCCCCTACTCGACGAACACGGCCCACAGATTCGGGCGGCACACGAGCACGGCAAGGATAGGGCCGGTCAAGGGTTCACACCGTCAACCGCATCAGTCCTGATACACAACACACCATCCGGCTGACCTGGTGCCAGTCCGAAAGTCGACCCGCCGTGGCTGGCCGCAACGACCGGTGACCGTCGGTCGTCGTCCCGCAATTTCTGCGGATGGAGACGTGACGTCCCTTTTAGTCCCCCCGGCCCGGCGACGTCGACGACGTCGACATACGGCCCGCCGCACCAAGGCATACCCGTCCAGACTAGGAGTGCGATGACGACCGCGAACACGCAAGCCTCGTTCGCCGACCGCGTGAGATGTTCAGTGCAACAGGGAATTGCCCATGTGGTCCTCGACCGCCCGCGCAAACTCAACGCACTCGACGGCGCCATGCTCGAGGCGTTGGTGCAAGCCGGCTTACATCTCATCGACAGAACAGACGTACGCGTCGTAGTCCTATCCGGCGCTGGCCGTGGCTTCAGCGCCGGGTTGGATCTATCCCAGTTCGCCCAGATGCAATGCGGACACGGAGCCGATGCCGTCGTGATCGGCGACCGGTTCGGCGCAGCCCGAGCACTGGGGCAGAAGGCCGTCCACGTCTGGTCGATGGTGCCAGTTCCGGTCGTCGCAGCAGTGCACGGTGTGGCCTTCGGCGGCGGACTTCAAATCGCGCTGGGTGCGGACATCCGCATAGTGGCACCAGACACTCAGCTGTCCGTCATGGAGATCCAGTGGGGCCTGGTCCCCGATATGGCTGGTACTCAACTGCTTCCCAAGGCAATCGGGGACGGCATGGCGAAGGAACTGACCTTCACCGGTCGAAAGTTCGACGGCACTGCGGCGGCGGAGATGAAACTTGCCACCCGACTCGCAGACGACCCGCTAGAAGCCGCACTCGAACTGGCGCACGAAATCGCGCCCCACAGCCGTACCGCGCTGTGTCAAGCAAAACGACTGCTTGACATCGCCGGTCGGGTACCCCTGGCCGACGCCTTCGACGCCGAACAAGATGCGATCGCACAACTCATCGGATCCGACGAACAGGTGGCCACCATACGACACCGATTAGTACTGCAACGGCACTTGCTTGACAGGTAGACGATACTGGTTGTGTGGTCCTCGATCTGGTTGCTTCCGAGTTGGAAGCGTTGCATGAGCGGATTTCCGGTCGGTTCGCCCGGTCGGAGCCGCGGTCCCGGGTCCGTGAGTATGTGACGGGTTTGGTTGCGGGTCTGGAACGCAAGAACGGGTGGACCCTCGCCGAGCGGGCCGGCGAAATCAGCCCGGACGGGATGCAACGGCTGCTGCGGCGGGCGGACTGGGACGTCGACGGGGTCCGCGACGATGTCCGTGACTACGTGGTCGAACGCCTCGGCGATCCGGCCGGTGTGTTGATCGTCGATGACACCGGATTCTTGAAGAAGGGCACCCGCTCGGCCGGGGTGCAACGCCAGTACTCGGGCACCGCCGGACGGGTGGAAAATTGTCAGATCGGGGTGTTCCTCGCCTACGCGAGCACGGCCGGGCACGCGTTGATCGACCGGGAGCTGTACCTGCCCGAGTCGTGGACCTCCGCCCGGGACCGGTGCCGCGCCGCCGGGATCGGTGACGAGGTGGAGTTCGCGACCAAACCGAGACTGGCGCAACACATGATCGAACGCGCCCGGGGCGCCCGGGTCCCGTCCTCCTGGGTCACCGCCGACGAGGCCTACGGGCAGGTGAAGTACCTGCGGGTCTGGCTCGAGGAACGCGATGTTTCGTATGTGTTGGCTACCCGTTGCAACGACGATGTGTTCACCCCGCACGGCCGCTCCGGCCGCGCCGACGAGATGATCGCCGCGGTCCCGGCGAAGCAGTGGCGCCGGATCTCCGTTGGCGACGGCGCACACGGCCGGCGCGAATACTCCTGGGTGCGGATCCCGATCCGGATCGCCTGGGCACCCGGGCGAGGGCACTGGCTGCTCGCCCGCCGATCCCTCACCGATCCGACCGAGATCGCGTACTACATCTGCGCCGGACCCCGCCGCACCACGCTCACCGAACTCGCCACCATCGCCGGCTCCCGGTGGCGGGTCGAGGAATGCTTCCAACAGGCCAAGAACGAGGCCGGCCTCGACCAGTACCAGGTACGCACCTACCGGGCCTGGTACGCCCACATCACCTTGTCGATGCTCGCCCTCGCCTGGCTCGCCGGAACGAAAACCGAAGCGGTAAAGGGGGAATCGGGATCGAAGATCAGGGCATGATCGCGTACACGCTACCCGAGATCCGCCGCCTGCTCGTGCAACTGATCCTGCGACACGCCCACCCGGACGAGCACATCTGGTCCTGGTCGAACTGGCGACGGCGCCGACAACACCAGGCCCGCACCTCCCACTACCGACGTCGCGGACACCTCCCATAAGTGCCGTTGCAGTATTAGAGCGTGTCTGCTTAATGTTTGATGCTTGAAGCGTGATGCTGGGTATGTGTTGCGCGCCGATGAGATTTCCGATGACCTGTGGGCTGTGATCGAGCCCGTCCTACCCGCACTGGCGGGCCGAAGGGGGCGTCCGTGGAACGACCACCGGTTGACCCTGGAAGGAATCGCTTGGCGGTTCCGAACGGGATCACCGTGGCGCGATCTGCCCGAATACTTCGGCCCGTGGCAGTCGATCTGGGAACGGCATCGCCGCTGGTCGGACGACGGCACCTACATCCGGATGTTCGCCGCGGTGCGGGCGGCAGCCCCCGAACGAGAGGAACAGCTCGAACGTCTGCTGTCGATCGACTCGACGATTGTCCGCACCCACCAGCATTCGGCCGGCGCCCTGACCGGTGCGCACACAGGGGGCTCGGTCGAATGACAAGAATCTGGCCAACGAACCCGCCGACCACGCACTCGGCCGCTCCCGCGGCGGGCTGAGCACCAAGATCCACACCCTCACCGATACGTTCTGTTGCCCGCTGACGCTGCTGCTCTCGCCGGGACAGGCAGGCGACAACCCCTACCTGGCGCCGCTGCTCGACGCGCACCGCGCCCACGACACCGCAGCGTTTCGCCTGCTAGCCGACAAGGCGTACCCGCACCCGAGCACCCGAAAAGACCTGCGGGAACGCAGAATCTCGCACACCATCCCCGAACGCCGCGACCAGATCCGACGTCGCAAGGCGAAAGGATCGGCCGGGGGTCGGCCGCCGGCCTTCGACAAGGACCGCTACCGCGAACGCAACGCCGTCGAGCGTGGTTTCGGGCGTCTCAAGCAGTGGCGTGGCATCGCCACTCGCTACGACAAGTACGCCACCACCTTCCTCGGTGGCGTACTCGTCGCTGCGCTCGTCATTCATCATCGCGTCCGTAAATAGCAGACACGCTCTAGTGCGTCACGGTCAACGCTCACGTCAGAACCCATCGGTCAATCGTATCAGTGATCGCTACGAATTCGACTGTGACACAAGGCCAACATTCTCCGCGCATTGAGCAACAGGCGTGTCGGCGTGCCTTACGCTTCGTCGGCCAATCCGGTGCACTCGCATACCGCGTTCACGGTACGACACGAAACCGGAGAGCGTCGGCCACCTCCTACCGTGCGGCGCAAGCACCTCCTGCGCCGTCGACCGCCACGCGCCCTCAGTTCCCCACTATTGGATGGTGTTTCGTGGACATGCCGGTCACCTCCCACATCTGCCCCACAGAAACTCCAGTAAGAAGGCCTGCCACGACACAGCCCGCTACTCCTCGGCAGCGTTACGGTTTTTCAACGCTATGAGGACGCCCTGGCGCTCGGCGCCCGGGATCGCACCACCCTTCCGAGGATTCACGAACCCTCAGGGGTATACAGGACTATGGCGGGTAGCGCCAATGCGTTCCAGGGGAATGGTCGGTCGTCTCCGAACACCACACCGTGCTCGAGGTCGAATCGGGCGGCGATCGTTCCGGCTTCCGAGCGGACGACCGTGCCAGCAGGTAGCGACTCCAGTTCGATGCTGGTCGTGATGATACGGGGCCTGCGGTATCCGGCGTCCAAGATTTCTTCCGCGGCGATTCGAGCATGGTCCCTCGATCGGGTGTACCCGCCGATCAGTTTCGCGATCTCGTCACGTTCGATGCTCACGTTGGCGTCCATCCGCCAAGTGTATTGGCAATCGCTGCACCGGTACTGCTGACCACGGCACCATGCGACCCCACTGCCGTCACAGCGCGCCGTTCACTCCAACCTGCCGATCTCCGCCGCGAATCAAAGAATCCGGATTCAGCTCTGCGGGTGTTTCGAGTCCGCCCGACGGCAGGGGGGTGGGCGCCTCCGGTCCCCGTACGGCAAAGTCCACACAGCGAATCCGCCGAGCAGGCGGCACACCATCTCCGCCTGACGGGTAGTCACCGAACCCGGGTGCAGACATCGACAGACCGCCGAGGACGAAGCTCTGCCATGTGCACCGTGTAGGAGCGGTCGGTGTGCCGTGTGCGGGGCGCCGCGGTCAGGAACAGTGCGGCGGCCGCTGGCAATGCGACGAGGGCGAGACACAGAAACCGATACATGAGCCCTCCGGTGGTGCGGGGCCGACCGCAATCCATGCTCGCAGGTCACACAGTGTCGTCCCGATCTTTCCGACGGGTTCTCTCGCGGCGGGCATGTTTGGCCAGCAGGTGTTTCCGGTTGTTTTGAGCGCGGAACATCTCGTCGAGCATCCGGTCTTCGATGTTGTTGTGGAAGCGGAGAATGCGTTGGGCTGCCAGATACACCAACTCTTGGCGGTTCGAGCCGAGCCGGTCGGCGAGGGCGTCGAGGTGTGCGAGGAGTTCGTCGTCGAGGGCGACGTCGACTCGGGCCGTGCGCTCCGCCGGGCGCAGGTCGTGCACGGGCGCAAAGTTTTCCAGGTCGCCGGCGAGGTCGGCGGGGTTGTCCAGGAGTCGACGCACCGCGACGCGCACCAACGCCGAGCTCAATCGTGTGCCGTGTCGGTCGGCAAGTTGCTCGATGTCGCGGCGGGCGGATGGGCGGAGGGACACCTTGAACTTCTCGTCGAGCCCGGAGGTGGCGCCCTCGGCGATCAGGGTCGGCCGGTGGTGGCCGGGGGCGGCAAGAAGTCGGTGCACCGCGACCGCGACCAGGTCTCGCGGCGACGCCTCGTAGCGGGCGGCGAGTGTGCGGAAGCAGGCGGCCGTCGGAGAGTCGAGCTTCAGGGTGACCGGGTCGTGCGAGAGCGCGCGGGCCTGGGCGTCGGCCCGGCGTGCCTGCGCCAGAGCCTCACCGGCCGCCGGGTAGGCGATGAGCGTGCGAATCCCAACGCGGAGCAGCGCGGAGACCCGCCGGGGACCGTAGTCGTCCGCCAGTCCTCCAGGCGGCGTTTGGTGTCCTCATCGAACCGGAAGACGTGCCGGCGCCCGAACGGGTTCCCCTGCGGACTCGGTGCTCGTGTAGGCGCGTGGGCAGATTGGTCGGCGGCCGCGGCCTGCCGACGGCGGATGTTCCGGGCGATCAGCAGGTCCCGGTTGGCATCCCCGCGGTAGATCTCCTCGGTCACCGCCTGATCGAGGTCACGCGGGTTCGCCAGGAGCTGGCGGGCGGCCAACCGCATCAGTTCGGCGCGGTCAGAGTCGAGCCGACCGGCGAGGGCGTCGAGCTGGCCGCGCAGGTCGTCGTCGAAATGCACATTTGTGCGCGGGCCGAGGGTTTCCGGGGTCAGGTCGCGGGCGGCGCCGATCGTGGCCAGGTCGGCGGTGAGGTCTCCCGGGTCGTCGAGGAGTCGGCGGACCGCGACCCGAATGGCCGCGGCGGTGGGGGCGTCGCCGTTGCGGGCGATCAGCTTCTCGAGGCGGACCAGGGTGGAGCGGTTGACGTACACGCGGGTGCGGCAGGTCAGATCGGTGCGGGCGTCTTCGCGGAGCACCGGGTGCCGGAATCGGCCTGCACCGGTAAGGAAGCGGTGCACAGCGACGCGGACGATCGCGCTGCGGTCGGTGTGGAACTCTTGGGCGAGTTCGTTGAGGCGAGAGCTGGTGGCGGGGTCGAGGTCGAGAGGTCTTTCCGCCCAGGTGATGCGGCGGGCGTCGGCGGAGGCGCGCCTGGCCTGGTTCAGGGCGTCGGGCACCCGGCCGGGGTCGGCGAGAAGTCGTCGTGCCGCCACCCGCACCAGTGCCCCGAAGCGGCGCGGTCCGATGTCGGCGGCCAACTCCTCGAGGCGTTGTTTAGTTTTCGGGTCGAACCGGAGCGGGATCGGATCCCCCACCGGTACGCGGCCCATGTTTGTCTTGATCATCACCGGCCATTGTTCCGGTCCGTCCGGGGACCTCGATTCGCACCCCACGGCACCGGTCGCCGCCATACTCGGGCAGTGCGTCCCGGCGAGCCCGGTGGCTGCGAGATAGTTTGTGCCCCAGCATCTGGGGGCGGGTGCTGGCGGTCGCGGGCGTGTGACTGAATCAGGAGAGGTTGAGCGGTGTGTATGGGGCCGGGGGTGGCGGGGTGTAGTGGCTGACGGGGACTCCGCCGATGGTGCCGAACTGGTCGAGGTCCATGCGGAACACGATTCCGCACTCGGGATCCCACTCGTAGGTGCCGAAGCCGTTCTCGGTGTGCTGCGGCGCATTGTCTGCGGGCTGGGTCTGGTTCTCGTCGTTGTTCTGCGCGTGTCCCGTCATGTCACCAACCTTACAATGTTGCATTGTTATGTTGCCATCCGGTTCGGATAGCTCATTCATATCGCTGGCTCGTCCCCGGTCGGCCGGCATCAGCGGGTTCACTGATCGGTGTCGGCGCGTGATGACGGAGTTGCCGCCAGGTGGGTGAGGGTCTCCCCCACTGCGGAGGCGAGTTCGTCATCGGTGGGGACGAGTTCCCTCACCGGTGCGGGCAGGGTGTCGTAGGTGTAGTCGGCGACCGCCAACGGTGCGGTGGTTCCAGCCAGGGAGTAGCGGACGACGTTGTCATTTCGTCCGGCGCACAGCAGGATCCCGATGGTCGGCGCGTGCTGGTTGTGGTCACGCAAGTTGTCGTCGATCCAGGACACGTAGAAGCCGAGTTTGCCGACGTACTCGGGTTCGAACCGGCCAACCTTCAGCTCGACCACGACGAATCGGGCCTGGATCCAGTTGAAGAACAGCAGGTCGATGTAGAAGTCGTCGCCGTCGACGTCGAAGTGGTACTGCCGGCCGACAAACGCGAAGCCGTGCCCGAGCTCGAGCAGAAATCGTTCCAACCGCGCCATCAGCGCGGCCTCGAGCTCTCGCTCCGCGACCCGGTCGGTCAGATCGAGGAAGTCGAAGACGTACGGGTCGCGGACCAGTTGCTGCGCCAGGTCGGAGTCACCGGTGGGCAGGTGGTCGGTGAAGTTCGAGGGGGCTGCGCCGATCCGCTGGTCGAGTCGGTTGCGGATTTGGTGGGAGAGGACGTTGCGGGACCAGCCCCGCTCGAACGCCGCAGCCGCGTACCAGTCGCGGGATTCCTGGTCGTCGAGACGGTCGACGAGCACGGTCACGTGTCCCCACGGGATTTGTCCAACAGCTTGTTGGACGAATGCGCTCCGGGGCCATGCCGAGGCGATTTTCCGCATGTAGTGCAGGTTGCTGCGGGAGAATCCGCGCATCTCGGGGAACTCGGACCGCAGGTCGACGGCGAGTCGGTCGATGACCTTGCTCCCCCACCCCTCGGCTGCCTGGCGGTCCAGGATCGCGCGGCCGATGTCCCAGTACAGCAGGAGCAACTCGGTGTTGACCACTCGTGTGGCACGGACCCGGGCCTGTCGGACCTGGGTTTTGAGGTGCTCGAGGAAGTCGCGGTAGTTGTCGGGCAGCAGTCCGGAGTCACTCACCGGCCCATCCTCCCGTACTGACCGGAAGCTCGAGGTTTCGGTACGAGCCGATACGTACCGTGCGTTGCGGGCGAATCATGCGTGGTCGGCTCACGGGTCGATTGCGGGTGCGAGGAGTGTGGCCAGTTGTTTGCGGGCGCGGTGGATTCGGGTTTTCACGGTCGCGACGGTGACGCCTTGGTGTTCGGCGATGTCGACGTAGGGCAGGGAGGCGAATTCGGCGAGCACGATGGCGACGCGGAAGTCTTCGGGGAGTTGGGCGAGGGCGCGGCGGACCGCGTCGATGGTGGTGATTTGCTCGTCGAATCGGGGTGCGGGGTCTTCGAGCAGGATGCCGTATTCGCCGTCGGTGTCGTCGAGGCTGTCGGTGTTCTTGCGGCGTCGGACGACGGCGAGGGCGGCGTTGACGGCGATGCGGTGCAGCCAGGTGTGGAAGCGGGCGTCGCCGCGGAATTTCGGCAGGTTCTGCCAGGCGGCGGTGAGCGTGTCCTGCAGGGCGTCTTCGGCGTCGTGGGTGTTGCCGGTGATCTGCAGGCACACGTGCCAGGCGTTGGTGCGGTAGCGGCCGGCGAGTTCGGCGAAGGCGTGGTGATCGCCGGCTCTGCACGCCGCGATCAGGTCCGCGTCGTCCATGTCCTTGTCCCCCCGTGCCGTGATCACTGTCGCTGCCGCCCCCGGGCGCCGAGGGAATCGTACCCGCCGTCACATACAGCCGCCCGAGCCAGGATTTTGGTGTCCGACCGCGCCCGGGTGGTGGGGACGTGCTGGTGGTTACAGCGGGTCGATGTCGTGGTGCCCGCCGAGGTCGATGCCGAGGTCGGTGGGGTCGTCGGCGCCGAGGGTGGAGGGGTCGGCGCTGTCGTCGCCGAGATCGAAGTCCTGTCCGGCGGGTAGGTCGAGATCCGTGTCGGCGTCGGCGTCGGCGTCGGTATCGAGGTCCGGGCCTGGGACGTTGCCGTCGTCACCATCGGTGTCGAGGTCGGTGTCGTCGTCGAGCAGGATGATGTCGTCGTCCTCGGGTACGACCGATACGTCGTCCATGTCGGGGACGAGGTCGGTGTCGACGGGTGCGGTGGTGGGGTCGAGGGCGACCTCGAGGGCGCGCGCCCACACCTCGTCGGGCACGGGCGGCAGCGCGCCCGATACCCCCAGTGCTGCAAGGACGGAGTCGTCGTCCACTGCTGCTCTCACCTCGTTTCCCTCAGTATGTCGGCGCCGACACGGACGCTCACACTTGTTGGATGCACCGGACCGGCGAAAGGTTCCCGCCGAGCCGCCCGCATCTTTCGGAGCACCGCCACCCGATGTCGGTGATGGCCTCTCCAGTGTGCACGTCCAACCTGTTGTCGGTGGGTAGCGACTACCGCTACAGGTCGATCATCGCCCACCGGCGATCGGGTGCGGCCACCGACTTTGCCTCCGGGTCTGGGTGGTCGGTCAGGTCGGGATCGGGGGTGTCGGCGACCAGCATTTTGCGGCCCGAGTCCGCCCATGCGTCCTCGAACTGGTCGATGGGCACCTCGAGCTGGTTGCCGTTCGGGGCGCCGGGGTCGGAGAGGATCACCACTCCGCGGGTTTCGTCGATGCCGGCGACGATGAGGAAGTGGTCGGCCGTCTCGTCTTCCCCGGCTTCTTGGTCGGGGTTCCAGATCTCCCCGGAGTCGACCATCGCGATCACCCCGTAGCCGTCCTCGAGCTTGGTTTTCAGGTCGTCGATCGAACTGTCCTGCACGGTGCAGGGCACCCCTTGGTCCTCGAGGAGGATCTCGAGGTTCGGCAAGGTCATGCCCTGCGCGGGGTCGCCGTCCTGCATGAGTCCGAGTTCGAGGGCCCGGTCGACGAGTTGTTCGGGGTCGTCGATGACGACGCCGGTGTACTGGGCGATCATTTGGGCGGCGCTCGATGGCCCGCAGTAGCCGTCGACCTGTTGGAAGAACCAGTTCACCGACCATTCCACCGGGTCCCCGTACACCCCGTCCCCGCCCGCACCGTCGACCGGGGAATCCGGAGCGGTGCCCGGGTCGACCGCCGGTTCGGTCGCGTCCTGCGGCCGTGCGAGTGGCGGGGGCTCGGCGAGATCCGGGCCGAGGGTGCTCAGGTCGATGACAGACAGGTCCACCGGTCCCGTCCCGTCGGCGACCTCGACGAACGGGTCGTCCTCAAAGACCGGTTCGGGGATCGCGTCGAGGCTCTCGTCGATCGGGACCGGTTCGCCGAGGTAGGTGTCGTCGTCGAGTGGGCTGGCGGACCAGGCTGCTGCGTCCAGGTCCGCGGCGATGTCATCCATTCGGTGCTCTCCCGGTGTGAGGTTCGGCCGCAATACAAGTCGGGGGGTGCGGGTTGGACTGCACCCATGGGCCAGAGAAAGGCTGGTGGGCGCCGCCCGCACGGCGGCCCAGGGGTGGGGTCAGGCCAGGTCGGTGGCGGTCTGGTCGGCCGGTGTCTCGGTCGGGTACGTGTCGGCCTGCTCGTGGTAGTGGTCCTCGGCGGGGATGAGGGCTTCGAACTGCTCGATCGACCCGAGGTGCCCGTCGGTGGCGGTGTCGAAGGACTCCTGGGTGCCGTCGTTGTCGGTGTCGGCGGTGCGCAGGTCGAAGGTGCCGTCCCCGTTGGTGTCGACCAGGGTGTCGTTGGTGATGCCGTCGAGGTCGGTGTCGAGGAGGGCGGTGTCGAAGCGTCCGTCGCCGTTGCTGTCGATCAGGTGCACGTCCGGGTTGCCGTCGGCGGTGGTGTCGAGCCGGGTGTCGGTGATCCGCCCGTCCTCGATGACGTCCTGGCGGACCGGTGCGCCGGTGGCGGGGTCGAGGTGGGTCGCGAGGTCGACGGTTCCGTCGTCGTCGAGGTCCTCGGCGAGGCGGATCCCGGTGGCGGTGGGGGCGATACCGGTTTCGTAGGTGCCGTTGCCGTCGGTGTCCTGCTCGACGAGGGTGATGGAGCCGTCCTCGTCGATGTGGGTGATGGTTTCGACCCCCTCGATGCGGGTGTGGATCAGGTCGACGTTCCCGTCGCCGTCGACGTCGCGCGGCGAGTAGTACTCCCCGCCGGTGCCGGCGCCCAGATCGGTCTCGCCGGCGGTGCCGGTTCCCGGGTCGGTGTCGGTGGCGATGGGGCCCGGAGCGGTACCGGCTCCGACTGGGTCGGCTGCGACCGGCGGCTGCTCGCTAGCGGCGGGGGCGGGGGTGTAGGTGGCGTCCTGCGGGTCCCCGGTTAGGTTGGGGCTGGGCGAGGTGGTGCCGGTGGTGGTCGGGTTGTCCTGTGCGCCGCGGGGGTTGCTCATCTCGAATCCTTGTCCGTCGAAGGTATTGGCCGGGAAGCGTGTTCCCTGTGCTGTCGAGAGTTAGATGCGGTGAATGGTCCGAAAGGTTCCCGGACTTCCTGAAAAACTTTGCCCCCGGCCGCGACCTGGGGCGAAAGGCCTGCACAACAACTGCGCCCGCCCGAAAGAAGGACGGGCGCAGTCTCTGCGGCGGCGGTGGGAGTTAGTTGATCAGGCCGGCGCGGGAGAGGAACGTCTTCGCCCCGTCGAGGCCCTGGGCGTCGCTGAAGCTGGCCATCACCCCGGTCGAGCTGTTGGCGTACCAGATCGAGTAGGTGTTCGCGTAGCCCGGACCGTCGATGTGTGCGGCTGCGGTCCGCGGGATGTTCTCCACGATCTCGTTGTCGGTCGAGGTGGTGTCGTTCTGGAAGCCCTGCCGGATGCCGAGGACCCGTTTCTTTGCTTCGGCGGGGTCGACGCTGACGATGATCGATTGGTAGTCCTGGTCGGAGATCCCGGCGGTCAACGCGGTGCCCTCTTTCAGGGTGCATTGCATCTGGAGGCCACCGTTCTCGGTTTCCCCGTTGGTTTTGCAGTTCTCCAGATCTGTTCGCAATGCTGCTGGAAGGGCTGCCAGTACAGCCTCTTTCGTGGTCGGAACCTGCGTGTTTCCGGTTCCGGAGGCGCCGGCCTGCTCGGCGTCGGCGGTGTCACCGGCGGCGGCTGCGGTGTCGGCGGGCGGCACCTGATCAGCGCCTTTGTCTCCGGTGAGGGCAATCGCTCCGATGACGCCGGCGACGACCACCACGGCGGCGGCCGCGGCGCCGATCACCGTCCACTTCTTCCTACCCGTACCGGTGCCCGCCGGCGCCGGCGCTGGTGTGGGTTGCCATGTCGCTGTCGTTCGGTCCGGACCGGACGGCGGGATGGGTGCCGTTGCTGCCGGGCCGTCGGGTCGGGACGGTTGCGACGGTGGGGTGGGATGGGTGTATCGCGACCCGACTCCGCCTGCGGCGCCGGTGTTGCCGAGGCCGCGGACGATCGGGGCTGCGGCCGCGATCGCCCCCTGCGCGACGACGGTCTTCGGGTCGTCGAGGGTGGCGATCGGTCCGAGTGCTTTGAGGTGTTCCTGCACGATCGGGATTCGGGAGGAGCCTCCGGTCAGATACAGCGCGTGCAGCCCGGTGGGGTCGGTGACGTGGGCGTCGGCGAGGGTTGCCCGGGTGAGGGTGACCGCCTTTTCCAATGCCGGGGTGATGAGCTCCTCGAACTCCTCGCGGGTGATCTGGAACTTCTCGGTGTGCCCGCCGCCGGCGACGGTGATGGTCGCGGACGGCGCTTCCGAGAGCAGTTCCTTGGCGCGGCGGATCGAATCGTCGAGGGCGTGCCGGATGTCGATCGGCGCCGATCGTAGGTAGTCGCCCAGTTCGGGGTTGCGGGCGTCGAGTTGTTCGTCGACCCATCGGCGGATGTAGGCGTCGAAGTTCTTGCCGCCGAGGCCGTTGTCGCCGCGTGCTGCGACCACGTCGAATGTGCCGTGGTCGTTGGCGGCCAATACGGCGATGTCGAGGGTGCCGCCGCCGAAGTCGAACACTGCGATCTTCGCGCCTGGGGGCAGGGTGTTCGACCGCGAATAGTAGTGCGCCGCTGCCCGTGGTTCGGACACCGTGGTCACCTGGGAGGGGTCCAGCCCGAGTTGGGCGGCCGCGTCCAGGAGTACCTGTATCTCGCGTGGGGACCAGGCCTCCGGGTGGGTGAGCACCAGCTGGGCGGGCGCCTGCCCGGCGTGTGCGGCCCGGGCCCGGGCCATGACCGAATCGAGTACCGCGGCGACCGGCACCGACGATGGGATCGCGTAGCCGTTGACGTTTACCACGCCCTGGCCGATCACCCGCTTCGGTGAGGGCATGTAGGCGGCGGGGTTGGTTTCGGCGCGGTTGGTGGCCACGTCTCCGACCGCGATCTGGTGTGGCGATTCGACGAACACCGCCGAGGACATGGTGGTGCGGTTGTGGCTGAGTTGCAGTGCTTCCACGGCGCCGCTGACCGCGCCGGTGTGTGCGGCGGCGGTGTTGGAGGTGCCGAAGTCGATCCCCAGCAGCCAGTCCGGCCTAGACATTGATACCCCTCGTGATCGAGCCCCACGGATTACGACCGGCGGCCTGTGCAGCGCGGCCGCGCCCGGGCATCATGTCACGGCGGCGCGGGGGCGGTGGCTGCGGCGTTCGGTAGAACATCACGGGTTGGTCCTTCCACAGGGGTGTGCGTCGGCGGTTGATAGTTCGATGCGCGTCGCAGGCGAAAGGTTCCCGCCCCGCCCCCACTGATTCGCATGGGGCTGCCGTCATGGGGGTTCGGGTCAGGTGGCCGCGAGGGTGCTGTAGGTGTGCGCCAGCACGATCAGGGCGGCGTCCTCGGCCGCGGTCATCGTCGACAGCGCCTGCGTGTGCGCCCAGCTCAGCTTCTGCTGCGCCGTTGCCCGCACCTGGTCCGGGCCTGCGCTGTCCGGGAGCCCGAGCTGTCCGGCCGGGGTGTGATGTTCGAGGAGCCTTCGCAGTTCGGTGGTGACCGGGGAACGGGGATCGGCTTCGAGCATGGACTTGAGGTGTTCGAACAGCACCACGATGTGCAGGGCGGGGTCGCGGCGCAGGTGGTCCACGACGCCGCGGATCTGGTCCCGGGCGGGGTGGGTGAAGGCGAGTTGGTCGAGTTCGCGGATGATCCGGCTGGCCCGGTGCACGGCGGCGAACCGGCCCAGATGCTGCGAGAGCACTCCCCGCAGCTGTGGGATCCCCGAGTGCGTTGTCAACCACTCGTTCAGGGTGGCGGCCCCTTGGGCGGCGACGTCGCGGCCATGGATGATTCCGTATTCGCCGACCAGATCGAGGAGCCGATCGCGCACCGCCTCGGGCACCACGGTGGGTGTATCGGTGTCGAGGAGGTCGAGCACCTCGAGCGGCCCGTACCCGGTCAGTGACGCCAGCGCGCGGGCATCGGCCTCGGTGAGGGCCCCGGTGTGGGAGGTTTCGGCGAGCAGCCCGGCGATCGGCATCACCGTCATGACGGTGTCGGCGAGCCGGTCCGCCAGGACTCGGGCGTGGGCAATTGCGTGCTCGAGCGGGTTGCGCTGCCCTAGTGCGCCTTCCCCGAATCCGTCGGCGCGGGAGAGGACGCCGAGGGTGTTCAGCGGGGTGAATCCGAGTTGTTTGAGGAAGGAGATCTCGTCGGCGCGGGGCGCGGAGTCGAAGAGGAACACCGCGGCGTCGGCGTCGACGGAGGCGGTGCGGGTCTGCTCGAACCCGTCGATGAGTACCCGGCGGGTGCGGGCCTCGTTCTCGGCGGTCAGCGTGGCCAGACCGGGGGTGTCGGCCAGGGTGAAGTCGCGGATCGCCGCCGAGGGTAGCCACCGGTGCAGGTAGGCAACCTGTTCCGGGTCGACCCCCAGGTCGGCGGTGTGGCCGCGGGACAGGTGCAGCGGGCGGCGGGAGCCGTCGAGTAGGACCACCTGGGCGCGGGAGGGGGCGCCGTCCTGGTAGACGGCGACGATGCTGGTGGCCTCGAGGGCGGCGGTTTCGGCGACCGGCGCCCCGATCAGGGCGTTGACCAGTGTCGACTTGCCGGCCTTGAGTCGGCCGACGATCACGATCCGTGGCGGGGACCAGAGGATCTGGCCGATCCGGTTGGCGTGCGCGGCCAGATCGGGGGCCAGGCCGGCGAGTGCGTGCAGCGCCCGGTCCAGGCCGGCGCGCACCGGATCCCAGGCCGGTGCGGTGGGGGTGGCCGTCATCGGGGATCACCGCCCGCGTCGGCGGAGGGTGTGGTGTGCGTGGACAGTTCGGCGATCAGGGATTCGGCGCGGGTGATGTTGTTTTCGACCACCCGCAGGTTGTTCTGTAGGCGGGTCAGCTTTTTCTCCCGGGTTGCCTTGTCGGCCCGGGCGGTGTCCTCGGCGTCTTTGATCTGCGCCTGCAGGGTTGCGATCGAGGCTTTCACGTGTTCGCGGTAGCGGATGACGATTTCCGGGCGGGCAAGCGCCAGGGTGGATTCGAGCATCCGGGAGGTGGTGGTCTTCGTGGTCGCGATCGTCTCCCGCAGCCAGCCCAGCAGGTTCGTCTTCCCGGTCCGCATCGCCTTGAAACCGAGATTGAAGCCCACCCAGGCGACTCCGACGACCGCTCCGACGCCCATCATCGCCGAGACCCCGATCAGACCGCCGAGCATCGACGAGCCCATCACTCCCATGGTGATCATCGACGGATCGAGGAGTCCCTGCCGTTTGCCGGCGACCTGGTGGGTTTCGAGGGTGCGGTTCGACAACGTCGCGAGGACCTGCTCGGAGATTTCGTGCCAGATGACCTCCGAGGCGAATCTCGGTTGAACGATCTGGGTGTAGAGCTGCTCGAGGAACAGGTTGACCGACCCCGCCATCGCGGCCTGGAAATCGCGCTCCATTTCCGCGGTGAAATGTTGCGGGTTCCGGCGCAGCACCGCCATACCGTTCTTGTTGATTCGGGTGGTCCACTTCTGCCGGATGTCGTCGAGGCGGCGGTCGAGGTCGTCGGTGGCGTGCTGGCGGATCAACGTCAGGTCCCGTTGCAGGTATTGCTCCCACTGGGTCGAGTGGTCCTTGAGGCCCTGCAATTCGGCTAGCTGTGCGGTCAGGTCCGGGATGACCTCGCCGCTGCGGGTGATCGCCGCGATTTGGGTGCGCAGATCCGTCGCCAACGTGCGCAGCCCCTCGACCGCGGTCCGTAGCCCGGTGATCGCCGGGAGATGTTCGGCGATGGCGAGTTTCGAGTCGATCAGGTTGCGCAGCTCGACGATCCCGGACCGTGCCTCGGCGTGGTCGCGCTGCGGGCCGGGTGCCATCTCGGCGGCGATCACCGCACGCAGACTCGATACTCCGACCACCGGAATCTGCCGGCCCAGGTGCCGGACCAGGAGTTCTCGGTCTTCGTCGACGATCGGACGCCAGCGGCGGATGTTCTTGTCGGTCTTGGTGACCACCACGATCAGTGATTCCACCGCGGACCCGGTCTTGTCGATGAACGCCATCTCTGGCGCCGTCAGCGGGGTGGTGGCATCGCACACGATCACCAACACGCATGCCTGCGACGCGGACGCTTCGGCCAGGACCGCGTAGGACGGGTCCAGTCCGCCCACCCCGGGGGTGTCGATCACGGTGACGTCACCGAGCCGGCTGCCGGCCACTGGGACGATCGCGCGGGTGGGCAATTCTTCGATCCGGCTGTCGGTGACGTGGGTGCCCTCGCACGAGACCCAGTCCGCCAGCTCGGCGTGCGGGATTTGCTCGGTTCGGTCCGGGAACAGGATCCGCGCCGTGCCGCCGGGTTGCTCGGCGGTGGCCTCCCCGAAGCTGATCGTCGTCGATGTCGTCACGTCCACCCCCACTGGGGAGGCGCCGCGCCAGCCGACCAGGGCATTGACCAAGGAGCTCTTTCCCCGCTTGACCTCGCCGACCACGACCACCGAGCGGGTCTGTTCCCTGCTTTGGGCGCGCTGTTCGGCGAGGTCGCTGATTGCGTCGTACCCGAACGGGCGCAGGATCTTGTCGGTGATCGACGAGAGCAGCACCTCGGCGCGCTCCCGCGGCGGCGTCTCGGCGGCTGGGGAGGCAACGGTGGCCGGTTGCCCGGCTGGGGCTGCGGATTCCACGCCCTCTCCCCTTCCCGTCGTTGATCTGTGTGCGCCCGGGTGTGGGCGCCGTCGAACCCTAGCGTGACCGGGCCTGGGCCTGCATCGCCAACCGGCCACCTCCCCCCACGGCGGGTGGGTGTGACGAAGGCCACCGGAAGGGTGTGGGAACCTTCCAGGCGGTCGCGGCCTCCAACTACCAAGACCACACGCTCCCGCCCGGCGACGCCGACACTCGCGGGGGTGAGACAGGGAAGGGATAAACAAGACGATGAGGACAACCACGTGGATGCCGGCGGCCGTGCTCGCCACCGCAGTGCTGTTGGCCGGCTGCAGCAACGCCGACACCACCGCCGAACCCACCGGTAAATCCGGCGGAGACCAAACTGCGACCGCGAGTGTCGATCCAGCCGCCCTCGACACCGGCAGCTACCCGACCAGTCCGGCCCCCGAGTTCGGGCGGGCCACCCAGGAAACCATCCTCGACGTCGACGGGCAGCGGCTCGCCGAGTTCACCGTCGTTCCCTTCGAGATCGACCCGGAACTGACCTCGGTGAAGATGCCCACGATGGTGATGCGCAGCGGCAAGAACCTCGGTGTCGTCCTCAGCGACGCCGCCGGGGACATCGCCCACAACCACCAGATGCTCTACGGCTACGTCTCGACCGCCGCCACCCCCACCACGAAGACGACCGATCCGTCCCGGTCCGTCGTCCAAGCCGTGATGCGGTTCAACAACCCCGAGGACGCCGCCGCAACCGCCCGCGAAATCCACCAGAACCTGCTCACCGTCGACGACGGCACCGGCCTCGAGACCGCCGAAAACATCGACATCCTGCCCAACACCCTGGTCTCGACCGGACAGACGAACTTCGATGCCGGACCCGAGGTCTCGGTCAACGCGTTCACCCCCCACGGGGACTACCTGCTCTACACCTGGGCGAAAGCCCCCGCCGCCGACAAGGACTGGACCGCGAAGGCCGTCGCGAAGTCCCTCCAACTGCAAGAACCGCTGATCGACCAGTTCCCGGCCACCCCGACCCGCGCCCAGAACGGTGGACAGTCCGCGCAGCTGCCCATGATCGACCAGGACAAGGTCCTGATCTACGCCCTCCCCGAAGAAGACGCCCAAGCCCAACTCGGCGACGACATGGCCGCCTACGGCCCCCGCGGGATGGCGCACCGCTCCACCAACCCGCCGCTGACCTACAAGATCCTCACCGACGCCGGATCCGCCCACAACGCCGTCTACAAGACCACCGTCTACCGGGCCAAAGACGATGCCGGCGCCGAGACGATCCTCACCGAGTTCTACAACGACCTTCTCGCCGAAGGCTTCACCGCAGCCCCCACCCCGCAGGGCCTGCCCGACGCGAAATGCGCCACCAAGGACACCGTCAACGGCACCCAGGATTACTGCATGGTCGCCAACGGGCGTTACGTCGGCGAAGCGAGCGGCACCGACAACAAGAAGGACGTCGATCAGCAGATCTCCGCTCAGTACCTGATCCTCGAGCACGCTGACCAGAACGCCGAATAACCAACGCTGGATACAGCTGACACCGCGCCCTGTGGCTGTGGCCTCGCCGACAACGGCGAGGCCACAGCCACACTCATCCGACGGGCGTCGCGAAACGGGCGTCAAGATCCGCGGTGGAGACCTCCGGACACTGATCGCCGGCGAGGACACCCACTGACCACGATCTGACCCCGTGCAGGCCCGGACGCTCCAGGAGCGGCGCCTCACCCCGATGCCCCGGCACGTGTCCGTCACCGCTCGCCTGCCAGGACCGATCTGCCGACATCCCTTGCTACCGTCGGACAGTGCGCTCATATCTCAGCAGTCGTGGCCCGTTGTACTGGAACCGGATCCAGCAAGAAGCCAGCGATCGGTGGCTCACCGACGGCAGCCGCGGATTACGAGGCATGACACGCACACCGCCACCGCTGAGCGACCATGAGTGCGCAACCCTGGTGGCGGCGCTGGTTGAAACAACGGGCGGCAGGTGGCCAGCCACACAGACTCGGATCGCCCGACTCCTCACCAGACTCGACATCGACGGCAACGCACCGGAAATGGCACGAAAAATCCACACGTTGATCGCCGATCCCGACTGGCCCGCCCACGCTCTCGAAATCGAATCCAGCGCCACCGAGTGGTGGCTGCAGGCATCCCGCTGATGTGAAAGCCCGCCACCAGGATTCCCGATGGTGGGCATGTCCGTCGTCTGAGCGAAATCGTGGGAATGCCTAGGTTGAGGTCGTCGCACGACTGCACGTCGGTGCGAGCCGAGTTCTTGCCGATGCACTGCCCCGCCATGGCTGACCTTATTGGCAGTAGGAATTGTCGGCCGTGGCCACGGGTCTGGCCTCGCAATCGTGGACAACACGGGATGCAACCTGGTGATCACCCCAGCGATCGCACTGATCACCCTGCAGTTTTTCCGAGGAATAAGACATCACCGGCCATCGGCCGTAGGGATCTGTTCCAGCAGCGCATCCCCTTACGTTCTGTGGGATAGTCCTGCTTTCTTGCAGAATCGTCAAACCGATTGACATACTTGGAATAATGACAAATTCGAAGACGTGCGACGGTTTTCGGAAGGATGCGATATCAATGCGCGCCACCCAGTCCGCGGCCTCTCCCCTTCAGCTCTACCGCATTTTTCGGCGTCAACATCCTCGCACTGCGATCCCGGCCGACTACGTCACCGAAGACGGCTTCCGACTGGGGCGTTGGCAAGAGCGCCAGCGAGTTGCCCGCATGCTCGGCACCCTGCCGCCCCAACGCATCGCGCAACTCGATGCGATCGGGTTCCTGTGGAGCGACGACGACGATGTCCCCGTTCCGGCTGTGTCACGTGCCGACAGCAAGCGGCGGCGAATGCTCACCGAAATCGCTGCGTACCGCGAAGAGCACGGCAACGCGCTGATGCCCGCGAACTACGTCACCGCCGACGGCGAACAGGTAGGCCAGTGGCTGTATCGGGCGGTGAAGAAGTGGCGTGCCGGCGCATTGCCCGACGAGGAGCGTCGTCCGCTCGCCGCTCTCGGGGTCTCCCCTGGTCCACGGCCGCGGGGGCCGCGAACGTCGGCACAGCACACCGGATCGGCAGTCCATCGCCGCGACCGGCGGCTTTCGGCTCAAGCACGGAGCTGAGCACGAATCCGCTGGCTGCACATCCATTCCCGCAGTCGGATGAGTTCTCTCTTACGTCGGGGGGAGCGATGGTGGCCACCATTGCCCCCGCGGCCCGAACCCAGGGGTGGGTGTCGTTAGCAGGAGTGCAGGACCTGACTCATCGCGTCCTTCTCCGCCTGGGTCACCCACAGCCGGTAGAGGGCTTTGACGTCGATCTGCCGCGAGACGTAGGTGCACCGGTAGCTCTTGTTCGGCGGCAACCAGGATGCGGCGTCGGAATCGGACTTCTTCGAATTCGTGGGCCCGTCGACCGCCTGCAGGTTCCGTGGGTCGTTGGCCAGGTCGCGGCGCTGCTCCGGGCTCAGTTGCTGGGCGCCCTTCTGCCACGCATCCGACAGCGCGATCACGTGATCGATCTGCACCGCAGTGGAGGTGTCCTGGCCGCGAACGAACGCGATCGTCGTGCCGGTGTAGGTGTCGTGCAGGGTTCCGGTCGCCACGACACAGTCCCGCGTGCTGGTTTTGTAGGTCAGGTCGACCAGGTCGCGGCGGAGGATGTCGTTGCGGGTGTCGCAGCCGTTGTGGCCGCCCTCGACGCTGTTGTCGTCGGACCACGATGGGCCGAACTGTTCTCGTGTGTAGCCGGTCTTGGGGGCGCGGCCCTTGACCGCGAGGGTGTCGAGCTTCGCCAACGCCGGTGCCGCATCGAATACCGGCGCGGGGGCGGCCGGGGCGCCCCCGAGTGACCCGGTGCCCGGATCGGCATCGGCGATGGCCGAGCACCCGGTCAGACCGATGACGGTGGCCGCACCGAGGGCGAGGAAGGCGGTCCGGGGGCGATGGCGCATGTGTCTGTTCTCCTGTTACCGGTGGGGCTGGTGTGATCGCAAGTATTGCGGGTGCCTCCGACAACTGTGTGAGCGCTACCGACTGAGGCGGACCGCGGGTGACGCAGCGTTACCGAGCCAGACGATGATGTCGGATGTTTCGAAGCGTGCCCGGCGAGACCGAACACTCTGCGACCGGGCACCTCGGGGCCGCCTGATGCTCGGTTCCCTCTGCAAAAGTTCTAACGCCTACTCCGCACGCCACTCCAGCTTGACCTGGTTGACTTGACCTGGTTGACCGTGGATGATGAAGGCATGAGCACACCACTGCGGGATATCGTGGCCGCCGAGCTCGCTGCCAGCGGTCTCGACCAGACCGAGCTGAACCCGGGCGACGCCGCGTACGTCGAGAACGGGATCCGCGGTGTGCTTTCCGGACTGAAGGCCCGCCGCGCCTGGGAGAACCACATCGGGGCGATCCTCACCCACAAGCAGGTCCTCGAGGTGACCGGCTGGACGAAGCAGGCCCTGAGCCAGGCGGTGCGTGATCATCGAGTCCTGCGCCTCGAGGCCGAGGACGGTTCCGCCGGATATTCCGTCGCGGGGTTCGACGGTGCCGCTCCGGCCCGCCCCATCCTCGGGGTCAAGGATGTCCTGCGGGTGTGGGCGGACGCCGACGGTACCGGGTGGATGGCCGCGTCCTGGATGATGACCGAACAACCCGAGCTCGGCGGCAGGACGCCGCGGCAGGCGCTGCTCGACGGGGACGGGCCCTCGGTAGTCGATCTTGCTCGTGCGGCCACCGGGCGGCTCGCCGCGTGAGTTCATCCCGCACTGCTCTGCACCTGCTCGCACCCCCACCACCGGAACACCTGCACGACCGGTTCCCGTCTTGGCGCTGCCCGGCTGGGACGGAGGTGTTCCGGTGTCACGGCGCCGAACACGGACCGCTGTGGTTCGCCAACGCCGGGTATGGCAGGTTCGACCTCGCCGACACCCAGGGCACCTGCTACACCGCCGAATCCGAGCAGATCACCCTGGTCGGAACCTGGGGTGGTATGCGAGTGATCCCGAGTACCGAACTCGGCGCCCGCGCGGTCTCCCGCATGCAGTGACCACCGACCGGAGGCTGGCGGGCCTGACCTCGAACACGGCCGCCCAGTTCGGGGTCACCGCCGAGATCTTCACGACCGGGAATTACCAGCTGACCCAGATGTGGGCATCCGCTCCCCACGCAGCGGGGTTCGACGGCATCCGGTACTGGGCGCGGCACGACCTCGCCCACACTCACGCGTGCCTCGCGTTGTTCGATACCGCCGGCGCCCGCTCCACCGAAGGGGAAGAAGTCGCGGCATACTCGGTCGTCACGACCAGCACCCTCATCGAGCGCGGCGACCTGATGCAGGATCTTCAACAGGACACCGGGATCACCGTTCTTCCCGTCCCACATTCACTGTGACGCAACCACCCTGACTATCCGAGGCTGACCCCAAGCTGCTCGAGAAGGAGGGTGGGGAGGGGACGTGCGAAATTTGTCCAGCAGTCTGCTGGACAATTTCTACATGGATGGAACCGGCTTGCTGCTGCGCGCGTCCAACCGAGTATGACGATGCGCCCCGATGACCCGAATCTCGACGACTTCGTCCGATGGGAACTCGAGCTCTACCGACAACGAAACGCCGAACGACGAGGAGTGGCCTCGCCACCTGATCCACGAGAACTCGATGCCCCACCCGCTGACTGATTCCGACCCGATGGTCGCCGAGCCGACCGGACAAATCATTAGCACTCGACCATTGAGAGTGCTAAATTCTCTTTAATCGATGGCACGGCCCCGTGAGAAGCCGCTGGGCCCAGTCACAGTCGCTGGTCCCGGTGCACGGCAAAGCGCTACCGGGTCGGGGCAGTGATGAAAGGTTGCCCTTGATCGGCACATCCGGCGTCGCACCACCGACGACCGGACCACCCGACGCACTGGAGGAGGATCATGACCGCCGCTACCTCGCAACCATCAGGCGTCACCAGTGACGGGCGTTCCTCCGGGCGCGCACGCCGGCGAACGCCGCGCGGTGGATCGCGGTTGCCCTCCGTATCGATCGCCTTGGGGGCGTTGTCCATCGCGTCGTTCTGGGTGGTCGGACTCGGGTTCGTCCTGGGCGTGAGCGCCGTAGGGTGCGGTGCTCTCGCCACAGCCCGGTCCGGCGTAATCGACGATGAGTCCGCATCGCTGCGGGCGTTGCTCGGCGTCGTCGCCGGAGTCGCGGGGATCACGGTGTCCGCGATCGCGCTCTTTCCGGTGCTGGAGTACCTGTGACCCGCGCACCAGCCCCTACACGCCCCGTCCTCAACTTGTGGAAGGATCCGCACCAACCCGTGACCGCCGTCCCCGACTCCCACTTGCCCATCACACAGACCACCCTCGACACCAGTCGCGACGACCCCGCGTCGACCGGCGAGGCGCTCCTCGAGTCCTGGGAAGCGGGAATCGCCGTGACCATCGGCCTGGCGCTGCTGACCACCCTCGTGTGCACCGTCCTCGGGTCCTTCCCGCTCGCCCTTCTCGCGCTCGTCGCGGTCGCCGGCATTGCCGGCTTGATCACCGCCGCCCTCTGACACTGCCCGCATGCCCCGACCGCCGGCGTGTGTGTTCCGGTGATGGGCGCAGTGTCACCCCGTCCTGCGTTCGTCGCGCCTCGATGGACCCGGAACAGACCCTGCGCTCCCCAGTAACACCACGCATCCGAGTGGGTCGGCAACCTGTTGTCAGTTACCTCGAGGTAGGTCTCGTACTCGAATCGTTTTCGTAGGGTGGGACTCTCAGGAGATTCACAGCCACTGTGGGGCGAAGTGATGCGACGATGAAGCATGCGCCGCCATCGTTGGCCGGCCCTCGCGCCGCCCACCACCGGAGGGATCACCGTGCACGCGGGCATGCCGATCGCGGCCGAGAAGGACCTCACCCTCGAATTGTCCGCCGCGACCGCGTTCGCGTCCGGGCTTCTGCTGCGGTTCACGCTATCCGTCACCGGTGTCCGCGCCGACTTCGCGCGCTACGAAACCCGCCCGCTTACCGACCCCCACGACTGGTCGGCGCAGTGGTCCTATCTGGCCGTGCGCATCCACGCCGACGACCTGGGCGGCCCCGCCGACCCGTTCCACCCGGTCCCCGACTCCGACTCCGCCTCCGGCCCGGAGGGATCCGGGCCGTACCGAACCACGCCGCAGTACTGGATCGGCGCCTACCCGACCACCGGATCACTGACCGTCACCACCAGCTGGCCTCAGGTCGGACTCCACCCCACCTCGGTCACCCTCACGCTCGGACCCAGCCCCTTCCCCACCACCTTCGGGTCCGATGCCCGTCGGTGACGGTGTCCGACTGTGCTCGACGAGTGTGAATGCCCGGGCCGCTGTTGACGGTTCCTGGTTATCGGAACTGACCGGTACCGCACACAGGCGTCTGACGCTCAGCCGATACGGGCAGTCGCGCACATCGGGCAACGGGTGGTCTCGCCGACGACCCACCCGTTGATCCGGGCGAAGGCCACCCCCGCCGTTTGTCCGGCGACCGCGGCCTCGAATCGGTGCTCACACAGATCGCACCGCACCGCCCACCCATTGTGTCCACTGGATTGGATTACCTGCACAGTCACCCTCGGGACGTCACCGAATCCGAACCGTGGCACCAGCATCGCACAGCCAACCGACGAAGCAGAGCCCCGGAGTCCGGTCCTGACAACATCATGCACCCCGAACAGCGGCGCGCCATCGACCACGACAGACCTCAGTCGGCGCCGCGCGGTCCCTCACCGATCCCCAGACGTTACTGCAGGAGCAGCGAGCGCGGGGTTTGCACGGTCCCGGCGCGGAATGGTCACGAGATGAGCGGCGCTCACCGACCCCTCCCCACCACCAAGATGTGTCGAGGGGTTTCGCGGAACTCGCTGGCGTACTCATCATTGAAACCGATCGCACTCGCCCCCTCGGACGTGCAACTGATCCTCTCGCCCGGATCGACGAACACGAGTCCGTAGATGGCACCGACCAGTTGCCCACAGCCCTACTCATGACGTAAACGACTTTCGAGGTGGTCGTACGGTCCCGATACCAGACAATTGCATTACTGCTAGCTACGCTAGCTAGGATTGCAAGTATCAGATCCTGACGGTCAGTCCGCGCACCGCACCCTGCGAGCGACCGCCGGCGATCCTTCGAGGCGCCTCCTCAACTGCGCTAACCGGCTTTTCATCAGATACCAACGTGTCGACCCCAAGATGTCGACCCCTCGCCACTTTCGTCACCGTGATGCAATTCGAGCGACGGTCGCCGTACCGCCCCCTTCGGTCACACACGATCGACGACCGACCCATGAAGCTGCAGAGGCACTCTCGACCTACACCTGCGGCACCAACGGAATCCTGTCGGGCCGGATGCACGTAGGGATGCGCCTACCTCCGCTGCGCCCACCGCCACTCCCCCGCGCAGTAGTTCCGATGGCGTGGTGCGGCCCGGCCTTCAGGGGGGCGAACTCCCGCGGACGGGAGTCAGGCCTTCGGCGTCGCAAGAAGGAAGGTGCTCACTCGGCGCGGCGCCGACGCGGTTTACGGATGTCGGTGCGCGCACCCTGGCCCGGCCTGTTGTTCGCCCACTCGACGATCTCCGAGCGCTTCCACAGCGGAGTGCGGCCGATCCTTTCCACCGGCGCCGGCGCTTGCCCACGGGAGACGTACCCGCGGAACGTAGAGACCGACAGATCGGTACCGGTTTCCTCCTTGATCAGGTCGATGACCTGATCGGTGGTCAATCGATGTGGGTTCGCCATCGGTTGAGAATCCTTCCTGTTCATGCCCGTCGACGATGCGGGTGGCAGTTCGGTGTGTAGTACGGCGGTCGACCGGCCGCGACACGACGCACGGCGGCGCGAGACTTCCCTCGGATGGACCATACAACGGCGTGCTGCAATGCCCGCATACACGTTCGGGGGCCCGGTAGCGGTCCACACGTTCCAACACTACAGCGATAGATTGCAAGGTTCGGGAATCCTTGGAGAGGATCCCTCTAGCTGGGGACACGACACGTCCCCGAACATCGTGCGTCCCACCTCGAACCGCAAGGAACCGTTGGCTTGCGACGGCAATGCCCACATGTCGCTACCTAGCGGCGGCTCTCGCGCACATTCATTGCCGATCGTGCGCGCGAAAACCTCGCGTCGACGTCCCCGCGGCCAATCGGTAGGACGTCTTCGACGCAGCGGCCGCAGCGAGAACGACCTGCGTCGTCGGGAGCCGATGGGATTCAGTGCCGACTCGGCGAGGCAGTGACGGCACGTGGCATGGCGACCGTCGTCGCGCGTCCCGACATGGCCGTAGACCGCCCGCGCGATCATGAGCTCCGCATGGCTCCGCAGGATGTCACTCCCGCATGCCAGGCATCTGAAAGAAGCCCGTGCCGCCGACGCTGACCAGAACAAGTGCCCACAGTCCCATCACGCGAACACGAACGCCACGACCTCCTCAGGCACGTCCTACCAGGCGCATTGAAATCGCGGGCAAATAGCATTCCACACTTGAAACCGTCGAGTAGCCCACGCAGGTTGCGCTGACACGGTGACCGGGCCGTCGACTCGGCGTCGGATCCACCCTGCTACGCCGCGTCAATTCACCTCGACACGGTTGACCACGTACCCTGCCCGTTTGGAGCAAGCGCGCAGGAGGAGAAACTGTATGGGGGTCGGATCGGTGCACGAAACGCTCGTTAAACACGACGGGATGAACTACCGCCGGGTGTTGGGCGTCCAGGCCTTCGAGGCGGACGCGGGACACTTCGGCATGTCGACGGTGGTCACCCGATGAAGCCCGTCGAAATCGCCGACGGCGTGTTCTTTGCGCACTCCGAGATGGTCAACTGGGTACTGCTCACAGAAGGTGACGCGGTGACCGTGATCGACACCGGGTACCCGGGGCAGCGTGGCGATGTCGAGGAATCGATCCGGGCTATCGGACGGGATCCTCACGGCATCGAGGCCGTGCTCATCACCCACGCGCATGTCGACCACGTCGGCAGCGCACAGTATCTCGCCGAGACCTACGGGGCGCCGGTACTGGTACACCCTGCCGAGGCGGCTCACGCCCGGCGTGAATGCCATGAGGTCGCGACACCGTGGGATGTGCTCAGCAATATCTGGCGACCCGGGGTCCTGCCCTGGGCGCTCAAGCTGGTCCGGCTGGGTGGCACGGCCAAGTACGGCGTCGACTCCCCCACGCCGATGCCCGTACCCGGCGCCCTGACCTGCCCGGGTGCCCCCGTCCCGGTTCTCGTGCCCGGCCACACCTCCGGTCACACCGTCTACCATCTTCCCGCTCGCGGTGTCGTGATCTCCGGCGACGCCCTGATCACCGGGCACCTGACCTCACCGATCTCCGGACCCCAGCTGCTGCCGCAGTGGTTCGACCACGACCGCGGTATGGCCGCGGAGTCACTGCGCATCATCGGAGAGTTGGACGCCGACATCCTTCTGCCCGGACACGGGCCGATCCATCGCGGCTCCGTCGCCGAAGCGGCCGCAATAGCACGAGAACGCGTCGACGCCGCGCGGTGAGGATCAGATCGCACTGACGCGAGACCTCCATTCCCACAGGTTTTCGCGCACGCTACCCACCCGAAGAACGTCACCGTCGGGCAGGACTGCTCTTATTGCCAGCAATGCAGACAATGCGTGCAATCGGGAGGTGTTGGTTGGGCGGTTCTGAGCGTGTGGTCCCTCGTCAGCGGAGGCGCATCAGAGCTTTCGGGCGGAGATCTCCACACCTGCACCGCGCAGTCGTTCGACGAGCACGTCGCCGGCCGCGGTGGCCGGGGTGAGGACACCTGCCTCGTCGGTGAGCCGGCGCCGGTCGTGGTGGTGGTGTAGATGTCCATCGCGAAGTAGCCATTGCGTTGCGTCTTTCCGCTGGGGCCCTCGCCGGGTGAGGGGAGGTTCTTCGCTGCGGAAGTTCTTGCGGTTGATGGGTTTGTCGATCAAACCGGAGTTCTCCAGCACACTGGCGAGGCGTCAACTCGCGGCCGGACCCCACCCGTGGGGCCGATCTTCTCGTTGTCGCTAGCGCAGGGGTGGGGCCCGGCATCGGGGGGGTGATGCCGGGCCACAGGGGGTGTTCTGGAAACAAAATTGGGGGATGTTCACCAGAACACCATCAGTCTAATGCCCGTACGGGGCGATAACGTCACGGGGTCAGGAGATCCGGGACGGCTGCGTCCCGAGGTCGCCTGATCTTTCGGACGGCGAGATGGGAGGCATTTCGCATCCCAAGTAACACCTGACGCCATCTTCGCGTTGCCAGGGACTCGATGCCGAGCATGTACGAACGCCAGTCGCGATCATCGAGTGGACCATTCCTGCCACATTCACTGCGCTGCCGTCGATGTCGAGTCGAGCCAGGAGGCGGTCGATTCGGATTCACGTGGCCGGCCACCGGCCACCGGTTGCTTCGACCAGCGCGGCATACCTGGGTTGCGCACTCGATGACTGGTGAGTGGTGGCGGGGGGCATCGCTTCCCGCAGTCCGCGGCTGTCGGCAATGAGGCACCGGTCGCGGGCTTCTCACTGGATCCGAGTGCAGCACATCGGGCCACAGGTACATCAGGAAATGACTATCGCCGGGCGGCAGGAACGCGGCGGAGGGGTCAGTCCTGGTCGGCGGCGCTGACGGCCGCTGCGGGGCACCAGTGCGTGACCTCGAGACTTCCCAGCTTGTTGCCGGTGGGGATGGTGAAGGTGCACGATGCGAGCCATTCGCCGCGGGAGGTGCGTGCCCAGGCATGGAGCAACCCGGGGACTTGGACGTCGAGGTCAAGACCCTCTGCGCGGACGCGCAGGGGAAGGTCGTTCGCGGCGCGGCCACCGTGGTGTGCCATTGCGGCAGAGACGTCGATGGTCACCGGCCGCGGTGGGCGCACTTCCCGCCACGGTTTCGGGTCGTACACAGCTTTCCATCGTTCGAACATATATTCGACTCTAGTGTTACCCTTGATTGTGCCGCCAGCGGTCGGCGAGGGAAGCGCCGACCGCTGGCGTCGCCCTACGTTGACGCCTACGCGAATGGCGCGATCCCCATCCGAGGCCGGCTGATCAAGGCCGGTCAGAGCAGTAAGGAGCCCATTGATGGCATTGCCCGTTTTGACGCCCGAGCAGCGAGCAGAAGCATTGGAGAAGGCCGCTGTGGCCCGGAAGGCACGCGGGGAGCTTCTCGCCGCGGTCAAGGCCGGTGATCTCACGGTCTCCGATGTGCTCACGAAGGCGGAAACCGAAGACGTTGCGAAGAAGACCAAGGTCTCGGCTTTGGTCAAGGCGCTTCCCGGTGTCGGTCCGGTGAAGGCAGCGCAGATCCTCGAGGAGCTGTCGATCGCTGAGACCCGGCGGATCGGCGGTCTCGGGACGAATCAGCGTCACGCGCTTCTGGGCATAATCGCCTGACTTGATCGCAGTGGTCGGCCGCCCGACGCCAGTGTTTCGGCGCTTTGTCGGTAGGACGATCTACTGTGACGATCGCGACGAGCAACAGGTCGCCACTCACTGCCCAGACCGGTGACTCGTTCCCGGTCCTGATCTGCGGGGTTCCGCAGATTGGTGTGTGGCGGCCTGTTGCTCTTTGCTTTCAGCAGCAATGGTCCGAGCCGAAGATCGACCTGGTGTCTCCGGCACCTACTCGGCCGCGCCTGACAACCTCATCGGTAATGGCGGACCCTTCGGACACTTCCGGGGCCGATCCGCTGCGTGTGGGTCTACCTCCGCAGTTGCTGGCCCATTCCCGGATGAGCCGGTCAGGCAGGCGGTACACCGCCACCCCGTCCGGGATCCCGACCCGGGTGGCGCGATCGCGGGCCGCGATGAACGCCTGAATCTCGTCGTTTCCTGATGCGCGGTCTCGGTGCAGGACATTGTGGCGTGCTTCGGCGAGGTCTTCGAGCACCACCCGCTGGAAGCGGTCGAGGCTGGCCGTGATCTCGGTGATCCGCGCCCTTTCCGACCGGCTTCCGCGCCACCGGTCCGCCAGGTCCGAGCCGGCGAGCAGGACGCAGAGGGCGACGGCGCAGACCGCAGTGATCATTCGGCGCCGCCCCGTCGCGCGGCCGTGGCCTTTGTCGGTTCCTTTGTCACCGCGACCAGGGCACAGGTCGCCGCGATCGCGCCTACGAGTGTCAGCAGCAGGGGCAGCGAGATCTCGGACGCGGTCATTGCCCCGACGGCCGTGGACACGAAGGCGAGCACGGCGAGCACCCACAGGGCGCGGGCAACTCCCGCTTGGTGTTTGATCTGGGCGGTTGAGCCGCCGATGACAAGCAGGGCGCCGAGCCAGAGGGTCCAGGTGGTCATGGGTGGCGTGGGTCCTTCCGACGTTCGGCGGGTGTGAAGTCTTGACGGATAGGGTGTCATGCCGGCGGTGGCCGAGCAGGCCGGCGGGTCGTGGGCGGTCGTGTGATCGCGCCGCACTCTCGGCGACGGGAACCGGAAGGGTCGTCTCAGCTGCGGACATGGGCGCACAATCGGCCCATGCGGCTGATCGCGCCGATGTTGGCCACCCCGGGTGAGCTTCCCGAGGCAATGGACGGCGGCTGGGCCGCGGAAATGAAGTACGACGGCTGCCGCCTATTAGGCGCGGTCGGCGGCGGCGAGCCACCGGTGTTGTGGACCCGCAACCTCAACGTCGTCACCTCCTCGTACCCGGAGGTGGCTGAGACGTTGACCGACGCATTCGGCGGTCGCGGCCGCATCGTGTTCGACGGCGAGGTCGTGGCACTTGCCCAGGGTCGGCCGTCGTTCGCGCGCTTGCAGAAGCGGATGAACACCCTGCGCCCGACCACGGCCGTGCGGCGGCAGGTGCCGGTCACCTATCTTCCGTTCGACGTCCTCTCTGCCGACGGTGGTGATCTGACGGCGGCGCCGTATCTGGAGCGCCGTGCCGCTCTCACCGACCTCGGTCACGAGCTGCACGGGGTCGGTGTGCTCCTGCAGATCATGCCGCATTGGGTTGGAGTGGACGGTGCCGTCATTTTGGAGGCTGCGAGGAATTCCGGGATGGAGGGCGCGGTTTTGAAACGGGTGGGCTCGCCCTATCTACCAGGTCAGCGCACCCGGTCGTGGCGGAAGGTTCTCCTTCGCACGAGAAGCTCCTGCTTGATTGTTGGTTGGATCGCGGGCGGGGGTGCACAGCGCAACATGGTCGGCTCACTCGCCCTCGGCGCCTACGATGACCAGGGCATTCTTCGCTACGTGGGCAATGTCGGGACCGGGTTCACCATGGCCGTGCGCCGCCAGCTGAAGGAGAAGCTGGCCACCCTCGAACGCCGCACCAGCCCGCTCGGCACCGATGCCGCGGCCGCGGAGGAGCACGGGATCGTGCGCTGGGTCGAACCTGTGATTGTGGTGGACATTGCGTATCGCGAATACCAGCCGGGCGGGCTTCGGCATCCCAGTTTCAAGGGGCAGCGAGGAGACCTCGATCCGGGGTCGATCACCCGGGATTTGCTGTGACAGAACGCATCCAAGTAAAGAGGAAGCCGCTGTCGCCTTCCCCCAGCAGCGGCACCGGTTCCGGTGTCTTCGCGCAGGGCCCCTCGACAAACTGCGCCGGCGGATGGTTCACGGTGATCGGCGGGCGAGCTGGACGGCGAACTCGAGCGTGCCCCGCTGGCGGGAACCACAGCAAAAGCCAGGACCGTGAACTGATTCAAATTTCGCATTGCGCCACCGGCTTCCCCGGGGTAGATCGGCTATTTACTGCAGGTGCCGGTAGAGCCGTCCGTGGTTGCTGAACCAGGCGACATTCCCATCGGACCCCCGAACGAAGTTGGATCGGGTGCCGGTGGGTTTGAGGTCGGGGCCAAGGTCGAGCCCATAGTCGGTCTTGTAAAGCGCAAGGCCGAGATTCGGGACTGTCTGCTCATCCGGCAGGTAGGTGCCATCCGGGGCGTCGCTCATGATGCCGACGAGCTGGCCGCCTTTGCCGCGGAAGTTGATCACGACGGTCCCCAGGGTGCCCGATTGATCGATGTCGTCAGTGGCATACGCCCCCTCGTAGGGCGCCAACTCGGCCGTGCTCAACTTCTGGGGCGTCGCGGGGAGGTTACTGATTCCGGCGAAGCGGCGAAGCGACCAGTCCTCGGCGAACAGTTCGTTGAGCAGTTTCCCTCCTCCCTCGGAATTGGTGAGCACGGTCATGGCGAAGTTACGGCTGGGCACCATGAAGAACCCGGATCGTTGACCCGCCCAGGTCCCGCCATGTTGGACGATCGTCTCGTTCTCCGCGGACGGCCGCAGCATCCATGACACTCCCATGCCGGTGAGTTCGACCTGAAGCGTGCCGCCGACGCCTGGATTGGAACGCATGGCGATGAGCGAGTCTTTGCTCATCAACCGATCTCCCTTGGGTGTAGTGCCGTCGCCGAGGTGGAAGCGCGCGTAGCGCACCTGATCCCGCACGCTGGAAATCAACGATCCGGTCGGGTTGCAACTGCGCGAGAAGAACCAGAAACCCGGGTCCACAACGGCTTTTCCGTCGTCGACGTTGTGGGAGGCGGCGATATTCCGGCCGATTATCTGGTCCGAGAAGAAGTGGGTGTGACTTAACTCGAGCGGGTCCAGCAGCATCTTCTGGACGGCGTCCTCGTAGACCGATCCGGTCACGACCTCGACAATCCGCCCCGCCACAACCAGCCCCGCATTGTTGTAGGCGAAGACCGTGCCCGGCGGGGTCTTTTGTGGGAGCCGGGTCATCGACGCCACAAACTTGGTTATCGCGTCGTCGCCTCGACCGAAGTCCTGGAGATCGTCACCGAGCCAACCCGACGTGTGGTTGAGCAGTTGTCGCACCGTCGCCGTGGCGCTGGCTTCTGGATCGGCGACCGCGAAATCGGGCAGATACTGGCGTATCGGTGCCTCCAGATCGACCTTGCCCTCGTCGACGAGGCGCATCACGGTCGTTCCGGTGAACGTCTTCGTCGTGGAGCCGATCCGGAACAGGGTGTCGCCGTCCACCGGTGTCGGGTGGTCGACATTGGTGACCCCATACCCCTTGATGTACTCCTCACCGTCGGCAATGACGCCAACCGCAACCCCGGGGATCGCGTAGTCCTTCATCGCCTTGTCGATCTTGGCGTCGAGCTCGGTGAACGCTTCCTTCGCGTGCGCCGGGACGCTCGTAGCTGTGGTGGTCGACTCCTTCGACGAACATGCCGGCAATACGAACACCGCCAACCCGGCGACCGCCCCGCCAAGCACCGCCCGGCGCGACAACTCAGGGCCACCGACGGCGAACACCTCGGTCGTCATCAGCGTGGCGGGAGAATGTCGTATGCCGGCAGTTTCGTCGTGTCCGTGCAGGATGTGTCCGGCTTCTCCGGATTGTCGAAAAATGACGCGATTATCTCGGCTCCGCACGGCGGCTCTGCATACACACCGTGTGCAGCTCCGGGCACTACCGCGACTATGGATTGCGAGAGATCCTTCGCGATGTAGTCGCCCCACACCGCTCCGGTCTGCCCGTCGTAGGTTCCCGACAGCACAAGCGAAGGGATGTCACTCACGGTGATGTCTCGGATCGAGTCAGGGGCCTTCGGCACGTCCCACACTTCGCAGGCGTCGCGCAGGAACGGCAGCTGCGGCGCTTGGGCCCGAACGGACTCCGGCAGTTCAGGGAATTCCTTTTCCGCCTGTTGCATGGACTGCTCGACGGTCTCGAACGGGATCCATTCACGGCACCAAATGCTCAGGGTGAGGCCCCAATGGAGGACGCCCCTCTCCGGATGCCCCCACACTTCGGCCCAACGCGACGCAATGGGCTGCGCATTCCCGTGTGCGAGCTCATCGACCGTTGATGGGAATTCTGTCGGTAGATGGGTAGCCACGGGGACAAACCAGTTCAGCAGCATTCCGCCGTCGACGACAACCTTCGTCTCTCCTACACCCTCAACGTTGACCGTCGTGGTGATGGGCTTCGCCTCGAGCTCATTGACCAGCCGGATGAACGTTGCCCCCAGGTCGGGATAGCGCTCTTTGCATGCTGGCTGGTCCTCGCACGCCTTGACCATGTTGTCGAATGCTTGGCGAGCGCTGGCCCAGGTCCACCCCAGGGCACCAACCGATGGAGGCGTCACTCCGTCGAACACGATCGACTCGATAGCGTCGGCGTCTTGACGCATGTAGATCAGCGCAAGGTCGGTACCGTACGAGTGAGAGAACACATTCCACTTCTCGAGGCCGAGTGCCTTGCGTAAATCAATCAGGTCATAGGTGCTCTCGGTCGAATTGAACGCCGAGAGGTCAACGGTGGGGGCCAGGCGGTCGTGGCACTCCTTCACCGCTTCTACGTACGCATCCCGTGTGGACTCGGCGTTCCACGCCATTCCGATCCTGTGGGCGAAGAACTCGAAAATCTCCGGGCAGGGCAACGGCGAGCTGGACGTTATGTTGCCGCGCTGTCCCATCAGGATCAGATCGCGATCACGGTTCAGCGGCACGTCCGGATTGACCGGGGGATCGGTGACCGCATCCTGACCGGGCCCGCCCATGAGAAAGACGATCGGAGCCTTGACCGGCGGCTGCGTTTCCGACGGAACGATCGCTACTGCCAAGCGCAAGGTTCCGCTGTCTTCTTTGGTGCGGTTCACCGGTACCAATAATTCCCCGCAGCGAGCATTCTCCAGCAGTGGGACCGGATTCGGCGTCTTCGCGCACGGACCCTCGACAAACTCCGCCGGCGGATGCGCCACAGTCCGGACTTCCGCAGTTCGTAGGCATTTTCGTGCCTGCCGCGGAATGAAGGCGCAGGTCAGAGCGGTGCAGGGTGTCTGGAACGCGAAAATCTGTAGGCACACGACTTGCGGCGTGTCGGCTGGTGAAGCCGCATGCGATGTGGTGTTGTGTAGGTATGTACCTGCGGGAGACGCGGCGGAAGAACAAGGACGGCTCGGTGGTGTCGTATCTGCAGCTCGCGCACAACGAGCGGCACCCGGACACCGGCTCGCCGACCGCGAAGGTGATCCACAACTTCGGCCGCGCCGAGACCGTGGACCGGGACGGGTTGGCCCGGCTGGTGTCGTCGATCTCGCGGTTCCTCGCCCCCGACCAGTCCGCCGCGGCGTCGACCGCGGGCGGGGAGGTGGAGATCCTCGACTGCCGGCGCCTCGGCGGGGCGTGGACGCTGGACCGGCTCTGGGACCGGCTGGGGATCTCGGCGGCGATCCGCCGCGCCGCCGAGGGGCGGCGGCTCGCCGCCGACGCGGTGGAGCGGGTGATCTTCACCCTCGTCGCCCAGCGCGCGCTCGAACCCGGCTCGAAGCTCGCGGCGACCGGCTGGGTGACCGAACGCGTCGCCATCGAGCACATGACCGCGTTGTCCGACGATCAGGCCTACCGGGGCATGGACTTCCTCCTCGACGCCCTCGAGGAGATCGCCGCCGATGTGTTCAATTCCGTTGCGCACCTGTTAAACCTGGATTTGGACATCGTTTTCGTCGATACGACGAGCACCTACTTCGAGACCGAGGGCCCGGAGCGGGCCGATCCGCCCAGCGACGACGGGGCCGGTAACCCGGCCGAGTCCGGGGCGCGGGAGTTCGGCCACTCCAAGGACTTCCGCACCGACCTGCCGCAGGTGGTGATCGCGATGGCCGTCACCCGCGACGGGATCCCGGTGCGCTGCTGGACCTTCCCCGGCAACACCGCCGACACCGCGATCATCCGCACCGTCAAAGACGACCTGGACGGGTGGAACCTGCGCCGGTTGGTCTGGGTCGCCGACCGTGGTTTCGCCTCCGCCGCGAACCGAGCGTATTTGACCCGCGGCGGCGGGCATTACATCCACGCCGAGAAGCTGCGCCACACCAACACCGAGGCCGCCGCCGCGCTCGCCAGGCCGGGCCGCTACCACACCGTGGCCGGCAACCTGCGGGTCAAGGAGGTGCACGTCGCGCCCGGCGGTGACGGGGACGGCGACGGCGGCGCCCGGACCAGGCGATTCGTCGTCTGCCACAACCCGGACCAGGCGGACCGCGACGCGGCCGTACGGGAGAACCTCGTCGCGCACCTCGAAGAGCTGATCGACGGTTCCGACACCTGGACATCGCGCCGCCGCGACGAGCTGGTCGGCTCGCTCAAATCCAAGCCGGGACTGCGACGGTATCTGCGGCGCACCAACACCGGGCTGCTGCGCATCGACCACACGGCGATCAAGACCGAGGCCGGCCTGGACGGCAAGTGGCTGCTACGCACGTCCGACACCACCCTCACCCCGGAGGACCTGGCCGCCGCCTACAAGCAGCTGCTCGCCGTCGAAGCCGGGTGGCGCGACATGAAGGGCTCGCTCGGGCTGCGGCCGGTCTTCCACCACCGCGAGGACCGCATCCGCGCCCACGTCCAGTTGTGCTGGCTGGCGCTGCTGCTGATCCGGGTCGCCGAGACCGCCACCGGTGACACCTGGCGCAGCATCCGTCACGAGCTCGACCGGATGCACCTGGTCACCCTCGCCACCGACCACGGCCAGGTGGCGCAACGCTCCGCCGTCACCGCCGGGCAGCGAAAGATCCTTACCGCGCTCGAGCTGCCCGAACCGCCCCGGTTCTTCGACTTCGCCCCCACCGACGCGTAAGCGAGATCCCGCCAAAGCAAGGCCTGTAGTAACACGACCCCAACGCGGCCGCGCGGCGTCCCCGCACGTCAACACGCCTTTTCGCGGAATCGTGTGCCCATCAGCTGCGGAAGTCCGG
>NZ_JBLWIT010000162.1:0-53802 GCF_048381435.1 Rhodococcus mengyinensis | reverse complement strand
GTGCACGGCCTTAGCGACTGACATTTGCGTGTTCTCGACGTTCGCGGTGTGTCATCAACTGCTATGTCGCGTACACGTGCTAGATGTGATGTACGCGAGATGAGGAGCCACCCGTGGAGAGCGATGGCCAGCGGTACCGCGTTCGGCAGGTTCGCCACCGGGGTGGGCAAATCTCCTATTGGATCTTTAGTTCGGATGGGGAGCTCCATCACGATTCGATGCGCGTGTTGGCGTCGTATGGCACTGCAAGCCAGCAGACTTATGCCTTCAGTCTGGTAGACCACCTGAATTGGTTGCACATCAACGGCATCCAGACGAAGTCGGTAACCTTTGACGACTTGCGTCGGTACATGAATGCGCTCACCAACGAGGGCGCGGAGATCTTTGTGCCGTGGAGACGTGCTGATCAGCGACCACTTGGTGCCTCGTCCGCGTGCAACGTGGCAACTGTCGTGAAGGCGTTCTACATGTCGCTGCTCAAATCGGGGACGGTGAACGAAGACCTGGTATGCAAGCTCAACGCACCAGCGTCCCGCACGCAACGGGGCACCTTCGTACAGAGGAATCCCCTAGCCCCGAAACGAACTTCGCGAAGACCTCGGGTAGTTACGGACGCCACTGTGCAGGCCCTGTTTGAACCGGACATCCTGAGAAGCGCTCGCGATGTCATGATCGTGACCTGGCTGCACGACACCGGCATCCGGGTCGGAGGCCTTTGCGGACTGAGGTTTACCGACCTTCATCTCGTTGCGGATCATCCCTGCGGGCAACACCGATATCCACATATCCACGTGGTGGGGCGCAACGACAATCCGAACGGTGCTCGCGCCAAGATCCCAGGTGCGTTGAGCCGGGTTCAGCTGAATTCCGAAGGGTATGTCATTGATGGTGTCATTCGTGCAGTGAGTGACGACATGATCAGCACCTTCCACGCGTACCTCCTCGACGAATACAAGACCGTCCAGCACTTCATTGATCACCAGCAAGTACTCGTCCACACGGATGGTCGAACGCCGGGCGCTGCTCTCACGACAACTGGTGTTCGAGGCATGCTTCGGAGAGCGGGGGAACGAGCCGAGCTGCCGACCCGTGTCACGCCACACGCGTTTCGCCACAAGGCTGCCTCGGATTTCTATGCGGTCACGGACTTTAACGCCGAAGAAGTGGCGGAGGAATTCGGCTGGTCCAGACCGGAAATGGTCACGGAGCTCTACGGCAAGTCGGCTAGCTCATCGGTACTTTTGCACCTCGATCAGTACTGGACAGCAACTGCACGTCCGAGCGCAGAGCACGACCTCGTGCCGGACCGGAAGTGAGGGCTGGCGCAGTGGCAACGACTACCAGCAGGTATCCGACACTCACAGTAGTAGCGCATGATTCGGACATAGATAACCTCAGCATCGAGCGGCGATACACCATCGCCAGCGAGTTCTTCCCCGAGTGGATGAAGAACGAGCCGATCCAGTTTCCGCCCGATCACGACACGTTTGGGTGGGCGTGCCGGGTTCCAAACTGCGCGGCAATGATGTGCGGGAGCTACACGCTCCGTCTCTGCGAGGCTCACGCGACCAAGTACCTTCAGGCGAAGGACAGATTGACGCTCGATGAGTTCGCCGAACAGGCTCAGCCACAACGGAGTCTACGGTTCGGGTGGGCCCTCGAACGCGGTAGGGACTGCGAGGTGTGCGGGTCCCATCGTGAAGCAGTGACACGAGGACTCTGCGTGCAGCACAACAACGCGAGAATGAGGGCATCGGAGTGCGGCATACCGCGGCCCGACTGGCTGTCAACTGCAGTTCCACTTCCTCCTTTCGCCTGCTGCGAACTCGGGGTTTGTGTGCGTGACGCTACGATGACGATTGGGGTAGGCGCCGCCAGTCGGCGGGTTTGCCGCGGACACCAGCACGTGTGGTCACGCTGGCGCAAGTCATTGACGAAGCCTCCCACACGGCGGCAAGCCGAGGAATGGTTCTCCAGGGAAGACGCCGGGGATGCAATGCAGCCGCACGAGAGTCGTGGCCTGCTCTCACTCTCGGACCTTCCGGCCAACGTTCAAAGAGAGGTCCGGTACGGCATCTATAGACACGCCAAGGCGCCGAACCGGACCCAGTGGCGTCCGCTCGACATCAGGGAAGCACTCAATCGACTCGCAGCCGAGGGCATTGAGACCTTGGCCGATCCACGTGTCGAGGCCATCGCGGGCGCAGCGAAACGCGGCAGCATGGTCAAACGAGTACTCACGGACCTGCCGATCGCGGCCCGGCCGCTACTCCTCGACGCCAAATCGGCGAAAGATGCTGGCGTGTTCGACCCGGTGTTTGTCGGTGGCGAGCCCTTCCAATCATCGTCGGTGCGACACCGCCGCTACCTGTTTGATCTTCGAAACGTGTCACAGCGATGGCTTCGAGATGTTCTGTGGGACTATCTTTCCGACCAGGCACTCGCAACCAACGGGAAGCGTGCCACGCTGCCAACCATCCAACTACGTATAACCAGCGTGATCGTCCTGTCCTTCATGCTCCGCCAAATCCGTCAGGACGGCGGCAACGTGGCAGAAATTCTCACCAGCGAGGATTCGGCGGCACTCGGCGATCTCTGGAATATCTGGGTATCAGAAAATATTCACGTCCCGTGCATCAAGCCGCCCAATCGCCCAGTCAAGGACGAGCGCACCGCCTTGGTTCGCGCACGGTTCAACTTCACCACGAACGCACGAATCGTTCTCCTTCACGCGTTGAACCACAATACGATCGCGCGTAAGACGGAGAGCTTCATCCTCCGCTTTCCGGAGTACTCCAGGCCGAAGACCAGTCCTCGCCCACGACCGCTCAGCGACGAGGAGTTCATGCGTCTGGTATCGGACGAGAGCATCACGAAGCTCGAGGATTTGGACACAAACGACGTTGGGATCGCCGACATCTGGGTAACTCATGCATTCCAGGGCGGGCGAATCAATGAGACACTCACGCTACGCCTCGGATGTATCGGCTTTGTGGGCGCGATGCAGCCCTACCTGTGGCGGGACATATCGAAAGCAGGTCAACTTGACTACGGCATTCCGTGCCACCAACCCGTCTATCAGAGACTGCTGAAGCGGCAAGAGAAAACCCGGCAACTACTGCGCCAACGGTATGCAAAGGAATTGTCGAAGCTCGGAAAGCGCCAGGCGACGGCGTTGGAGACCAATTGGGACCGGGAGATGCCGCTGTTTCCACGCCCGAGCAGCAACCCTGACCTGGTTATACCATTCTCCTTCAGCGGTTTTCAAGATTCGTGGATGACGTGGCTGGAACAGATCGGAGTCGCAGGTGTGACGTCGCACCGGACACGTGCGACGATGGCAACCACCCTCCTCGACAACGGGGCACCACCAAAGCTCGTTCAGCAGATTCTCGGGCACTTCTCCGATGCCGCTCTCGCCTTCTACGGAAGGTACAGCGACGAAACCACCGTCCGCCACCTCCAGATGTTCTGGGCAGGCGGGCCAGGCACCAGTAAGCCTGGCGCCATCGTGGCGCAACCCAGCGATTTTGCCGACAGCACGTCAACTGCCGCTCGAATAGACCTTGCGGTTGTGCCCGTGGAGCACGGCCTCTGCCGATACGGCCCGGTCGTTGGTGGCGCGCTCTGTCCAAAGCAGAAGAACTGCACCACCGGACCTGGCGGCGTGTGTGAGCACTTCGCCCTCACCGGTGCGGATCTCGCGTATTGGGAACGGAAACGAGACGCCGACTACCAGTTCGCGGAGGGAGCACCCACCGAGGAGGCGCGCGAGTACATCTTGAGCCAGTGGCGCGAGTGGGAACCAGTGATCGACGGCCTCAGGGAAGCGCTCGAGGACGCCGGCCTGTTGGAGGCCGCAGAACAACTCGACTTGAGAAGTCCAGCCCAGGACTACTTCAGCCCGGTGTTCTCCATCGGCTGGACGGCAGGAGAATTGGATCAGAATTCCAACGAAGTGGGAGGCGGTGACGATGGCCACGGAGCGACGGCCAGCTGAGGCAATTGCGCGGCGCACTGCCCAGTCGAAAGCTTGTGAAGATAGGGTGCGCCAGGCGCTTTCACGACTCGTGAAGGCGGGGGTTCCGTTCACCGTTGCTGATGTGTGCACTCTCGCCGGGGTTGGACGAACGTTCATCTACAGCCAGAAGCGGCCCGAGCTCACTCAGGCAGTCCTCGACGCACGGAAGCATTCAGTCCGGGCAGCGACCACAAGGGCCGAGGAGTCGCTCGATACGCAGACCGCATCCTGGCGCGAACGAGCACTCAACGCCGAGGCAGTTGTCACCTCGCTCAGGTCAGGGATTCAGCGGCGTGACGAGCAGGTCAGCGCCCTCACCGGGATGCTCTATGACGCCGACGGCGTCCACCTTGTCGAGGAGAACACACGACTGCGCGAGCTGATCAGGAATCTCACCCGAAGCCTGGCGGAGTCGGAGAAGGAACGAACCAGACTCACGAGATCCCTCGACGGCGCACGGGCCAACGTGAAGCGCGAAAGGGAACGCAACGTCACGCAGCTCTTCGGCGACAACCCATAACGCAAAGGCGATGGTTTCGCTGTTCGTACCCGGTTGCGGGGACTGTCGAGAGCATGTTCGCGATACCGTGACCTGCAAAGATAGTGGCAGCTGACTCCGGATCAGTCGCTAAGCACGGCCACTACGGATTACGGCTCAGCGCCTACACCCACGTCACCTCCCCGCTACGCCGGGTCGCCGACCTGATCAACCAACGAATCATCCTCGCCCACCTCGATCACTCCCCACCCCCTACACCCCGGACCAGTTGGCGGCCCTCGGCGCCGACCTGAACCGACGCACCCGCGCCGCCCGGGAAGCGAAGAAGAACCACTTCAAACACGCCGACCAACGCATCGTGACCCAAGAGGCAGCACGCGACCTCACTGCCCTCGATGCCCGCACCTTCCACAAGGTCCTCAAAACCGCAGCCGCCGCACCACTTCGCGACGAGATCGCCACCGAACTCGGCCGCCGGCTCGCCACCGACGCCTTGACCGTCGCCGACGTCGCACAGCTCGTCGACATTGCCGATCCCACCTGGCGTCCGATCCAACTCCTGATCGTCGACACCTTGACCGACACCCACCCGGAGATGGGACCGAGCGTGTCGTCGGTGTGGCGACAAGCCCACCCCGACCAACCAGAGCCCACGGTCGATCACCAAGCGCGCGGTGCCGACCACAATAGAACCTTCGCCGCCCGCGCCACCCACCTCGGCGTCCGCGGGCCGTGGGTCACGGCAACGGCGAAGAAACCGGCCGAACAGGCAGCGCTCTGGTCGGCGCTGCGGGCCTATCTCACCGACGCCGACCACACTCAGCCGGAACCGGAATGGCCGCTCCCGCCGCAAACCCCGGAAGCCGAGCGCGGGGACGTCGCCGACGCTTCCCTCGCACGGACCCCAATCAAGGGTGCGACCGGCGTGCCGCTTGCCACGATTACGGGCCTGTCCGAGACGAAGAAGCGCAAGGCGCTGTCCAACCCGGTCGCCTGGCTGATGAGTCTCGCCCAGAACGAACAGCTCCCGAAGCCCGAGTGGGAATTCCACACCGACGGTCCCGCGCACGCACCCCACTTCACCGCCACCGCGCACTTCGCCGGATGCACAGGCATAGCCGATGCCTCGTCGAAGTCCGCCGCCAAGATCGCATCTGCCACCGCACTGGTCGAGGCAATCGCAACGGAAGCTTGAACGCGCACTGACGCGGTTTGTTTACCGCGGTAAACAAACCCGACCCCAGGTTGGTTTTGTTTACCGCGGTAAACAACGTCAGCGATCACACCGATGCATGCGCGTGTCATCCCCGATATCGACCCCTCGGTGCCGTACCGTCCGTACCCGTCCGAAGTAGCCCGCACCAGGTGGGTGAAGCAAACGGAAAGGGTCTCATGACCATTCATGTCCTTCTCAATCAGAAGGGCGGCGTCGGAAAGAGCACCGTCGCCGTCAATCTCGCCGCCGTCACCGCAGATGTTCTCAATCAAGACGACGACCCCGATGCCACCTCCCCCGTGGCAGCCGTCTCCGTCGACCCACAGGGTTCGGCGATCTGGTGGGCCGACCGTCTCGACAATCTGCCATTCCATGTCGTTCAGGCCCACGACGACCTCAATGGGCTCCGCCAGCTGGGGCAACTGCCCGGCATCCGCCACACGTACGTCGACACCCCAGGCTGGATCGACCTCAACGCCGCCGACGACACCTCCGACCCCCTCGGCCGTGGACCAGCTGCCGATGCCTTGCGGACGGTCCTCGAGGTTGCCGATCACGTCATCGTGCCGATGGAAACCGAACCTCTATCCTTCGACCCGACCGCACGCACGATCCGAAAGATCCTCGAGCCCCGCGGAATCCCGTACACCGTGGTGATCAACAACTGGGATCCCCGCGACGGCAAGTCCGACCTCGAGGAGACCAAGGACTTCGTGCGCGCGAACAAGTGGCCGCTCGCCAAGACCGTCATCCGGCATTACAAGCTGCACGCCCGGGCCAGCGCCGACGGCCTGGTCGTCACCGAATACCCGGCGAACCGCGTTGCACTGCAGGCCCGCGAGGACTTCTACCGGCTCGCCCTCGAGCTGCGAATCGACGGTGGTCGGTGATGGCGCGCGGATCCCGCACCAACCTGGCAACCCTCGCAGCTGCCGTCGGCGACAACTCCCCCGTCGACCGGCCGAGCAACGGAATCTCCGCGACGCCGACCAGCGTGCCGCTGAGCGAACTCGCACCGAACCCGCGCAACCCGCGCGACGACCTCGGCGACCTCGCGGACCTGGTCTCGATCACCGGCACCCAGCTTCAGCCCGCTCTGGTGGTCACCAGATCGGCCTACTTGCGGCTGTATCCCGAAGACGAAACCGAGATCGGCCTCGCCCGCTGGATCGTGATCAACGGCTGCCGGCGCCTTGCCGCCGCAGCCAATTTCGGTCGCCCGGACCTAGACATCGTCGTCAAAGACGAGGTCGCCGCGGACCGGATAACACTGCTGGCGGCGGCGGTGATCGAGAACGTCGGCCGGCGAGACTTCGACGTCATCGAAGAGGCCAAGGCCGTCGAACTGATGGTCGTCGAATGTGGAACCGTCGAGAAGGCCGCCCTCAAACTCAACAAGTCCAAGGGATGGATCTCGCAACGACGGGCGCTGCTCAAATTGGCCCCCGAACTCCAAACGGCCATTCGTACAGGTGAACTCGCGATTCGTACCGCACGCTCCCTCGCGCAGGTTCCGCAGGCGGAACAAGTCGACAAGTGGCAAGCCGAACGGCAGCGTGAGCATCAGGCACACGAGAGCGAACAGGACAACTCTACAGTCGAGCGAAAGCCTGACCGTGTTCCCGCGACGGCGGCAAAGGTCACCAAAGCCTTCCGTCGCATGGATGCCGATCCGGCGACCCTTGCCGATGCACTGCTCGAGTACCTCGATGAGGATGGCTTGCACGCGCTGCTCGAAGTCCTCACCAGCCCCCGCCCCTAATCGCACCGTGCCGGTGTTGTTTACCGCGGTAAACAACACCGGCGACAGCGGCGATCGGTTCCGAGTCACGTGCCGACGGCGCCAAACTCCTCCACGACGCCCGCGCGTTTAGTCGGCCATGCCTACGTCTACCCCGTTTCCACTATGGCCAGTAGCTGACGGTTGAGGTCATCCGCCGCTTGTGACCGACAATGACCGAGGAAACAAGACCGGCTCGTCGCCGTTCTTCACCCACCAGCGTCCGTTCGCCATTCCATCCCGGGACGCTGATCAAGCCCCATGCGATCGGCCACCAGTCGGTCGTAGGGCTCGTTGTTCGTCGATAACGCGGTTCGTCAGTTCGATGCTGGACAGATAGAGCCAGAAGACCCAGTCGAGGTAGTAGTCCGGGTAGTCGCGCTTCTGGTCGGCTCGTTGATGCCTGATGTGGAATCCGTTTGCGATCTCGAACAATGCACCTCGATCTGTCTTCGTCATCACGTCGGTGAGGACGTCATGACGACGCTCCTCCAGCACCAACGCGAGGGCGGCAACAGCAGAGCGTTTCTGGTTTCGGTCTGCACTTCTGTCTCGGAATAGTGCTAGTGCGTGGCGGACCTGGTCGGTCGTCGGCTCGTTGTCCCCACGATGGACGACGGCCTCCACGAGTTCGGCACGTGCATCGTCAGTAACCGTCACGAGTCGACCTACATCCTCACCCTCATCGGCCATCCGCAAACCGATATCGCTGCGGTCGAAGAGCTTGTTGACTCGCCAGCGGTACACCGCTCGCCCCGTCTCGATGTCGAACTCTTCCCGATGCCAACCGCAATCGTTCCAGCCGTGGAAAAACACCGGCTTGCGTGGACGGGCGACACAATCATGAAGAAACTCGACGAGCGTGTAGAACAGGTCAGGGTCGTCAGCGAGCGCCCTCGGATTAAGTGGCCACACGTCCGTCAGGCCGAGCTCTCGCTCGATCACGGTCGCCGCTTGGTTGCCTCGAGATTCTTCTTCACAGTTGATTCCGAACCGTCGGTCGAGGTAACACGCCAGATCCAATTCATGGACTAGAACGGCGAACTCACGCGCAACCATGTCGATCGACCACCGCGCATTTGCAGGGTCTGATGAGTAGCCCTGGCGGTCACGCCAGTATGGCCGCTTCGGCGGAGGATTCTCGTGGAGGAGATCTGAGTCCGCCATCAGGTCCTTGAGGAACTTCTGCCGCGGCGTCAGAGCAGTAGGCCTCCTGCTCCAAGGATCGATGGATTCAGATTCGATCCGACCAAACTCGGCAGTCGGGCCATCGACGTAGTCACCTACAAACGCATCGGTCAGCAACAGGAGGCAGCGATCATCCCAGTCTGGCTCAGTGCGGACATTCAGCAGCTTGGACGACTCCGCTACAAACAGGCTCCTTGGCCACACCAGTTGGTAATCCGGCTCAGACAGTCGCGCATTCACGTATGCGATTATCGCCGGACCTCAGTCGACCACTGTATGCCGCCCCTGCTCAGCCGGAACCCGATCTGCCCTCGGTCGCAGTGAGCTCCACCGGATGCAACTCGACATCGATGCCGCCGTCCGAACAGGACGACCACTACCTCGGCGTCGAGGAACGCTTCCGGATCGCCATGCCAAAACAGTACGGCCACATCAGACGTGGGCTCGCGCTTCAATGAGCTGTTGCCGAGCCCCGGTCGAGCAGGCAAAACCGGTTCAAAGCCGCTCTGCTGTCCCCAGATTTCGTTTTGGTCATGGACAAAACGGACACCCGTTACTCGTTTGATCGGTGTGGTCCACGCGAGTGCAGTCGGCTGTTGACGGCGTGCAGCCGACTTCTGAAACTGACAAACCTACGGCTGGTGAGTCGACTCCGACCCGTTCGTTATAGATGTCCGGTTGAAAATTCCGGTAAGACGCGCCGGAAAACGAACGATCTGAGATGTCGGCCCGTTCGGCGATACTGACGAGCATGAAAATCGGCTACGCACGGTGTTCGACCGCCCGACAAGACGTCGCCGGCCAAGTTGCATGGCTCGGCAAGCTCGGCGTCGACGGCGCTCAGGTCTACACCGATCACGGCTACACCGGCCGCAATCGGAAACGACCGGCGCTCGCCCGGGCGCTCGAAGTCTGCCGCAGCGGCGACCAGCTCGTGGTGACCAAGCTCGACCGCCTCGGACGCTCGGCCCGCGACCTCCACCAGATCGTCGACGGACTCGTCGAGTGCAACGTAGCCCTTAACATCGACGGCACGGTGTATGACCCAACTGATCCGATGGGCAAGATGTTCATCGGGTTTCTGGCGATCATGGCCGAATTCGAGTCAGACCTCAATCGTCAGCGCACGAAGGCCGGCGTAGAGGTTGCGAAGGCCAAGGGCAAGATGCGCGGCAAACAGCACAAACTGTCACCGCTCCGCCGCAATCTCTTGCTACGGGACCACGAGACCGGCCGTTTCACCGTCGATGACCTGTGCGCGGGCTACGACCTCAAGAAGACGGCCCTGTACGAGAACCTCAAGCTCGCGCGCAATGAACGCGCTGGCGCGGCACCGCAGCCCGAGTTGGCGGAGGATGAACTGTCAGCGTGAAATTCGGAGGGGCCGATTGAGAGCTCGGCCCCTCCGAATCAATCAGTCGAGATGAGGCGCCTCGACTACGGGACCAGCACGTAGCTGCTGATCGCCAGTGCCCGGAGCGGAAAGTTCGAGACATTGACGAGGCTCACGCCGGCACCCGTCGGCACGTCGATCCTGGTGGCCCCGTTGTCTACCGGCACGCGCAGGGTGTGTGTGAACGGGGCGATCCCGTTGATCCAATCGACCTGAATATTCGTCGCACACGCCGGGCTCGCCCCGAAAGTACCGCGCGGAGTGAGCAGTACGGAGAGGTTTCCTGGCCGGGTAGCGCTGGTCTCGAAATCCACGTGGATCGGTCCGTTGCACGGTCCACTGTTGTCGAGCTGCACGATGTCGTCGCCCATAATACCCGGCGTGCGCGGCGGAACGTCCGCCGCTGCAACCGCGTTGGTGACGAGTGCCAGCGCGGCCGCGGCGGCGCTGACTGCAACCGTGCGGACAGCGTTCTGCCGAAATGTCATTGGTTTCTCCCCTACCCCACCCGAACGTGTTCCGAATCGACGATTCCTCGACCCGGCCGTGAACCATGGGATCAACCCTATCGGACACACACCTCGCATCAATCTGAGGCCGAGAGCGGAGGAGATATCACCTTCTGACCGGCGAGGCCGTTTCGCAGCTCGGACACCCATTCGTCGCACGCGGTTGACCGAAACTCGTCGGCGGACGTTGCATGGTTCGACAGGACGAACGAATGCAGGCGATCGGCGTAGGTCCTTACCATCGCAGGGCGATCACTCGAATCCGATTCCGCGAGTATGACTGACAGCGCATCAAGAATGCTCACCGCTTCTTCCATCGTCCGTATGTCGCGGACGGAGGGCGCCGTGGCCCGTGCGGTGTCGGTACTCTCACGCTCGAGTTCTGGGCTTATTGCTGCCCGATCCGAGACGTTCAATCTACCCTTCGCTCCTTCTGCTCACGCGAGCCTCAATTTCCAGTCGTGCCTGGTCGAAGACGAGGCCTCCTACTCAGGTTCGACACTTTGACACCCAGGCGCTCGACCTCGGTACTGCCGGCAGGGCCAATACGGACACCGCTACTCGTTTGATCGGTGTGGTCCACGCGAATGCAGTCGGGTGTTGACGACGTGCAGCCGACTTCTGAAAATGACAGCGACCTTCGATGAACCTGCTACGGGAGGCGGCTACGTATCGCGCTGGGTACGGGACCAACTGGGTCGCTCAACAGTGCCTACTTTCGCTCGTGATTCAGTGTGGAGCCCGGCGGCCCGACCTGAACGAGTTCGGGCGGGGCCGCACCGGACTGGTCACTACACTCCCGCTCCGACGAGACGGCCTGCTGGAACCATGGGGCGCGACTCTGATTCACGCGCTTCCTTGAGCCACCTGTACACGGTCGCTCGAGAACGGCCGACATGGGTCGCGATATCGTCGGGCTGAACCTGCATGGCGTTGAGCGTGAGCGCACGCTCAAGCCGTTCGTCTACGCTGGCATGCTCCGGAAGCGGAGCAGGAAGGACGAAGTCGTAGGGTGACTCGTAGCCACCGCTGCGGGGAGTCAGAGCACCGGAATCCGTATCGCCAGCGTCTTCGCACGATGGATGGACCAGACCGAGAACACCCTGGCGAGGACCTCCGTCCCACTCGTCGATCGGATCGGTCGAGTTGTCCGTTGTCCCCCGCGCTTCCGGCTCCAGAGTTCCGTCAGGAGCGGTCGCGTGTGCGGCGCGGTTTGGGGTCTTGGCGACTCTCCGAGGCGCTCGGATCAGGACCTCCACAGCCTCGGTCATCGCCAGGAGAAACAGGGGCGCAAGTGCCCCGATTGCAGCCGCAACGAGCCCCCGCCAGATCTCATGTTGGGTCATGTAGGCGTGACCGCTGTTCATGATCACCGACACTGCTGCCGCGGTGTACTCGACCCGCCTCAAGAAGAGCCGACCTCGGACGGTCCACTCGTCTCGGTGCTGCGAGAGCGCAATGACGCAGAATGACGAGCCGACAATCGCTCCGTCGATGATGACCGGGATCAGCCAGGCGAATCTCTTGTCGGCGCCAAAGTCGATTACGAGCGCCTGCATGGCACTGAAACTCGTGACGAAGCACGCGACTCCGATGACCAATGCCACGATGCTCGCGATCACGAGCGCAGCCCAGATTACGACCGGGTGAATCTGCGGCCCGTCTTCCCAGCCGTCGGCCTCGCGGCGATCACTCTCCCCGTTAGCGGGCTGACCAATCACTTCAGTGTCGTACTCGTCGCGGCGCGATCGCCGCCGAAACTTCAACGTCGGCACTGGGACGTCCTTTCGTGTCATGAGGTCTCGTTGCTGTCGCATTTCCACCTATGCGAGACGCGGTGAGAACCGCAGCGAGGTTGATGGGCGAGACGAGACATTCGCGCCTCTACGGCCCCGTCTTACTGACTCCCGGCGGATCGCCCTGCCTGGCTCGGTGGGACGCGAGAGTAGCTCGAGCAGCACCCGCTCACAGTACCTATAGAACTATGGTTCTTATGGGAACCTGACGGCGTGTCGGGTGATAATCCCAGCTCAAATGACAGTTCCCACAGTTCCATAGTTCTATAGGACATATGGTTTCTCATAGTTTCCACAGTTCTGTGATGCAGCGAGACGACGTCGTCTTACCCGGGAGCACCCGCTTGCGAAGTGCTAGCGCATGGCCCGGCAGCAAGATGAACCACGGCGGGCCCCCCACAGCTACCCCTGGCGAAACCCGCAGCCCCCGCTCGACAAGCCAGTACCAGCACGACGGGCCCGGCGATGAAGAAAACGCCGGCGTCCTTGAACAGCTCGAACTTCGCGGTCATCACTCCCCTCCTCCGGTATGAGTCCACGACCCCCGCTGCCACTCACGGCAAGCCGATCAATATCGGGCTCAGCAGCCGCGATGCAGGACCCCGGCCGGGGTCCTGCATCTCTCCAGTCCGGAGTCATGGGTCCATGAGTTCCATAGTTCTGTGGAACCCGGCAACATCCATCTCGGGAGTAAACGGTGGTGGCGGCGCGGTTCTCATAGTTCCGATGGACCCATAGTTCTGTCGCACCTGCGAGTCTCGCGCGGCAACACTTCGGCTGCCGGACCAAGGTGAGATCTGCACGTATCACTTCGGCTCATCGTGGCCCAGCGCATTCAACCGGAGAGCAAACCCCACCGGCATTCGGGAAGCCTCGATCGTATCCGCCCATAGCTCTATGGAATCCGGAGAATCTAGAGGACGTCTCAAGAGAAAGCCATGATGGCGGCGCGGTTCTCATAGTTCCGATGGACCCATAGTTCTGTCGCACCTATGAGTCTCACGCGGCAACACTTCGGCTGCCGGCCCGCAAAAGGGAATCTCCTGGCGATGAGGCACCGCTCGTCGGGACAGATGCCTGTCCACATCCGAGAATCGTCCAATCCACTAGGACAGGACTCGTCGGATGGGACAAGGTGAGATCTGCACGTATCACTTCGGCTCATCGTGGCCCAGCGCATTCAACCGGAGAGCAAACCCCACCGGCATTCGGGAAGCCTCGATCGTATCCGCCCATAGCTCTATGGAATCCAGAGAATCTAGAGAATCTAGAGGACATCTCAAGAGAAAGCCATGATGGCGGCGCGGTTCTCATAGTTCCGATGGACCCATAGTTCTGTCGCACCTATGAGTCTCACGCGGCAACACCTCGCCCAGATGAAACAGGCAATACATCCAGGCCGGAGAGGGCATTTTCCCACCTCCGAGAGACGGACGCTTGGAGTCCCCCTACAGTCGTAGGGACCCGGCGGCGGAAGCGAGTCGCCCGTCGAACTCGTCGAGCGCATTGCTCAGGCGTTGGCTATCCGGTCGGCAGTAGCAGGTCGAGAGTTGTTCGACGCGGACGATGAAGAAGGCCCGATAGAGCGACTTCACGGGGAGCGAGTCAGGGACCCCTTCGATCCTGCGAGCAAGTTCGTCGAGTCGGGTGTCGGCAGCCATGCTGTTCCCCCTCCTAGTTTGGTTCCAGCGGACTCACCTGCGGCGAAGAGCGAGGTCCCACGCGTGCCGCTCCCAGCCCCCATAGCTCTATGGAACCCGGCAGAGCACGCGTGTCTCATTGAGATTCCCTGGTAGGGGAGCGGTTCTCATAGTTCCGATAGATCCATAGTGCTGCCGAACCTATGGAAATCATCACGGCACATCATCCGGGCGCCAACATCGCAGCAAGCCGGCAAGGACCTGGTGCCTCCTCGACCGGACCGCGTTGCCGCGCTTTGGCTACGGTGATGGTGTCGACGTCTCCCATTGGTCGGCCACGTGTCCCCCCGGACTGTTGCGCAGTCGCGGGAGTTCCCCGTGGGGCACTTGCATTGTTGCTGCCCCTGCCCAGTCGTCCCATCTGCCGGCGAGAGGGCGACACCCCGCGGCAGAACTCGACGAAACTGGACACCTCACGCTGTGCGCCCCAGTCGTCGAAGGTTGTGGAGCTTCCGGCAACGGGGAACCAGCCAGAGATAGGGCGGGGGAGACCTAAGCGCATCTCGCTCCGAGTATCGGAGATCGCGGCACTGGCCGAAACTCAACCGGGCCAATGGTCTCACCGCCATGGTTATATCGGAACCGACATCCCCCGATCGCCTCACTGAGAAAGACGTGGTGGCGACACAGTTCTCATAGTTCCGATGGACCCATAGTTCTGTCGCACCTATGAGTATCTAGGCCATCCCGCGGCACGGGCCGCCCTACCGCTTGAGGGGGAGCGAGGCCAGCGTGCACGACCTTCACGTCTCCAAGGGCAGCGCGCCAGTCACACCGGTTGGACCGCCGGTAGGACCGTGATAGTTGGGATAGGACGGCAAAGATTCGGCGCGTCTCACTTCCCCGACCCTCGTCGCTTTTGACATCTGCTACTGCGGTGTCTCCGGTAGCTCTGGACTTCCCGATTGAAACCGAAGCAACCCTCATAGCTGTGGAACTGTTGCTTGCTCGTGCGTGTCTCATGAGAAAGACGTCGTAGCAGTGCGGTTCTCATAGCTCCGATGGCCCCATAGTTCTGTCGCACCCATGGATCTCATGAGAACGCCCCACGTCGCTAGACGCGGGGCGTTCCGGATCAGAGGAGGGACTGGGACTAGCGGGGCCGGTTCCTGCCAACGCCTAGTTGAGTGATGCTCTTGATCGTCCCCGCATCGACACTGGGCCATTGCTCGCCGCCGTTGTGCTGTCCCTCGAGCCGTTCGATCTTCTCGAGAACGGCGTTCTCCATGAACTCACCGAACGTCTCGGCGCGTTCTTGTCCCCGTGTGTGGAGGTACGCGGCTCGGATTCTGCCGCCCTGACCGGTGTAGAAACCCATCTTGACTCGCTCTGTGTCGTCCACGACAGGTGTTGGCACGGGAGCGCGGCGGCGTGATTGAGCATGCCGCGCTGCGACCTCAGAGACCGGAGCGATAGGGCTGCGCGATTCTAGGTCACTCTCGAGTGGCTTAGGCCGGGGCGACATTGTGTTCTCCAATCAGTGCAGGCAGCAGCTCCGCATAGAGCGCGGCGGTGAGATGGGCGCGGGTGTTGCCAGACCATTCGTCCAGACCGATGCCGGCCTGACTTGCGTCCTTGATGACGACACGCCGCGGGATGACCGGTTCAAGGACATTGACCTTGCCCCTGAGCGTTTGGAGCCACTCACCGCCGGAGACCGTCTGCGCGTCATGGTTGTTCACGATCGCGCCTGTCACCTCTAGCTCCGGGTGGAAGTATTCGCGCACATCGTCGATCGTGCTTAGAAGTTGTCCGATGCCATCCGCCCCAAACAGGCTCGACTCCGTAATGATGACCGCCTCGCTGGCGCCCGCCAGTGCGTTGATGGTCAGCAGGTCAACTGATGGCGGGCAGTCAATGAGAATCAGGTCGTACTCGTCTTGGACTGCTTCCAACGCCTTTCTCAGACGCAGTTCCCGCCCCATGCTTGCTGCGACCAACTCGTTCCTGACATTGATCAGCTTGCGACCGCTGGTGGGTGCGAGTGAGAGACCGTCCCACCTTCCCTCGACGATGACATCTCCCAGCTCGTACTCGCTGTCTTCGGTGAGAACGTCCGCGACGCCCAGCTGCCGGACTTCGACCTTCTCGCGCGAAGAGATCTTCGTGAGGTTGCCTTGCGGGTCCATGTCGACCAGAAGCACTCGCAGGTCACGAAGCACGGCCGCCCGCGCAACGTGGAACGTTGTCGTAGTCTTCCCAACCCCACCCTTCTGGTTGCAGAACGCGAGAATCAGCGCCTTGAGCTTGCCGCCTCGATGCCGAGCCGTCATACGTTCATCCTTCGGTCGTGGGCGTCTCGCGTCCGCGGTCCGGCGTCTTAGTGCCGATAGCTCTATGGAATCTAGCAATACCGCATGTGCCTGTCACGGACATATCCCCAGCGTGTTGGCATGTTCTACGGGATCCCATAGAACTAAGCTCGACCTGCACAAAGGGTGTATGGTCGCTGAGTTCCTGGCGAAGCTGAGTTCCTGGCGAAACTGTCCAGTCTGGCTCCCGAGCCCAGGTCTGCCGTTGGTGGCGGCATTCACCGTTTGGGGCGGGGTTGCCCTTGGAGTCGCCCCTCAACGGAGGGTCTTCCTCGAGCTTGTCAACTTCGGTTCGAGTCGCACCGCAGTCGCGGCGTGCTGTACTTTCCACACTGCTCAATCGGGCTACATCGAAGGGTTGAGATGCCAAACACCACGCTGCCGTCCTCGTTCGACGTTGAGACACCTCGGGAAACCTCGTCAGAGTCGGGGTCTGGTGACTGCGTTCGGCCACAGCGCGATTTCAAGGTCGCTCCGTTCTCGTCGCGTCCCACCTCGAACTCGCGATCGCAGTAGGCACGCTGGAGAGATGCGTGTCCGGGCACCCCGCCGACCACGGTCTACAGCGAGAAGACTGGCCCGAACTTCTCGGGAGGGCCAACACTGCGTGCATTCCGCGTTCTGCGTAGGTCCTTGTGTCGGTACCGGGGCATGATGCCAGGTAGCAGCAGCATCCACATGTCGTCGACACGTTGCTCGAGGTCGGCTCCTCCGGTGTGGATCAGTGAGAGGGTTTGGACACCGGTGAACGCTCCGATCACGAAACGCGCGAACGTCGCCGGATCTGTCTCATGGCTGATGTCGCCCTGGTCGATGGCGCGGCGTGCGAGGTAGTCGCAGGTGTTGATCCAGTCGATGTAGGGGTCGGCGGGTCCATAGCCTTTGTCGCTGAGCTCGACGGTGATGCGGATGCCGGCTCTCACGATTGGCTCGTGAACGATCTGCCTGGCCATTTCGTGGCACAGCATCACGATCTGTTCTATCGCCGGCGCGTGCTCTCCTCTGATGGCCTCGACCGCGGCTATGGAGATCGCGTGTTGCTCGGCGATGATGGCCCGCGCAAGCTCTTCCTTGGAGCCGAAGTGGAAGTACAACGCACCCTTGGAAAGCCCAATGCTCTCGACGATCGTCTCTAGACTGGTCCCGACGTAGCCGTTCTGCTCGAATGCCTCGGCCGCTCCCGAGATGATCTGGGCTTTGGTCGCCAAGCCCCTAGCCTGTTGACCCATCTGCACCTCCGCCCACAACGCGAAAAAAAACCAACTCGCGGAACGGTACCAGCGCGGTTTGCAGGAACATGTTCCGGATTCAAACCCCAACGGCGGCCCGCTATCTGTGCACCCACGGTCCCATGTACTATGACTCCGCTTCCCTCGAATGGGGGACTCTTCCCGGGACCCACAACACTTGTTCCGGTCGTAGCAGCTGCAGAGTGCGATCTCTGCGGTCACTCCTACTTCCGGGCGGTGTCGAGTTTTGTCCATTAGCAGAGTCCATCATCTGAATTGCGGAACGTTCCTCACGCCATTTGTCGGCCCCCTGGTCTCACATGTGCTGCTCTGCGAGACGTCCGGCGGCCTGGTCCTCGTCGACAGCGGCCTCGGCCTTCGTGACATCGAGTCACCACGGCGACGGCTCGGTGCGCCCGCGATGATGTTGGGACCCGCGTTGCGTGCAGAGGAAACCGCCGTCAATCAGGTTGAGGCATTGGGATATAGCAGTTCCGACGTCCGGCATATCGTCGTGACCCACCTGGACTACGACCATATCGGCGGCGCAACGGACTTCCCCGGCGCCGTCGTGCACACCACGTGCACAGAACTACAAACGGCACGTGCCCAGCGCACATTGTCTGAACGGTTCAGGTACCGGCAGCCGCATCTCACGGCCCTCGCGAATGTGCAGACATACGACGAGATGACCGAGCAACTGCTGGGTTTCGAGCTCGCCTATCCGATCGATGGCGTCGAGAACATGTGGCTGGTGCCTCTACCTGGTCATTCGGAAGGGCATTCCGGTGTTGCCTTGCAGGTCGACGGGCGTGGATGGTTGTTCCATGCCGGCGATGCGTTCTTTCATCACACCACCATTCACCGGTCGGCGCCCTGGAGCTTGCGACGTGGGGCCGTGCGAGTCGTGGAAACGATCCTTGCGGACAACGTTGCCGCGGTACGCGAAAATCATTCGCGCTTAAGGCAACTGGCGCGCGAAACCGACCTCGTGTCGGTTTTCTGTTCGCATGATGCCGCGATGTTCGAGGAGATGAGGTCTGCCGCAGAGTCAATGCGCCGACGTTGCTAGGGTTCTAGCCCATGCAAGGGGGTAGAACATTTGACTGACACGGTGGAACCGCGTGTAGCACAGCGGCCGGCGAGCATGAAGAGCGCCAAGCTGGCGAATTGGCTGATTGTCGAGACACTGGGGCGTTGGTCCGATGAGGAGCCGACGCTGGTCGCGGAGAGTGGAGCACCGAAGGAGTTCACGAGTCTCCGCAACCGAAAGTGGAGCATCGCCAGGAGCCCCGGCGAGGGCGCACAGATCAGCAAGTTGGCGAAACTGCTAGTCGAGGCGGTGGCGGTCACCGGCGAAGAGCAGGTGGAGCTGATCACTATCGCCAGCAAAGCGCAGGGCGATATACGGGCTCGGATGGCCGGCCATCCGATCTTGTCCGCGCGCGGCGAGGTCTTCGGTGTGGAGCTATGGGTCGGCGACGCACGCCAACCTGTACCTGCTCGACGCTCCGTGGGGGCGTTCGAATGGGACTACCGGACGCAGGTCACCGAACACGGTCCAGGTGCCGAAGAGAGCATCCTCGGTGCCGACGCGGCCGCCGTCGAGCGCGGTGTGCAGGATGTCTGGAAGTTCTTTGGTGGTTTCGAGCGGCTGAACGAATACGAAGACTACGTAAAAGATTTCGCGATCGGAGCGAAGCCAGCTGGTGCGCCGTTTGCATCGAAGGTGACAGTCCGTGGGTCGCAGCCGCGTTTGACCTACATGACAACACGCACGCGGGAAACTGCGGAGGGCAAGAAGATCAGCGGGGTCGTTCACGACATCACCTCGGCCGAGAATCGCCCGCAGCAGGATTTCAGCCTTGACGCGTTGCGGACGGCTGCGCGACTGATTGCGGAATCTTCACCTGATCCTGTCGGGGTCTGCCAACTCACCCTGGCGACAGGGATCTTTCTGGAGTGGTATCACAATCCGCCCGGATCGCTGTCCAGGTGGGCGACTGAGGTTCCCGAGATCCACGAGAAGAGCATCCCGGTACTTGAGCAGGCCAGAAATGACCTGCGTAAGGGAGAAATGACCCGCGTCGACCTGGCGCTCTTCCTCCGGTTCGCCGGCGACGAGGGGTGGACTCCTGCCGACCTGACCATCATCGCTGCGGAAGAAGCAGATCCGGCCAGGGGAGTGGAGGCCCGTCAGGGCATCGTTCAGGCACGACCGGGCACAGGTCCTCTCTGCTGGTAGGCACCGGGATGGGTGCGAACCGGCGGGCGCGTCGTAGATACGTGCAATGCACGTTCAACGCGACAGGTGGCGGGTTCGCACCCACTATGGTTCTTCAGCAATCGCCATTCGGCGATAGCCTGACGAACGCGGAGGAGACCGGATGAGTACGAATTCAACTGAGAGCGAAGCACTTCGCGACGACCCGGACCGGGTAATGAGTGTCGGACCCGGCACCGTCGAGATCCCTGTACTGGCGCTCACCGAACTGCTCGAGGCCACTACCGAGTTGAACGAAGCTGCTGGTCCACGACCTAGCGCCGCCCTCGAGGCCGCGTTGCTGCGGGTGGGTGCCGCTACCTCCAGTGTCGTGTTACCGCACATCATCGACACCGTCGAACGCAACGCCGGCCCGGGACGCGAGCTTCCGAAGTTCCTCGAGTACATGTTGGCGGAGCACCTGGACCAGCCAGCGGATCGACCGGGGGCGCATCCTCGCAATCTCGACGACCGGCTCTACCTTCGGTGGCTTGCGCATCGGCCGATCGATGTCGACGCCGCCACGATCGAGAGCTTCCACCGTCGATGGGCAGCGCGGGACAACAGCCGCCCCTGACCGCCCCTGACCGCCCCTGACCGCCCATGACCGGCCCGGTCCGGATCGTCGCGGTCAGCCCCGCTGGTCCTTTCGGCGGCGAGCGACCAGCTCGGCGCGGGCGACCAACTCTTGCTGAGTTTCACGCTGCCGCCGATCCCTCCTGCGCTGGTCGATGAGCGCGGTGTGTTCGGCGATCGCAGCGCGAGCAGCACGACGGCCGGGGGAGTCGGGGCCAGCAGCATCCGCGTACCGAGCACGCTCGGCGGCAAACTCGGCCGCCTGCCGTTCCCGTTCGGCTTTCTCCTGGTCGAACGCAATTTGCGCGAGGACATGCGGAGGGAAGGCGAGATCTTGTTGCCCTAGGAGCCAGCGGACGAATGCAATCGGAGACTTCGGGGTTGGGGTCACCCGACGTGCGGCCGCCCAGGTATCGATCGTGTCGTTGAGGTCGGCCGCCGTCCAACCATGAGCGGCTGATTCGGCCAGAGCCGGTCCCCAACCCCTCGAGGTATGTTGCCGTGCCCATGCCGCCGTTCGTGGACTGCCGAGCCACCTGGCAGCCAGCAACACACCCTTCCGGTTCGCTGCCGCCTTCTCGCGTTGAACCCTCGTCTCAGGGCGCCGCGAAGCGGCTCGTTTTTCCACAGATCGCTTTGTATTAGAAACCTCTCTACGAGAGGAATGATCTAAAGAGTGACCCCTAGGGGGGTGGGGTGCCATTTGTATGGATCCGTCGACTGATCTGCGGGTTTGATCCACAGGCTTGCGCGGGTGCAGCGCCCACACGGATGCCCAGCCGCGCGACCTGTCTCCGACTCGGTAGGACCCCATGCGCTCGGACCCCAGACCATCACCGCGGTCCTTCCATCGCCGGAGTCGCCCACGGAGAACTTCGGTGGCCACGCCGAGCATCTTGAGGGCGAGCTTGGCGCGCTGCACGGTGCTCTTGCAGTACCCGGTCCGCTCCATCAGGGTGTCGTTTTTAAGTCGGGAATTCTGTCCGGTGTCGTGGTTGGCGGCGGCCGCCATCTCAGAGGCGACCTTGAGCAGCGCCTTAAGCGAGATGCCACCGCCTCCGCGAATCCGGCAAAGAGCGGGGCGGATGATGAGGTAGAGGCTCTTGTATGCCTCGCGGACCTCGATCTCGACCCAGGTTTGCTCGCCGCTCCATACGGCGATACCGCCGTACGCGCCGTCGCCGAGGTCGAGTGTCACCTTGCAGAATCGCCGGCATGCTTCCTCGGGGCCGCCGATCGCATTGATGAACGCTGGGGTCAACGAATTGCACTGATGCCCGCAGATATGGCCCGGGATGGTGCGCGGCGTACGGGCCGTGCCGTATCGCGGACGAGCAGGACTGCTACCGCGGTACCCGCCGTAATTGGTCGTCGCGTACTCATGAGTCGAGACACGCGCATGGATTGCTGAACCTGCATCAGGGTGCGCAGTGCTACCCTGGGCTCTGTCACGCAAGACAGTCCCTTCGGGGAATAGCAGTACCGCTGAGAGGGAGTTGCTCGCTCACTCTCGCCAACCTCGAGGACCCCTGTTCCGCGCCCACGGAGCGGGGGTTTTTCGTATCTCGGGTCTGGCTGCGTAGCTGCTAAACGAATATGGCGGCAATCAGTAGGAGTCGCCCAACCCCAACCGTTGCTGAATTTGTCGTTCAGGCCGTCAGCGGAAGCACCTCCTGGCCAAGTTCGCGAACGAGATCGGGCCGGCCGACGTAGAGACTGAGAACATCAGCGATGAGCTGGCTCTCCGTGAGACCGAGTTCCGCCCTCTTCTGATCGAGGAGATGCTTCACCGCTACAGGCACTCGCCCGGAGACCCCAATACGTGGGCCTTTGTACGGCTGAGCCATTTGATGCGCCCCTCTCTCTTCGACCGGCGCTCTTTGCCGGTTGACCACCGCGGCTGATTCTGCCGCAGATTCAGGCCCCCGGACCGCCGACACGCCGAAGCTGCGGCAGTTTGGGAGTCGGGCTCCAACGCTGGCGTGCACCAATACCCCGACAACCTCGACGTCGCGCTCAACAAACGCGAACATTAATTGCGGACAAGTCTACAGATTGTCCACGCGTGTCGTGCGGTCCGCGACAGTGCGCTCCCAAGCGGCTGCGACGTCCTCCAGCTTGACCGCGTAGAGCTCTGCGAATGCGGATGCCATTGCGGGATCGTAAGATTTGCGGCCACGCTCGATCTCGGACAGCGACGTTGGCGAAATTGAGAGCTCCTTCGCCGCAGCCCGGCCGTTGAACCCGGCGTGAAACCGCAGGTCGGCCAGTCGGAGTTTGCCGGACGGTATCGGAGTGAGGTCGGCCGGAGAGATCCCGAGGGCTTCCGCCATCTTCTTGAGCGCCGCCGGAGTCGGCGCGGCTTTCCCACGCCGCCAGGTGGATACAGCCTGGTGGCTCATCCCGATTTTGTCGGCGAGGTCTTCGGCGGTGATCTTCTTACGTGCGAGCGCACGGTCGAGCGCGGCACCACTGAAGCCGCGTACGCCGATGCGCGGCATCGAATCTCCCTGCTGCAGATCTGAACTTTCCCCACTCATTGTTGCGCCCTTCTGGTCGATCGCTGCACAAATCTCCGCACATCAATTGCGTACATTAATAGCGTCAACTAGTGTTGTCGGTGTAGGAATCGAGTAGGCAGCTTCGGGGAGGAGGTCGCCGGCATGTCACTCCCGCATTCGTTGCGCAAACAATGTGCGCGTGCCTATACTTTCCCGGCCACCCCTCACGGGGTCTTCCTTGAGCCCGGCTCCGGCCACCTAGGTTCGAGACGTAGCGCGGTGTTGTGCGTACACGCACACACCGTTTCCCAGTCATATCCAAGATGGGTTGAATCGTTGCGCTCGAACTGGTCTGCGGTATCTGTCACGGGGTCATCCCGCGACTTCCGCATGCGCTCAGCCTGTTTCGGCATCATCAAGAACGCGAACCCCGGGCTACATTTCGCCTCGCCCATTACGGCGGCATGTACATCCGTCGGATTCGTCCCCGGTCAACGCCCATTCGACCGGAACTCTGACCATGCGCGACGTCGCGCTTCCCAGCTTCCGGACTCGCGCGCCGGCCCCATAGATGAGCAAGCCCCAGGTGCGGTGATGATTGGCGTCCTCGCCCGCACCTGGGGTTCTACTCCCCACAGCGTTTCAGCACGTAAACGTCCACGCCGCAGGATCTCGGATCCCCGCGGGCCATTTCTGTACCCAGTTGGAGGCTCCGATGTCTTTGGGTGCCCAGATCCACCCGCCTACTAATCCTACTGTCGCCCCGTTTTCGTTACAGGCAGATTCCAGCGAGTCCGTTCCTCACGATCCGATTTCGACGAGTGAGGGGGTGCGACCGCTCAGCGTCGTCGCTCATTGCGCTGGACGGGCACCCGGTTACAGGTGCTACAGCCTCGTTCTTCCTGGGTTTTCGACCTGCCCCGCAGGCCACTCGCTGGTGCGGTACTCGTCGCCCTGGATTGGCCTCCAGTCGGCCGTCTAACTCCGGGCTGCGCTCATTCGGGGCGGGATCGGATGACAACCAACTGAACTATCGGTGGGCGCCGGTGACGCATTTACGTTTCGCAACAACAGGTTTCATGATTCCGATGGAGGAGTAAGTGATGTTCAAGGTCGCCAGATCGACGAACAGGAGCGGTGGCCGGCACCGTCGCGGCTCGAATCGAACCGCGACGGTGTGCGCGGTGCCGATTGCGTTGTGCCTAGTGTGTGCCGGTGTCGCGCAGGCAGCTCCCGGACAGCCTGGGGTAGCGGTACCACCGAGCCAGCAGCCTGGTGTGACGGCACCATCCGCTCCGCAGGCAGAGCGTGAATACCTGCCTGGCTACCAGCCCTCGGAGCAGGTTGAGAACGCCGAGTGGCGGTCGTACGAGGACTACCAGCAGGGCTATACCCAACCGTCGTACGTCGAGCCGCCGTACGTCGAGCCGTCGTACGTCGGACCGGCCTACTACGACTATGAGGACAGCGCTCCCAGCTTTGTCGAGCCGCAGCCTGAGGTCCTGCCCCCACCACCTCCGCCGATGGTGCAGCGGCCGGGGATTGCCCCGATTCAGGCGCCGCCGAACAAGCTCCTGTTCGGTGCCGCACTCTTTGATCGGCCTTGGTTCGTCCCGGAGCGGGAGGGCCAGCAGCTCAGCAACACGATGTCTGCGATCCAGGCGGATGGCGGGAACTTCGTCACCTCGCTCGGTGTGCCGACGAAGCAGGCTGATCGGCTTGTGGCGGGCGCGGTGACCGGGGCGGCGCTCGGCGGGGTCGGTACGGCGATCGCAGTGGGTGCCCCGATGGCGGTGCTCGGTGGGGCAGCTGGCGCGATGGTCGGCACCGTCGTGGGTGTCGCGGTTGGCTCGACATTGGCGTCGGTGTTCATCCCGGGTGTTGGCATCGTCGTCGGCCCCGTCATCGGGGGCGTGAACGGCCTGTGGATCGGCGGGGCTGCGGGTGCAGCCGCACTCGGGATCCCCGCGGCAATGGCCGGTTTCATTGTCGGCGCGGTCGCGGGCGGGATCGTCGGAGCGACCGCATTCGGCGGTGAGGACGTAGTGATCGAAGAGCCTGCACTTACCCCGGCGCCGGAGGCACCCGCCCTGGCCCCGTTGTGGATCCCGTCGGTGGTCGACGCGCAGGCAGTGACCGGGCAGACGCAGCAGGTGATTGAGCAGGTCGAGGCGGTTCCCGGCGGCACTGAGGTTGTCGAGCAGGTGCGTGAGTACACCGAGGCGGCACCGGAATACGCAGCTCAGACGCAGCAGACGTTCTCCGAAAGCACCTCCGCGGTACGTGAGGCTGCCCTCGCGCAACCCGGCGGCGACCAGCTCGTCGCGTCGGTAGAGCAGGCCCGGGCGGATGCCGCGGCTGCCGCTGCGCCGGTGATCGAGCAGGCCGGAGCTGCATGGAATGCGTTCACAGCGGGCCTGAACGCGTAGGGGAGTGCGGGGTGTGCCCGGTGCAGTCGTTGCCAGCGGAAATCGAGGAGGGATCTGACCATGTCGTCGTCTGATCGTGGTCCCGTCACCCGGCCGGGAAGCCGACCGTGGGAACGCGGACAACGTACGAATGCTCCGGGCACACCTCGTGCACCGAGGCGACCGGCAGCACCGGCACCGCCCCGGCATTTTGATGCGCGGTCGGTGAGCGAAGCGCAGGCAACGAAGTCCGCACCCCCGCGACCTGCGGAACGCCCCAACCCGAAGCCCACCCCGAAGAAGCCCGCCCCGAGGCCGATGCGGCAGCCAAGCGGTCGCCGTCGGCCGATGGCGTGGGCCGCGGTGTCGGCGGTGGGGATGGCAGCGGTGGGGTTGGTCGGTGCCGGAGTTTGGGCGTTGATGCCGGAAGACTCCACGGGCAGCGACGATTTTGTCGACGGAATGTCGTCGATGATGACCTCCCCGGCGAATCCGGCGGTCCCGGAAGCGGTGTCTTCCTCCGTCGTTGCGGCGCCGGCGCCGTCGTGTGCGGAGTCCAGCGAGGGCGGGGTCGTCACCGGGGCCGGACCAGGCGGATTCGCCTCCGGACCGGAAGCGATTCTCGGCTTCGACTACGCCTACTACGTCGACCGCAGCGGTGCGAGAGCCCGGGAGTTCACCACACCGGACGCCGCGGTCGGTACTTCCGAACAACTGCAGAAGGAAGGTATCGACACCATCCCCGCCGATACCCGCCACTGCCTGCGGATCACCACCCGCGCACCGGACGAATACAGCGTCGAGCTGACGCACATGGTTCCCGGAGCGGATCCGGTGGTGTGGACACAGCTGGTGCGCACCCGAACTGAGGGCGGACGCACCCTCATCGCCTCCATCACCGATACCACTGGAACGGAGAAATGATGCAGCTCAACCGATTAGCGCGGTCTGCCACGACCGCTGCGCTATGTGTGGCAGTGACGGCCGCGGCCGCCACTACGGCGGGCGCGCAGCCGGTCACACCAAGCGAGTGGCCCACAACGACCACCACCGACCCGTGGGATACAGGGTCACTGACACCGACCAGCTCTGGCCCGACGTCAGGGAACGATCCGTGGTCGAAGGTGACCACCACAGCCTCACCGGGTGCGGCGAACGCGCAGAGCGATGGGTGCCCGATGCTGCACGTGATCGTCACGCAGGGCACCACCGAGTCGAGTGAGGGCACGGACCCCAAGCAGGACACCGGCACCTTGTCGGCGGCGATCTTGCCCGTTCTCAGCGAGTTCGGCGGTGTCAGTGACTCGGACCAATTCGCCCGCACCTATGTTCCCTATCCTGCCGACTACGGACTCGCCGGGACCTCCTACGAGAATTCGTACCAGCGTGGCGTCGACAACACGCTGAAAGTCGTCGCAGACGAAGCCGCGAAGTGCCCCAGCACGAAGTTCGGGTTCCTTGGCTATTCCCAAGGCGCGAACGTCGCGTCGACAGCGTTGCGTCTCATTGGAGCTGGTCAGGGTCCGATCGCACCGTCGCGAGTCGCGATGGGAATGCTGTTCTCGGACCCGACCCGCGACCAGGGTGACGGGATCTTCCCTGGACGACCTGTCTCCCAGCAGCATCCCGATCCGGCGCCCGGTACCCGCGGCAGCGAGGTTGCCCGGATCGACGCTCCGGCCGCCACCGGCCAGACCACGGGTGGGGGCATCGCACCATTGACCGCGGAGACTCCGAAGACATTCGGTGCGCTGACCGGCCGGGTGGCCTCGGCGTGCGCTGCGGGGGACCTTGCCTGCGACACACCTGCGGACGCTCCGCTGGCGAGGTTGGTGACGAACGTGTCGGGTCGGATGGATCTCGATACCCGCGACCCGGTGGGCATCTTGATGTCTGCGTCGGAAGTGTTGGGCACAACCGCGCTGAAGATGACTGCCGATGTGATCGAGAACGACATCGTCTCCACGGATGGCACGACTCGCGGTCTGGACTACCGGCCGAAGGATTCGCTGTCGAATCGTGCAGCCGACGCCTCGAACCCGGAGCACCAGGTCGACGCGTTCGCCGCGATCGACAAGGTCCTCGGGATCGGGATTAACACCGCGGTCGCGTTCGTGAAAAACGTTGTGACGATGGAGAACATCGCTCAGGTTGCCGCCGTGGGGCTGGCGAATCCCGCGGCTGGTCTCGCCCTGTTGGCGGCGAGGGCGGGGGAGGCTGCTTTGCAGCTGCTTCCGGCGAACATCACCAATAAGACCGCGAAGGCAGTGCAGACCGTTATTCAGAACGAACTCACCGACAACGCCGGCCTGGTCAAGATGGCGACGGACGTCAAGTACTGGGCGGTGCGCGCGAATCACGAGTCGTATCAGCGCGACGCGGTCACCTCCGGCGGCGGGACGTGGTTGACGTTCGCCACCGAGTGGATCAAGGCCGTCATTCGTGACCTGGAGGCCGGGTCTTCTCTGCCCGCAGCAGCGTCCGGGGCGTTCTCGCGGACTGTCCCCGTCACTGGTCAGGGCTCGTACCAGGGCCTTCCGGGTTTGCAGTGGTCGCAGCCGGAAACGCAACAGCCAGCCGCGGCATACGACTTCACCGCACCGGTTTCGGTCGCACCGGCCTATGCCCGACCGGAACCGGCCACGTCCGAGACGGCGGTACCGACGTCCTCGACGCCACAGGATCCGTGGCTGATGGTCCCCACCACCGACGAGGACTCGTCGGGCTGGCTGACACCAGGCAATTGAGGGAGCACAGATGAGCCAGAACTGGATGGACGGGTTACGCGACGACGAGCCGCAGCTCCCGGCGCAGTGGAACGACGATCTCGACGAAGACTCCGAGACCGGGCAGGTCGTGCCGCTCCGTGACGATCGAGCGGCGATGAACGTGTCGCCGGAGCACAACGACTCGCTACGGGCAGACATTACAGCCGCTCCGAAGCCGCTCGCGGCTGACGACACCGCACCCGACGCCGCTGAGGTCGGCGTGTCTGCGGTCTCGGTGGGCTCACCCTTGCCGGTGAGCCCACCGGTGCGGGTGCCCGCCGACGCTGCAATGCTTCCGCGCCTGGGCCAGCGCAACGACCTGGTCGTCGAGCAGGTCAAGCCGGTGCCGAGGTCAGGTTGGCGGCGTGCGCTGTTCATGGCGTCACTCAAGACGATCAACGCGGGGGAGAATCCCGCGGACGTGCGCGAGCGTGAGATCGACATGCGCATCGCCGCACCGATTCGCAGTGACCACAAGATCACGGTCGCCGGCCTCAAGGGCGGGGTCGCCAAGAGCACGGTGTCGATTGCACTCGGGCACGCATTCGCGTCGGTGCGCAGCGACCGGGTGCTCGCGGTCGACGCCAATCCGGACGCGGGGGTGTTGGCCGAGCGGATCGCGCAGGTCGGCGCCCGCGCCGGGTACGCACCGACGATCTACGACCTGATCGCAGACACCCGACACGATCGCTACTCGGACGTCCGTGCACACACGCTCGAGGCCGAGACCGGGTTGCAGGTACTCGCCTCACACGACGACCCCGCCCGGTCGGAAGCGTTGAGCGAGAGCGACTACCGGCAGGCGATGACGATCTTGCAGGACCACTACCAGGTGCTGGTGTCGGATTGCGGCACCGGCATCACCCACCCGGTGATGTGCGGCGTTCTCGATCTGGCGGACTCGCTGATCGCACCGACCAAACTCGACGTGTCGGCGGTGACCCGTACGAACGCAATGCTCGATTGGTTGGATGCCCATCACTACCAGCCGCTTGTGCAGCGGTCAGTGGTGGTCATTTCCCGGATCTCCGGTCAGTCGAAGACTCCGCTGTCCGAGCAGCAGGTCCGGGACTACTTCGACGGCCGTGTGCGGGCGGTAGTGACGATTCCGTTCGACCGGCACTTGGATGAGGGCGCGGAAATCTATTGGGAGCGGCTGCAACCGGCCACCCGCAATGCGTACCGGGGCTTGGCGCAGTTGGTGGCCGAGGACTTCGGGCACACGGTACGTCCGGAACCTGCCCCGGTGGAGCGGTCGAAATGAGTGCCGCGTGGCACGCCGAGCACGGCGCATCGGACGCAGCACCTGCGCTGTCCGCTCATCCCTTGGTCGAGCCGCCGCCACCGGAATGCCAGGCCGATATCTGGCCCGAGCCGGTGTACGTACCCGACGACCGACGTACCCCGTCCTGGTGGCTCGTCGGTGCCTGCGGTGGGGCGGGGGTATCGATGCTGACCGCGTCCTGGTCGATCGCGGGGGACACTCAGCGCGCCTTTCCTGGCGGGCTCGAGGAGGAGTCGCCGTTCGTCCTCGTCGTGGCCCGCGAGCACGCGGCCGGAATCGGGCAGGCCCACGACCTGCTCACACAACACCTGTCCGGGTATGGCGGGCCGACGACGCTGCTCGGGCTGGTCACCGTGGCAGCCAAGCCCGGAAAGCTCGCAGCGCCGCTGCGCCAACGCCTCGAGGTCGTCGCGGGTCTGGTCGATGACCGGCATTGGCGTATCCCGTGGATCGAACAGTGGATCTCCTTGACCCCGAGCGAGCTTCCCTCGTGGAGCCCTGGCGATCCGATCGGTACCGGCCGCAAACGTGAACCACCGGAGACCACGGTGCCCCGTGAGGTGGCCGCGGCCGGCGAATCCATCCGCGCCACCATCCTGCAATTTCTGCAAACCCCTACAGAGGAGCGACAGCCATGATTCACACCTTGTTCGACGCCGCCCACACGGTCTACCTCGCAGTCCCGCAGCCCGAGCCGGTCCAGCCGCCCGGCGGTCCCAAACTCTGGCAGTTCATCGGGGTGACGCTGTGGGTGCTTACCGGAGGCGCCGTGTTGGGTGTCATCATCGGCGGCGGCTGGATGTGGGTCGACCACATGACCGACCGCGGTGCGACGAGCGGGAAGGGCATCAAGGTCGTCCTTGGTGCCGTCGGGGGTGCGGGCGTGATGTCGATCGCCGCAGCCCTGGTGACCTGGGCAATGTCGTGATTCTGCACACCCAACCGGCACCGCCGTCGAGGCCGCTGCCCAAGGAAGTGACCGATCCGATGATGCAGCTCCTCGGGTTTGGCGTGTATTTCGCCGGGGCCATTTTCGTGGTCGCCATCCTCGCCGCGGCCGGCTTGCTGTGGTGGGTGTTCTGGCTCGGCAATCCCACGACGGCGGTTGTTCGCAAGATCGCGTGGGTCATTGGCGCGGCGATCGCCGTCGGCTCGGCCGGCCAGATCGCCGGATTCGTCCTGTCCTAGTCCTCAACCGATCCGAGCCCCCTTTTCAGTCTGGACGGAGTGTATTTCGATGAAACGGCACATCTTCGCCGCGGCTACCGCCGCGACCATCCTTCTCACGATCACCGGGTGCGGTTCTGACGACACCGCTCCCGGAACCGAACAACAGGTGATCGACACGACCACCGCCCCGCAGCAGGTGCAGTGGGAGAACTGGCAGGGTGTACCGCTGCCGGTCTCCGTCAGCGACGGACCGTCCACGATCGACGGAGATGTCGCTCGTGGCTACTCGGCCACCCCGCAGGGCGCGGTCCTCGCTGCCGTGCAGGGCATCACTCGTCTGCGACTGGCCCCGGACAACTCGTGGCCGCAGGTCGCGAATACGGTCGCCGCACCGGGGGAGGGCCGGGACACGTACGCCGTCAACCGGGCGATGATCACGATCACCGGACCGGCTCCGACCGGCACCGAAGCATCGATCACCGGATTCCGTGTCGTCGACTACACGCCTGAACAGGCCGTGGTCGAGCTGGCACGCAAGCGAGCGGACACCACCGTCGTTGCCACCACCCACACGCTCGTGTGGGCCGGTGACGACTGGAAACTCGTCCTGCCCGGACCAGACAGTGAGGCACCCGCCGCGGCCTCTCTCGCGAATCTGGACGGGTTCACCGAGTTCGAGGCCGCACGATGAGCCGCCTGGGCTCCCTGGGCTCCCAGGGTTCCCCCGATCCCGAAGAGCAGCGCCGCTCGATCACCACAGGGACGTACCTGGCGATCGGTGTCGTCGTTGTGGTGGTTGCGTGCGCACTCGTCGCGGTCGCGGTGCGCTTTTTCGGCGGCGATGACGCCGCTGAAAGCAGGGGGCCGGTCGAGATCGTCCCGTCGCATCCGTCGGCCGCACCCGCTGCGCCGAACAGCACCGACGATGCGACGCAAGGGCTCGGTGCGCCAACCGTCGACCGGCTTGGCCGCCGGGTCGATCTCCCGAAATGGGCAGGTGGATGGGCGCTTCCGCAGAATCAGATCGAGCACGGCCCGTACAGCCCGGCCGCGCCGGTCACAGCCCCGGCCGGTGTGTCCTGGCAGAAGGTCAACGACGGTGCGATCGTGCCGTTCTCGACGTCGGATGGGCCGATCGCGGTGGACGGGCTGACGGCAGTCGGATTCGCCCATAGTCCGCAGGGTGCGGCGTTGGCGGCCTGGCAGATTGCGATGCGTCTGGGGGCGTCGAACAACGAGGTCGCCCGCGAGATCTACGACCGTCAGGTCGTGATGTCTGACTCGCAGCGCCGGGAGCTGTACTCCCAGCTCGACTCCGAAGGCCCCTACCATCGCGGGGCGTCCGATGCGGTGCTGTCCCACCAGAGCAAGGCGGATGCCTTCCGCGTCCGCGAATATGCCGACGACCTGGCGGTAATCGAGTACGCGAGCGTCGCGCAGAAGGCCGATGACGGCGCCGACCAGTGGTTGACCTCCCGGCTGATCGCCTCCTGGGTCGACGGTGACTGGAAGCTGACCTTCCCCGAACAGCTCGGCGACCCCACCGGCACATCGACCTCACTGAGCGGGTGGACGACATGGTGACCGCAGTGGCGGGACGTGTCGGTCGGGTGGTGCATGCGGCACTGGCGTTGTGCCTGGTGGCGGTCGTCGCCGCCTCGGTCGCCACGGCGTTCGCCGCGACCGCCGCCGCTCAGGATCCAGCCCGGATTCCTGCCGCACCCGAGGGATATTCGCTGGTCGACGAGCCGACCCGGCAAGCGAACAACCTGCCGGAGGGGGCGATCCTGCTCGGCGCAGCGGGGCAGGCGAAATCGGCTCCGGCCGGTTACACCACTGTCGAGCGGCAGGGCCAGGGGTCGTGCACCACGATCCCGCTCGGTGGTGGCGCCACGACTCAGGTGTGCGCGACCACGACCTACGCGGTTCCCGAGAGCGGCCCGGCAGAGGCGCAGCCGACGACCCCCGAGCTGCCTCCGGTGGGCACCGGTGCGCCCGGGGAGGGCACGTTCGGGTTCGACCAGTACTGCGAATCGATGACCAAAGACACCGGCTCGTGGCTGCAACCGTCGCAGATCGTGCGCAAGCTCATCGCAAACCCCAGTGAGCAGGTCTGCAAGGTCGCCAACGTCGTCTCCCATCCGGGTGACGCATTGCAGAAGATGTGGGACAGCCAGTTCGGTAAGAACGTCAAGTCGCTGGTCGCGGGCGTCGCAGACGGCTGGGGCACGATGTTGAACTGGTGGTTCACCACCCCGAGCCCTGTGCTCTCGGATGCGCAGTACCTCGACGTACTCCAGTCGTACATGCTGCCCATTCAGGGATTCGTGCTGGTGCTGTCGATCATTGTCGCCTGCATCCGGATTGCGCTTGCGCAGAACGGCTCTGAAGCAATCCCCGCGATGGATCTGGTACGGACTTTCGTTCGCACGATCATGTCGATGACGGTCTTCGGTGTCGCACTCGGGCTGGGGATCCAGATCTCCGACGGTATTGCGATCTGGCTGCTCACCGAATCCGGTGGCACCGACCTCGGCGCGAAGGTCGAGGGAATGCTCATCGATGACAACTCGACTTGGGGACCGGGATGGGTGTTTTTCATCGCCCTGTTCGGCATGTTCGGCGCATTCATGCAGACGGTGCTGCTGGTCGTTCGGCAGGCGTTCTTGATGGTGATCGTCGGTTTGCTGCCGGTTGCCGCAGCTGCCTCCGGCACCGAAATGGGTTCGCAGTCCTACGAGAAGATGCGGAACTGGGCGATCGCGTTCGTGCTGTTCAAGCCTGCCGCGGCCGCCGTGATGGCCGTAGCGTTCTGGGCGGCCGACCCACAATCCGATGTCACCAAGCTCCAGGGCTTGATCCTGCTGACCGTCGCCGCAGTCGCACTCCCAGCCCTGTTGCGGGTGCTCAACGTGTCGACGTCCAATTCCGGAAGTCCGATGGCGGTTGTTGGCCCCGCGGCCGGGGCTGGTGCCATGGCCGGAATGCTCGCCTCCGGCGGAACATCCGCGGCTGTGATGGCCGCGGGCCGCGGAGCCCGCGCCATCAGTGGTGGCGCAATGCGCAGCCATGGCGGGGCCACCGGAAACAGCAGCGGCGGCTCCGCTGGCGGTGGCGGTGGCGGTGGCGGTGGCGGTGGCGGCGGTGGTGGTACCGGCGGCGGTGCCCGTCAACGCTCGATGAGTGGAAGCCCCTCCTCGTACGGCGGCGGCCAACGCCGTCCGGGCGGAGGGTCGCGGCCCAGCGGCGGTGTCCGGTCACTGTCCAGCGGCGCGGCAACGGCCCGTGCTGGTGCGGCACGCAGCGGACAGGCCCTCGACACGATCGCCAACGACATCGCCGGTGACATCCCCGGCCGGCCGTTCACCGGTGGAAACGAGGTACACAAGTGACCAGCCCACTTACCCGGGAGCGCCAGGTCTTTCGCCTCGGCCCGGTGCCGAAGGAGTCGTTCTTCTTCGGCCTCAACATCATCGCCAGCGTCTACCTGCTTGCCTGCATCGGTATCGCTGTCTTCGCATTCGCCCGTCTCCCGCTGACGTCCGCCCTGCTGATGGCCGCGGTGATGACGTTCTTCGGCGCTCCGCTCATCGCACGGTTCCAACGCAAAACCCTCTACCAGTGGATGTCTCTACTCATCCGCTGGTCCCTACTGATCTCGAGAGGTGAGAACGTGTACCTGTCAGGGCGATTCTCCCGTGTCCCCGGTGGGACGAACAAACTTCCCGGTGTGCTGTACGAGAGCGTGCTGCACGAAGGTTGGGTCCAGCACCGGGCACGCCAGAAGTTCGGCGTGATCCAGATGCCAAAGACCAACCAGTTCACCGTCGTCATCGAGTGCTACCCGCAGGGCAATGAAGCAATCGACCAGGACTCAGTCGATTTGAGCGTGTTCAACTGGGGGTCGGCGGTCAACTTCATCTCGATGGGCGGCGACGTCGACGGCGTGACCGTGATCATCGAGAACGGCATCGAAACCGGAAACCGGCTGCGCCGCGAGGTCCGTGCCCTCGCCCACCGCGACCCGACCGGCCGATTCGGCGGCGACGGGCTCTACGGCGGGGAGCTACCCGCACGCATGATGCTCGAGTCGGCCGAATATCTCGCCGACGGATCGCCGCGACTGTGGGCGCGGGTCGCGATCACCTACCGTGCTACGACCAACTCGCGCCGCAACGATCCGGGCGAGCAGATCAAGGAAATGGCTCGCCGACTCGGTGGCGTGCTCACCGTCCTGAACGAAGCTCAGCTCAACCCCCGCCTGCTTGCACCCGAGGAGATCGTCACCCTCACCAAACGGGCCTACACCCCGGCCGCAGTCAACGACCTCGAACTCGCCGAAATGACCGACGAGGGACACGGGTTCACCTGGGACGATGCCGGTCCTATGGCGCAGAAGGCCAAGATGTCGACCCTGTACCACGACGGTTGCTTCTCCACGACGTGGGAGATGGCCGAACGACCGAAGTCGGCGTTCGTCGAAACCGTGCTGCGGCCCCTGCTGGACCCGAACCCGGATCTGATGCGCAAGCGCGTCGCGATCTGCTACCGCCCCCATGCACCTGTGGAATCGGCGCGGATCATCGAACGCGACCTCAAGCACGCCAAGAGCGGCATGAACCGTTTCCGCAAGGCAGGCCCGAGCTTCGAAGCACAAGAACGCCTCGACGACGTTGAGGAACAGCGTGAAGACCAGGGACAGGGCCACGGCCTGACGATGGTGGGCCTGATGGTCACCGTCACCGTTCCAGAAGATGCGGACGTGCCGAAGGCGGACGCGGTGACCAAAGACCTCGGGGTGCGTTCACGACTGCGGCTGCAACGGATGTGGTTCTCCCAGGACACCGCGTTCGCCGCGACGCTCGGGGTAGGGGTGCTGATGCCGTCGCACGCGGCGAAGGTCTCGTCGAAGCTGGGGGCATGACGCGATGAAACTGACCACGCCGTGGCGAAACGCCGCCGACAACGCCGATCCCTCAGCTGCGACGCACACTGCCCGCAGTGCGGCGCAGCGGCAGCGCTGTGAGGACATCGAAGCCTCTGCTCCGCTGCTCGATGACACCGAACGCGCGGAGCTGCAACGAGAAGCCCAGTCCGGAAACGTCGTGACCCGGATGCGGGCCGAGATGCACCTCCAACGCGACGCGCAGGCGCGCTCGCGCACCGTGGCCGGCAATCAGCACGCCGAGACACTGCGCGGTGACCACCGGGGCCTGTCCGGGGCGGGCGGTGGCAAGGCCGGCCCGATCCTGCCGCTGACCGAGTTCCGCGCCACCACTGCGAAAGCGGCCGGATTCTGGCCGTTCCCGGTGGGGGCAGGGGCGCCGATCGTCGGGGTCCCGCTCGGCCAGCACCTCTACACCGCGGCCCCGGTGTGCTTCGACCCGCTGTCGTGGATGACCCGGGCACGGTTCCTGCAACAGCCGTCGATGATGCTGCTCGGGCTTCCCGGATTCGGCAAGTCGACCCTCGCCCGCAAGATGATCCTCGGAATGATCTACGCCGGGGTGTCCTGCCTGGTGCTCGGGGACATGCGCCCGGACTACCGCAAGCTGACCGAACTGATTCGCGAGGACGTCGGCCCGGAACGTGCGCAGGTCGTGGAACTCGGCCGCGGCGGGAAGATCAACCCGCTCGACATGGGGCCGCTCGCGCAGATCCTGCCGACCCTCGAGTCGGCGGGCACCGAGATCGCCTCCAAGACCGCCGCGCTCGTGCAGTCGCGGATTCGCAACGATCGGCTGCGGCGCGTGACAACGTTGCTCCAGCTCACGCGCGGGAAGAAGGAGATCAAGGACTTCGAGATCTCCGCACTGCGAGCCGCGATGCGCGAACTCGACGAGCAGTTCACCGGCGGGACGCAACCGGTGCTCGAGGACCTCGAGGCAATCCTCGAACGGGGCTCCGAGCGGTTGCGGGACGCTTTCAAGTCCGACACCGCCCAGGAGTACCGGAAGGACTCGAAGAAGCTGCGCCGCACCCTGCACGCGCTGATCGAGGGCGAGTTCGGGGACGTGTTCAACGGGCAGACCACCGACCCGATCAACGTCGACGCCGCGATGGTGTGCGTGGATGTCTCGGGCGTGGCCACCAGCGACCGCAAACTCAAAGGCGCGGTCCTGCTGGCCTGCTGGGAGCACGGTTTCGCCGCAACCGAGGCCGCGCACTACCTCGCCGACGCCGGGTGCGGACCCAAGCGAAATTTCATGGTGATTCTCGACGAAATGTGGCAGGTACTCCGTGCTGGAGTCGGGATGGTGGACCGCGTCGACGAGCTGACTCGCCTCAACCGGGCCTGGGGAACGGTGCTGCTGATGTGCACGCACACGATCGGTGACCTGCGCTCGCTCGCACGAAAGGCTGATGTACAGACCGCCCAGGGGTTGGTCGAGCGTGCCGCCGCTCTGGTGGTCGGGGCATTGCCTCGGGCCGAGATGCGCAGGCTTTCGGAGATCAAACCGTTCACCGATACCGAGGTCGCCGACATCACCTCCTGGTCGTCGCCGTCAGCTCTCACAGGTGAGTCCGGGTCGATGAGCGCACCACCAGGGCAGGGCAAATTCATCATCAAGATCGGTGAACAAGGAGCACCAGGTATCCCGATGCAGACCGTACTCATGCCCTCGGAGATCGAATCCGGCGTCCACGACACCAATTACCGGTACACCTTCGCGGGTGATTCCGACGAGTACTACGACGAGGCGGCGTGAGATGGCGCGCCGTAGATACACCCAGGACTTCCGCAGTAAGTGCCTGTCCCTCGTCGATGAACAGATGAAGGTCGCCTCATCCCGTGAGGACGCGATCGTGACGGTCGCAGCATCACTGCGTATCCCGGTGACCACCCTGCGTAACTGGGTGCGCGCCGAGCGCGGGGCGGCCCGAACCGACCAGTTCCCCGCGGACGCCGTCTTGGCGATCCGATCGCTCCAACAGCAGGTACTCCTGTTGCAGAGGGCTGCCGGCGTTCTCGGACACGGGAGCGACTGACCGTGAAGAACCCTGCCGGAAAGATCGGCGTCGCTCTCATCGCCACGTTCGTGGTCCTGATTCTGGCGTTGATCTTGCTGATTTTCCCCAGCGACGAAGAATCCGAGGTGTGCCCTCCGGGCGGAGCCCCGGCCGCAACGTTTCCGGCCGGGACCAAGGTCAAGCCGATGAAGGACGGCACCTACCAGCTGACCTCGGGTTTCGGCCCCCGCTGGGGCACGATGCACAACGGGCAGGACTTCGGCTCGGCCGCAGGTGAACCCATCTACGCGACCGCGGACGGTGTGGTCTCCGCGTCCGGTCCGGCGGCGGGTTTCGGGCAGTGGATCGTCATCGACCACAACGTCGACGGGCAGATGTTTTCGAGCGTTTACGGTCACATGTTCGAGGAAGACCTGATGGTCAAGGCCGGTGAGCAGGTTCGGGCCGGACAGCAGATCGGCAAGGTCGGGTACAACGGGGAAGTCTCGCCGCCCGGCCCCGGTGGAGCCCATCTGCACTTCGAAATCTGGCAGGGCGGGCGCAACGGTGGCGAAGCGGTCGACCCGACCGGGTGGCTCGCCGACGCGGCCGAACCGGATGCACCGGTCGGAGCCGTACCGGCACCGTCCGCACCGCAACAGCAGGCAGACGGGGACCTGCCACCCCTGCCGGAATCGGTGGGATCGGAAGCGCACTGGCAGGTCGACACCATCCGGGTGGCCCGAGCCGTGGCGCAGAAGTTCCCCGAGGTCAAGACCATCGGCGGGTGGCGACCCGTCGACGCTTACGACGACCATCCCAGTGGTCGAGCGGCGGACATCATGATTCCCGACTACAACACCGGCGGCGGTAAGGAACTGGGTGACCGCATCGTCGAGTACTTGATGGCGAACAAGGCCGCGTTTCACATCGAGTACCTGATCTGGCGACAGCAGTACATCCCCGCCGAGGGCCCGTCGAACCTGATGGAGGACCGCGGCTCGGACACCCAGAATCACTTCGACCACGTGCATGCCACCACCGTCGGCGGTGGGATGCCCGACACGATGACCAGCTACGGTGCCGCCCCGGGGACACCGGGAAGCCCAGGCGCGGTGCCGGTGCCGTGCGGACCGAACTCGGCCGTGACCGGCGGGGAAGCAGACCTGGCACCGGGCAGGCTCGACGCGGAGTTCGAGCCGTGGGTGATCAAGGCCGGAAACATCTGCCCGCAGATCCGTCCGCCGCTGATCGCCGCGCAGATCCGACAGGAATCGGGCTTCGACAAGAACGCGGTCAGCCCCAGCGGGGCGCAGGGCCCGGCGCAGTTCATGCCCGGTACCTGGCCCGGATACGGCAAGGACGACGACGGGAACGGGCAGGTGTCCCCGTTCGATGTCGGCGACGCGGTCATGGCGCAGGGACGGTACATGTGCGAGATCGCCGGACAGGTCGATGCCGGTGTCGCCAACAAGTCGATCAAGGCACCAAACGGCGCAGTCGAGCTGTATCTGGCCGCCTACAACGCCGGGTTCGGTGCCGTGCAGTCCTCGGGGGGATTCCCGACCGGGTCCCCGGATTACGTCAACCAGACCCGCCCCTACGCCGATCAGATCCAGCAGTACGCCACCGAGTACGCGGCAGTCGCATAACCGCTCACAACGACACGGAAGGTAGACCCGAAATGGCGAAGAAGAGCAACAACACGGCAGCGGCCTGGGAGAAGGCGAAGAGCACCGTCAAAGAGCACAGCGAGGACCTCCGCGCTCTGGACTCGCACGGCGCGCTCTACGCATGGGCGAAAGAGCACAAGCTGGCCACGACCGCCTTGTTCCCCAAGTTCAAGACCGAGCTACTCAAGCAACTCGGTATCGACTACAACGATCTCCGCGAGCAGGCCTATGCGCAGCGGCGCGAGCAGATCGCGGCGGCGGCCGCGGACGGACCGCTGGTCGAACTGTGGACTGCCGCCGATGACGAGGTGAACAGCTTCGCGATCTGCGGTCCCGGCGGCGCCGTGGTCACCTACAACACCTTCCACGACGACGACAAGACCTACCGGAGCGGGGACCAGGACTCGGCAGACCGCTCGGTGGCCGAATTCGCGGTGTTCATCGCCGGCAAGGTGCGCGAGGAACTCGACGTCGACGCGGCCCGGTTGACCCTGCACGTACTCAACCACGAAGTCGCCGCGGACGATCCCGGCCTGACGCGATCGGCACTCGGCGCACACGTGAACGTGACGATCGAGATCGACCAGGACAATCCGGCCGCCGAATGGTGCCGGGAACCCGGCTACAAGTCCTGGCGCGAGACGGACCTGCGCACTCTCATCGCCGATGAGGCGGTGGCCTCATGAGACGCGGACCGATCGCGGTCCTCGTCGCGATCGCAGCGCTCGTCGTTGCGGCCGTTGCCGTGGTGCTGATCGTGGCGACCAACGAGGGCTCCGAGACTGACGCCGGTTCCGGCCACGACGATCACACCCACGTCGAGACCGAGGATCCGGCGAACGCCGAACCGGCCACCGTCGCCGAAAGAGCCCTGGCGGCGATGTTCTCCTGGCAACCGGTCACCGACCCCTCGCCCGGCGCTGCGGTGACCCGGGCACTTCCCTGGCTCGGCGGCGACCTCGCCGCCCAAGCTCAGCAGCCGCCGGCCACCGGTATCCGACCGCTTCCGCAGTGGCAGCCGTGGAAGGAATCCGGCGACATCGTCTCGGCCACAGCCGAAGCATCCGCACCGATCCTGGCCACCGCCGACCGCCAGGTGCTGCCGGTGACGCTGACCCAAACGGTGCTGCACGGCGACGGCAGCACCACCCCCTATGCCACCCACCAGGTCACGGCGGTCGTCGATCGCACCGACACCGGATGGCGATTGACCGAATACAACCTCGCCCCCAACTAGCTCCACCCGACGTGCCGCGGCCCCACGCCGCTCGCGAACCGCACGTGCTGGGCCCAAGTGACCGACCTACCGAGAGTTGAGGAAAAGCAGTGATTCTCATGAAGACACAGCCGAAGCAGACAGTTCCGGTCGATACGGTCGATCGAGAGGACTGGGAGCACGCAATCGACGAGGTGCAGCGCGATTACAGCACCGAAGCGGGTGCGCAGCTGCGCGAGGATGAAATCATCCTTGCGCGGGCGCATGCCGTGGTGAGCTTGACCGACCTCACCGAAAGGACCGAGCGGCCAGCTCCCCGTCGCGCACTCGAAAACTACGCCCGCGCTGGAGTTCGGCGGGCACTCGGGGAACGTATCCCCGTCCGCAGAGTTGACCTGATCGTCACGGCCGCCACGGTGATTCTCATGGGCGGAATCATCGCGTACTTCTGGTGGGCCACCGTCGATTTTGCGCACATCGTCGCCCGCGAGAACTTCGCCGACTGGGTGCCCGCCGAGGCTCAGCGTGAGGCGGCCTCATCGGGGCTGTGGCTTGCACAGTTCGGGGGAGTTGCTTCAGCGGTGCTCTTCGCACCTGCCATTGTGCTGCTCGCCCTCGCGGTTGGCACTGACCGCTTCCGGACCCACCCGATTCGGCGGAAGGCTCGTTCCTTCTGCATGGTCGCGCTCAGCGTCGAAGTGCTGTTCTCGGTGCTGACGATCGGTGTGCTGTTCGGTGTGTACCTCCTCGCGGCTCCCGGGGTGGGGGCGTAATGGCGCGCGCACGCAGGACAGGGTCGGGTCAGTCGTCGTCTGCCGAGGCCGTTCAGCTCACTTTGGTCGGCATCGCGTTGGCCCTGGTGGCCACCGCGCTCGGCTCATGGTGGGGCGGGTCATCGCTCGCCGGACTGGACACCAGCGGGAACCCGGTGAACGGGTTGGTGGAGGCAGTGACCGGTAAGCGGCCGTGGCCGTGGCAGTCCACCGTCATCGCCATCGCGGTGGGCATCACCCTGCTCGCGGTGATCGTGCTGGTGGCGGTGAAGACGTTGCGCGGCCGTACCGCGGTCGATGGGGCGGCGAAGACGATGGTCGAGCCGGGCAAACTGCGTGGCGTCGGCCGCAGCGAGTCCCAGCGATTGGTGCCGCAGTTCGAGAAGAAGGATCCGCGGTCGTGGGGAATTCTGCTCGGCTACACCGTGCGTGGGCACCGGCCGGTGTACCTGTCGTGGGAGATGGTCATGGTCGCCCTGGCCGGCACTCGCATGGGTAAGACGGTGGCGGTGGCCGTCCGGGCGGCTCTGGCCGCACCGGGCCCAACAATCATCACCAGCAACAAGCCCGACCTCTACGCGTTGACCAGGTTGGGGCGGGAAGAGAGCGGCCGCGTGTGGGTGTTCGACCTACAGGGCGTGACCGGCCAGCCTCTGATGAACTTCTGGTGGAACCCCCTCAAGGGGCTGTCGAAGATGGCCGAAGCCCGCAAACTTGCCTCGTTCTTCGTCTCCGCGTCCACGGCAAAGGGAGCGCGGGTCGACTCCTACTTCGACGGCAGCGCGAAGGAACTGCTCGCGCTGTACTGCCTGGCCGCCGGGTGTGCAGGCGGTGACCTGCTGCATGTGGCGACCTGGCTGGGCCGCGACCAGGACGACACGCCATGCCAGATCCTGACCGCGTACGGCAAAGTCCGTGCCGCGGGACGCGTCCGGGAGATCCAGGGATTGACCGAACGCCAGCGAGACGGCGTGTTCGACATGGCTCGCCGGTTCCTCGATGTGCTCTCCGACGACGAGTACGCGGCCGCGGTCACCCCGCCGTCGCGGGCGAAGATCGAGGTCGACGCCACGGACAAGAAGAGCAAGCCCACCGTAACCGTCGGCCGCGATGCAGCAACGCATGATCTGGACGAGTTCGATCCGGCTGCGTTCGCGGCCAGTTCCGACACGCTCTACGCGTTGTCGATGGAAGGCGCCGATTCGGCCGCACCTCTCACCACCGCGTTGGTCGGGCAGATCTTCGAGGCGGCAATGGCGCTGGCGTCGCAGACCAAGGCCAAGGAGTACCCGAAGCGCATGCCGTCGTGGTGGCCGCGGTGGTTGCCGCAGCCAACTGTGAAGACCGCCGGGGGGCGCCTGGAGGTTCCGCTGGTAGCAGTCCTGGACGAGGCCGCGAACACGGTGCTCCTCAAGGAGCTCCCAGACCAGTTCTCGCACTTCGGAGGCCGTGCCGTCATTCCGATCGCGATCTTGCAGTCGCCGCAGCAGGGGGCCCGGGTGTGGGGGCGGGAGGAGCTCGATTCGATGATCGCCGGTGCGGTGCACTTCTACGGCGGCAATATCAAGGACGAGCAGTACCTGTCGGCGATGTCGAATCAGATCGGTGCCCACGAGGTGCAGGCCACGACCCGCAACGCCGGCCGCGGGGGCGGGGGCTCTTCGCAGAGCTGGCAGGAGCGGCCGATCATGGCGGTCAGTGACCTCGCCGCTCTGCCGAAGTCGCGTGCCATCGTGTCGTTTCCGGCGAATCCTCCGGTTCTGGTCGAGAAGGTGTTTTGGTGGGAGACCGAGGACGCGGACACGATCCGTCAGTCGATCGCTCGCTACGCCGGAAGCCCGGAGCTGGTGGACGAGTTGCTGCACGGCACCGACGATGACGGCTTTGACGAGGGCACCGGTTATGTCGAGGCCAAATCGATCGAAGAGGCGAAGGTGCGACTGTGAGCGACGACCTGTTCTTCGACGAAGCACTCGACCTCGACGACCTCGACGACGAGTCGGCAATCGAGCCGGCCTTCGGATCCGTCGACGAGTGGGTGCACGGATACCTGGTCCACGTGGTCAACCGCAAGATCGATCCGAAGCCAGGTCACGGCCTGTCGTGGGATCGGCGATGGTGGCTGCACAACGAAGTCATCGCCCGTACGACCGCGCTGTGGTGGGCGTGGGAGGGTGCTCGCCGGCGAACCGAAGACCGTGCCGCCATGTCCGGGTGGTGGGTCGATCACTGCGAGCCGCACCTTCGGGTGTTGCTCGACGGGGAGACCGGACCGATGAGCGGAGCCGATGAGGACGGCACCTGGCGCGGTCACGGTTCCCTTGCGTGGGAGCCGGTCCCGGACGGGTGGGTCGGCGACGATCTGGCCGATCTTCCGAATCCGCAACCGACACCGGTGGGGGAGGACGCCGACGACCTCCCCGCCCCGGCATTCACGCGGGTGCAGGATTTCGTGGAGCGGTATCTCTGCGAGGTCGTCAACCGCAAGATCGACCCGAAGCCCGGGCACGGCCTGTCCTGGGATCCACGCTGGTGGCGGCATCAGGAAGTCGTTTCCCGGCTCACGGCGCTGTGGTGGGCGTTCGAGGACGCCCGCGCCGCGCCCGACGATCCGGCAGCAATGTCGAACTGGTGGCTGCGCCACTGCGACCCGACGCTGCGAGTGCTGCTCGACGGGGAGTCCGGACCGATGAGCGGGGCCGACGAGGACGGTACCTGGAGGGGCCACGGACCGCTGCCGGTGGACGAACCACCCGAGGGATGGACTCGGCCGAACCATCTCGTCCCATGAATCAGGGTTGGACCTTTGTTAGTTATGCCGACCCAAGCTGTTCGAATGTCCGCGAACCGACACCGATAGCCCAAACTCTGGATCCGCCGCCGTGCCCGGTAACGTCAGTCCGATGTGGGGATCCAGCCGGCGACTGGCCGACTATCTGCAAGATCGGTTGACTTCGGCACAAAAGGAACTGAATTCCTTGAATGCCGATTACCTCCTGAGCGAAAACGACAATGTCCTGATTGCAGCACTTCTCGAGAAGCACATGCCGAAACCGTTCGGGGTTAGCTGGGCGGGTGTGACACGAAGCCCTGTCACTGAAGTGTCGACACGGATTCAGGACCAATTCCACCGCGACCGGATTCATACAGTACCCGCGAGCAAGATAACGCTCTCCTTTCCGTTCACCGGCACAGCTGACTTACTCAACTACCAAGCTTCGACGTTCAACATGGAGGATCTGGAAGGGACGGTGTCGGGTGACTCAATTGTGCTGGAAGTAGTTGAACGGTCCCTCAACGCCAGCGTGATCCAGACCCGTATTGAGCGTCTGAAGAACGACCTCGAGAAACGGGCAAATTGGGCGAACGTCGACCTGCAGAACTTCCTGGGCATAGCCGAGCAGTCCCTCCGAAATGTCTATTCCAGTCGCAAACAGCGGATCCTGAACGACCGATCCGTCGAGGACACACTAGGAATCCCCGTGAAGGTGAGTGGGGCTCCGAGGCAGCCTATACCCGCTCGCCGAAAGCAGGTCTCGCTACAAGAACGCCGTGCGCAAGCGACCTTCGCACCCGAACCGTTCCTCGACGAGGCGATCTACCGCGATGTTCTCGAAGCAGTGCAGGCATGGGCTCGAAGCCTTGAGAGAACGCCGGGAACGGCGAACAAACTCGCCGAGGAAGAGCTGCGCGACCTGCTACTCGGAACTCTCAACGGTTACTGGAACGGAGCCGCTGCCGGCGAGTTGTTCAATGGCGCAGGGAAGACCGACATTCTCATACGAGAGAATGGGCGCAACGCCTTCATAGCTGAGTGCAAGGTATGGCACGGCCCGAAGGCTGCGACCGAGGCAATCAACCAACTCCTGGGCTACCTAGTGTGGCGAGACAGCAAAGCTGCCCTCATCATGTTCATCAAGAGAGCGGATCCGGCGGCGACCATCGGGAAGCTCCACGCTGCTATCGAAGCCCATCCGCGTTACGTCCTCACAAGAGGCAAAGACACCACCGATCCGTCGAGGCAGGTCGACTACATCCTCACCGCGGATGACGAGGGACGCCGAATCTCCCTGGCAGTCATCCCGGTTGTACTCAACTGTTGAGACGACGCTCGTCTGACCTATCCTCACACCTGGGAGCGGCCCCATAGTTGGCCACCGGCGGGTCGAACGCGGGTCATTCAGCCCAGAGCGGAAGTTCCTTCCAATTGCTGGGAAAACCCATTTCGGAGACGGAGCGGTGGTTGAACTTGCTGAAGCTGCCTTCGACCAGAGCTTCGACCTTCGACGTCCAAGAATTGCCGGGTGACGTTGATCGCAGGAGAAAGGCGATGATGCAGATCGTCCCGTAGACGTGCTCGGTTTGATCGGCGGGAAGTCCGTCGAATCCCGGAAGATGTGCCGTGGCAGGCGTACTGAGGGGTGTGAGTTGTCTATTCCAGAGACGACCGTGGTGTGCGCAGATGTTGCGAACAATGGTCAGGTGTAGGAGCCAGTTCGCTAGTGGGTGGCGCCGACTCCACTTCTTCTTCTGATTCTTCGACGCGTCGGGGCGAGGAGCTAAGTCGAACCAGTCCGCGACAGCGCGTTGATCGACGGAGATCATGCCGTCGAATAGTTTGGAGATGTCGGCAAAGTCGAGAACATCGGTGAGAACCCAGATCGGCAGCTGGCTTCCGTATTTCGCGTCATGGTGGTCGATGAATTGGTCGCGTCCACGGCCGCGGGCAATTCGGTTTCCTGCGGTGGCGTTCCAGGCATTGTGGGCGAAGGTTGATCGGAACAACTGACTGTCCTTGTACGCGAGAGGATCGTGTCGGCCGAGTGTGTACCCGATCTGGCTGCGCATTGCGACTTCGACACGCTCGAGCCCGCTGTGTATGAGGCTCTTGAGGTGTCGATCGAATTCGTAGAGTTGCACGACTTCTTGGAAGGTGGTTCCTGTCGCGAACGTGTCCAACCGCCGCCCGGGGTCGGTAGGGTCAGGGAGCCGAAACGGGTGCCAGTACCCACTGAGCCGGTAATACCCGACAGCTTCGAGCCAGCGAGCAGCCTTCGCCTCGTCGTCGATCTGCATCCCTCGGGACTTGATGCGCGCGATCTGGTCGACGATGGACAAGAATGGCTTCACGGGCGTGGACATGCCTATGAATATAAATCCGGCCCGCTCCCGGTAACCGGGGCGGGCCGAACGATTGTCAAAAGTATATGCGTAGGCGCACTCTTCCAGCAAACTAGCACCTCAAAGGTGGTGCAACGGGTCCACGCCTCCGTTCTGATTCAGAGGTCCCGGTCGGATACCCGACCGATCGCAGTGAAGCCCCCAACGTCGCGCGCTGTGTCTCGGCTGGGATTCTTCCGCGACTGCCGGTTGAGCATGTCGGTGATGCTGGGCGGATGACCGCCGACTTCGGCGTCCACGCCGTGGTCGACAGCTGGGCTGGTGTCGGGCCGTTCGGAATCCTTCTCGAACCGCCGCATCGCGGTCTCTGCGGCGTAGCGAGCGGAGTCGCGGCGGTCTTCGAGTCCGCTGGTCTTCTCTCCATTCCCGTTCCAAGTTGTCCAGTGCCAGGATCGGTCGGTCCACTGGATGACCGCCCCCGGCTCGCCGCTGTTCTGGTCGGCGCCGAACTGGAACCGGGATCCGTCGGGGGATCGGGGTTTCCACGGGTCTTCGGCGCGTCGTTCTTCCCGCTCGTCGGCCCCGGCTTCCCAGGCGCGTGCGAAGGATTCCATCCGTGCGGGCACCGATGCGGCCAGCATCGCCGGGGTGGCGCCTTCTCGTTCCGCATAGGCGGGTGTGGGGTTCAGTTCGAGCGACCACCGGGAGTAGAGCCCCTCGGCGCGGCGCCGGTCGAGGTCGTGGCCACGGGCGCGCAGCGCGTCGGGGGAGTTCTCCCGGGCGTTGACGTCGGCCTTGAGTTCGGCGAGGTCATAGCGGGCGCGGGAGAGTTCCTCTCCTCTGGTGAATTCGCCGTCCGGTTGGGCGGCCAGGTCGTCGCGCCGGGCGATGGACTGCGCGAGCTGCCCGTGCGCCGATTCCGCACGTGCGGAGAGCTCTTTGACCAGGTTGCGGACCTGCTGGATGAGGCCTCGGGCCGCGGTCGCGCTCGACGCCGCCTCGAGGACCTTCTTGTGGTCGAGCAACCGGTGCCCGCCCGGCGTCACGGCCAGTTGCAGCACGTCGTTCATCGGCCGGTAGCGGCCGGTGACGGTGATGCCGCCGATCTCGAACATCGTGATCGGCCGGTCGCTCTTGATGGCGCGGGCGTCGATGTAGCTGCTCTGGAGCACGTGTTGGAGAGCGACGACCAGGTTTTCGCTGTCGCTGTCGGCGATGGTGCGGCCGTCGACGGTGAGGAGGCGGTGGTCGCGGTCTTCGATCGCCAGCCAGGCCACGGCTTTTTCGGCGTGGGCGTCGAGGGCGGGGATCTCGGTGTCGAGGCGCGCAACGGTGCGGTCGAGCCGCCCGATCGCCCCGTGGCGGGCGGCGTTGGCGTTGGCGATCATCGTCTGCTCGGATTCGAGCGAGTCGACGTACGCCTGTTGCTCGACGACCTGGACGTAGACGGGGTCACCGGTGGCGGCGGCCTTGGTCTGGGCTGCGGACAGGGCGATGTCGCCGCCGACGTCCTCCATCGTGTCGGGCACGTCGCTGCTGCGGAGCTGCTGCACGGCGTGGGCTTTGCGTTCGATGATCTGCCACATGGTGGCGTCGTAGGAGCGGCGGGCGACGATGTTGACCACGTCGACCTCGGCGTGCACGTTGCCTTGCCGGATGATCCGGCCGAACCGTTGCTGCATGTCGGCGGCCGTCCATGCCGGGTCGAGCGAGATGAGCTGCTTGAGCAGGCGTTGGGCGTTGACTCCGGTGCCGAGCTTTGGGGTGGACCCGATCAGGACCCGCACCTTGCCTGCGCGGCAGTCGGCGAAGAGCTGCTGTTTCTGTTTCGGGGACGGGTAGTCGTGGATGAACGCGATCTCGTCCCGCGCCATGCCGCGGTCGACGAGCGCGTCCCGCAACCGGCTGTAGAGGTTGTTCCCGCCGGTGGCACCGGGTTTCGGTGTGCCGCGGTCGCAGAACACCATCTGGAACACCCCGTGCGCTTCGGGTCCGTACCGGTCGGCGGGGGTGATCAGGTCCTGGTGTTCGGTGTGGGCGGCCCAGATCAGGTCCGCGGCCACGACGATCCGGTCGTGTTCGGGCTCGGGTTCGGGCAGACCGGCGAGGGTCGGGTGCAGGGATGCGTTGCGGCCGTCGTTGGCGATCTTGAGGGCGTTGTCGACGTCCATCTCTTTGCCGGAGGTCATGCCCATGCGCTCGTCCAGGTCGAACATGAAGTCCCGCACCTGCGGTGAGAGGTCGAACTCGACGACAATCGGCTTGCCGGTCCGCATCCGGGGCAACTCGACCGGGATCTGGTCCTCGGTCACCACGTCCCGGAACTGGTCCACCATCGACATCAGCGACGGCAGGTTCTGGTACTCGGCCATCCGCGAGACCGGCCGCAGCGACGTGCCGGTCACGTTCATTTCCACCGTGGTGCGCTGTTTGGCGAAGGTCTGCGCCCAGGCGTCGATGTGGCTGACTCCGGCCTTTTCGAGCAGGTCAGGCCGCAGATACCGGTTCATCACCCACAGTTCGCTCATCGAGTTGCTGACCGGGGTGCCGGTGGCGAACGCGATCGCCTTCGCTGGGGCGTCCGGGCGGCCGGCCTCGATGTTGCGGAGGTAGGCGCGGTCCCGCAGGAGGCGGGCTTTCATCTCCAGATCGCTGGCGCGCTGGGAGCCTTCGGGCAGGGACAGATCGGCGCTGTTGGAGGCTCGGGCGAGGTTCTTGTAGTAGTGCGCCTCGTCGATTTTACCGACCGCGGACGCCCGGATACGCCTTTGACCTGCGAGTATGCGTAGTTTACATGTTCGCGATGATGGCTTGGGTTTGGCGGCGCGGCGTGTCGGATCGAGTTTTGCGCGTAGGGGGCCGGGTTGGTCGAATCCCGAATTCGTCCCGCGAAGATGGTTCGGGATTGCGGGGAGTTCGACGGTCTGGCAGGTGGGCGGATCAGAGCGTGCCGGAGTGGTGATCATGGGCGAGTCCGTGCATCGGCCAGTTGTGCTTCGAGGTCGGCGATTCGCCTGTCTTGGAACCGCAGGTTGGAACGCGCGGCTGTCAATCGCTCGTCGAGGCCGCGGTTGTCGCCGGCGAGTTGGTGGACGCGTTGTTTGAGCGTGGTGTTCTCGGTGGTGACGCGCTGGATGGATTCCTCGGTCCATTCGGCTTCCAGGTCACGGATGCGGCCGAGGAGTTCGCCGATGCGGGTGCGTTGAGTCAGGATTTCGGTGTTGGCGGACTTGAGTCCGTGCTCGGCGTTGAGGGCCCGCTCGCGCCAGGTCGCCTCCTGCCGATCGTCGGGTTCGTCGCGAGGTTGGTGATGTTGTTCGCCTGCTGCGGCTTTCGCTGCGTCGATCGCGGTTCTGGCCTCGGCGTTGGTGTAGAGAAACGTTCGAGAAACTCGTGCGTGGCGGGCGACGGCGGCCGTGCTGACGGGGGTTCGTTCGCGGCGGAGCCGGGCGATGGCGTCGTGGACGCGGTCCACGGCGGCTTGGGTGGCGCGTCGGCGGGAGGCCAGCGCCGCGGCGGTGCGTGGCTGAGCCGGGGTGCTCATGCGTCGGTTTCTCCTTCGCTGTGGTCGTTCTCGGCGTGCGCGGCATCGGTGAGGTCGGCGGCGCGGAAGGCGACCGTCCAGACGCGGTGGAAGTAGTCCTGGGGTTTGCGCAGGTCGACCGCGAGTGCCTGGTCGAGGAGGCCGAGCCCTGCCAGGGCTTTCTCGAGTCCGTCGATGGCGCGGGCGGTGGGTTCGAAATGTTGGTGCAGGTAGTCGGCGGTGGCGTCGTCGGGTGCACCCTCGGCGAGTTGCCGCCATTGCTCGCGTTTGCGCCGCCAATACAGCAGGTCCGCGCCGGACAGGACGAACTTGTCGCAGTTGTGGCAGTCCAGGTTCCAGGGGCAGCTGCCGCCGTCGACGACGGGCTGGAAGGTGCAGAACCCGCCCTCGGCGGGGGTGCTGCGCCGCGACAGGTCGACCGCCAACGCCTGCGCCTGCTCACGGGTCATGGGTGTAGCGTCTCCGGCGAGGAATTCGCCGGGGCTGACCGCGCCGGGACCGGCGACCCAGACGTGCGCCAGCACCTCCTCGAGGTCTGAATTCGACAGGTGCACATAGTGTTCGGCCATTCGGTCGCTGACCTGACCCAGGTAGGTGCGGATGTGGGTGAGGGACGCGCCGGCGCGCAGCAGATTGGTCGCCAGGGAGTGTCTCGCCTGGTGGGGAACGGCAGGGCCGATGTCGAGGGAGTCGACCCATTCTTTGAACCGGCGGTGGAACCATTGCCTGCTGATCGACATGCTGCCGTCGGGGTTGAGGCGGGTGGCCGGGAACAATGCCATGCGTGCGCTTTCGGTGTCGGTGGGCCGGCGGCCGTGTTCGGCGATGAACCGGTCCATGGTCTTGCGTTTCCGCTCGGCGAGCAGGTCGTGGAGTCGTTGGGGGATGCGGATGGCGGCGTCGTAGTTGCCGACCTTGGTCTGGTCGTGCCAGAACATCGGCAGTCCGCCGTAGCGGCCCAGGCAGTCCCATCGGACGCCGACCACCTCGCCGATGCGGCGGCCGGTGATGACGGTGGTCTCCCAGATGTCGCGTAGTCCGCGGTCGAGCGGATCATGGATGTCGGCGAGGCGACGCAGGTTGTCGGGGTCGGCCAGGGCCCGGGCGACCTCGTCGGGGAACGGGCGGCGTGGGGTTCGCCCGGTGGTCGCTCCGGCGGTGGGGACGGCGACGATGAATTCGCGGCGCAGCCCGATCCGGTCGGCGCTGCCGTCGTCGAGGGCTTCCCGCAGTATCTTGCGGACGGCGTTGAACACCAGTGACCGTGTCGTGGTGGTCACGGTGCTGGCCGACCCGTCGGGGCGTTTCACTGCCAGCGACGCCAGGCCGTCGCGTTCGCGGCGGCGTTGGTCGGCGACGAACCGGCGCATGTGCTCGGTGCCGAGCACTCGTGGGTCGTGGCCGCCGTCCGGGGCGTCGATCTCGAGAAACGCTCCCAGTTCCACTGCTGCCCTGCGGGTTGCGTCGAACACGCCGCCGGTGCGGGGGCAGCGCGCAGAGGCCAGCAGGCCGGCCAGGTGGTCCCAGGTGAGGTCGCGCAGCCAGCGTTGGCCGATGTCGGTCAGATCGAAGTGGCTGCCCCGATGCGGGAACCGGACCCCAAAGTGATCGGTTTCGAGGAACCCGGCGTCCTTGGTGTCGGCCGGGGTGAAGTAGACCAGCCGCAGCTCGCGTTGCACTTCCTTGATGATCGCCGCGGCCGGTACCGGGGCCTCACCCGCGCTGCGGTCGAAGTCGGTCAGGGTGTCCAGTTCCAGGGCGCGGCAGGTGGTTACCAGCGAGCGGATCCATCCGAGATCCCAGCGTTGGGGCCGGGCGCGCCGGGCGTGGATGAAAAGGCCCCACTTGAGCTCCGCGCGCACCAACGGCCGCAACCCGAGCAGGTTGATCTGCCCGCGGAACGGCGGCGCTGCCGCGGCGGCGCACCACCGTCGGAATTCCTGCTCGTCGTCGTAGCCGACCGGGACCCGCCGGCCGTTGTTCTCGTAGCGGTGCCACCAGCTGCGCGGCAGTGCCGCGCCGCCGGGCTTGCCGTCTCGGGTGTAGCGGGCGCCGTGGCGAGAACACAGTCCCAACGGTGAGTCCGCCCGGTTGCCACACACCACCACCTGGCATGGCCCGTATCCGGGCAGCGCCTGCTGCCCGGTCAGCCACGTCTCGAAGTCGCAGCCTGCGCCTTCCGCCTTGCGGTCGCGGAGCCAGCGCATCGAGTGCGCTCGGCACAATTGTTGATCGGTCTGGGCGACCGGGCGGTCCGGACAGAGCCGACACGCGGCGTCGGCGACCCGGACGTGACGTGCCAATCCCGTCGCCGCGCTCAGGAACGCGGCCTTCCCGACACCATGTGCCCGCTCACGCGCCCACTGCTCACGATGCTGACCACACAGATCCAGGCCAGCGCTGGCGGGCCGCTCACAGTCGGCGACAAGACATTCCCACCGATAAACCGGATGACCCGGCGGAACCTCGATCACGTCGGGACGGAAGATCGGGTCGAACGACGGGCCGTTGATCAGCGCGGTCAGGATCTCCAGTCGGTCACGGCCCTCCCGGTCGTCTGGCTGTGTGAGGGCGGCCGGCAACAGTCCGATCGGGGCGTTCACCGCTGCCCTCCCCAGACCTGCCGCAGCGCTGCGTCGAATGCCGGGTCGTGCACGTCGATATGCCCGTAGACCTCGCCGACCATCGCCGCCGATGCCCAGCCGCCCGCGTCGCGGGCGATCAACAGGTTGCCCTTCGAGGCGTCGAGCACGGCACTGGTGAAGGAGTGCCGGAATTGGTGTGGTCGCACCTTTCCCAGTCCCGCGCGGTCTCCGGCCCGCGCCAGCATCCGGCGAGCGGCCACCGGCGCCCACGGCCGCCCCGCCGCGGCGCCGTGCAATTGCACCAGCAGCATTCCGTGATCTGTTCCACCACAAGGGTATTCGCCGGTGATGTAGTCGAAGTAGGTGTGGATCATCGCCGGGCTGACCCGCTTGACCAGGCCGCCGGTGATCACGCCGTCGTCGACGCGCCACGGATGCTTCGTCTTGGCCTCGGCCCGGTTCGGATTGTCCGGCCGGTGACACACGTGCAGGTGCGGTGCCCGGCACTGCCCGCAGTCCGCATCCTCGCGCAGATGCAGGTCGACCAGATGCAGCCCGCACAACTCACCGATCCGCAAGCCGGCATCTCCAAGCCAGGTCACCACCATGGCGTCCCGCGCCGAATTCATCACCGGCAGAAGAGCGTCCCGCGCCCCGTCCGGCAGCATCTTCGGATGTCGCCGCCGCGGCCCGGTCGGCGCCAGCGGATTCGCCGGCAGCGATGTCGCAACATGCCCCAGAAACGAGCGCCGCCGGTCCGCCCGGGTCGGCAGTCGGCGTTTGTCCAGGCCCGCGCCCAACTCCGGATTCATCCCCAGCGCGGCCTGATGCAGGTAGAACCCCTTCACGCACGCCGCCGCGGTCGTCAGTGCGGCATGCCCGTACGGGCGTTTGCCGACCCGCCACGGCTCGCCCAACGGCATCGCCACCTCGGCGCCGACGATGCCCATGTACCGCTCCAGATCCCGCAGCACCACCTTGTCCAACGTCAGGCACTCGCGTTCCAGCCAGCGCAGATGATCCACCAACAAGTAGGCATACGTCCGCTGCGTGCCCGACCCGTCGAAACAGCGCAGGAACCGGTCCGCCTCCCGATGCTCGCGCCCGTCCGGCCAGACGATCGTCCACGATCGCCGCCCGCCGGCGCGGTCGATCCGCTGAACCCGGAGGTCCCCGACCACCATTCGCAACACCACACGCCCTCCAAATCTCGACCCGAACATGACGGACATCCCGATCCGTGGTCGGTAAACAACCACGGGATGTCGGTGAAGTCACGCAGGACGAACGGCGTGTACGGATATATCTGCGGTCGGTAATGTCGA
>NZ_JBLWIT010000161.1:241266-246521 GCF_048381435.1 Rhodococcus mengyinensis | reverse complement strand
CTGCGGGTCGTCATCTCCGGTGCCGGCGCCGCCGGTGTCGCCTGCGCGAACATCCTGCTCGCCGCCGGGATCGCCGATGTCACGGTGCTCGACTCCAAGGGCATCGTGTCCAAGGATCGGCAGGATCTGAACGCGGTCAAGGTCGATCTGGCCGCACGCACCAACCCGGCCGGCCGCCGCGGCGGCACCGCCGAAGCCCTCAATGGGGCGGATGTGTTCCTCGGGGTGTCCGCGGGCACGGTGCCGGAGGAGCTGATCGCGACGATGGCGGAGGGTTCGATCGTGTTCGCGTTGTCGAACCCGGACCCGGAGATCCACCCGGACATCGCCCGCAAGCATGCGGCGATCGTGGCCACCGGGCGCTCGGACTTCCCGAACCAGATCAACAATGTGCTGGCCTTCCCGGGGGTGTTCCGGGGTGCGCTCGATGCCGGTGCCCGCCGGATCACCGAAGGTATGAAGCTCGCCGCCGCCGAGGCAATCCTCTCGGTCGTCGGTGACGAGCTGGCTGTAGACAAGATCGTTCCCAGCCCGCTCGATCCTCGCGTCGCCCCCGCTGTCGCGGAGGCAGTCGCCGCCGCTGCTCGCGCAGAAGGCGTCACCGACTAGCGAGAATCCGTCGAGCACCCCGATCCGGAACCCGCACCCACGGTTCCGGTGTCGGGGTGTTTGCCGTTGGGCGACATGTTCGCTATTACGCGCGTTCGGCGATCTGTTCGGCGCTCGGATTGCGGCGCAGGCGGCCGGTCCCGGGAACGGACGCCCACACCGCCAGCGCGAGCAGGCCGTCCACGACCAGAGCGAGGATCGTCACGAGCAGCGCACCGACAAGCACCCGGTCGTACTGGCGCAGGGCCAATCCGTCGAAGATGTAGCGGCCCAGGCCGCCGAGATTGACATACGCAGCAACCGTTGCAGTCGCGATGATCTGCAGGGTGGCGTTGCGCAGCCCGCCGAGCATGAGCGGCAGCGCATTCGGGGCCTCGACACGCGTGAGGACCTGCCACTCGGTCATCCCCATCGCGCGGGCGGCGTCCACGACCGTCCGGTCGACGTTCGCAACACCCGCGTACGTGCCCGCGAGCACCGGCGGGATTCCGAGGATCACCAGGGCGAGGATCGGCGGGATCAGTCCCAGTCCGAGCAGCAGCACCAGGAACGTCAGCAGACCCAGTGTCGGCAACGACCGGAGCGCGTTGACGAGACCGACCACGACCACGTCACCCTTGCGCAGATGCCCGATGATCAGACCGATCGGCACCGCGACCACCGCGGACAGTGCGACCGCCAGGAAGCTGTACCAGAGGTGCTCGAGGATGCGGGCGCCGATTCCGGTGCTGCCCGACCAGTTTCCCGGATCGACGATGTACTCCCATGCGCCGCCGAAGATGTTCACGAAGCCTCCCCTGCGGCCGGGGCCGCCGACTGTCCCGCGACCAGTGGCGTGCGCCGGACCTTCTGCTGCCGGGTCCACGGTGTCAGTGCCCGCCCGACCAGGAACAGCAGCAGGTCGAACGCGAGGGCCAGAACGACGATCGCGATGATCCCGGCGAGGATCTGGTCCGGATAGTCTCGCTGGTAGCCCTGGGTGAACAGCGTGCCGAGACCGCCGATCCCGATCAGCGAACCCACCGACACCAGAGAGATGTTGGTCACCGCCACCACTCGCACGTTCGCGACGAGAACGGGTAGCGCGAGGGGCAATTCGACGGTCAGGGCCCGGCGGAGCCGGGTGAAACCCATCGCGGTGGCGGAGTCGACGACGTCGGCGGGAACGGAGTCGAGGGCCTCGGGCACGGCGCGGATGAGCAGGGCGGTGGAGTAGATCGTCAGCGCGATCACCACATTGAGCGGGTCCAGGATCTGCAGTCCGACAACGGAGGGGATCGTCACGAACAATGCCAGCGACGGGATCGTGAACGCGATACCCGCGACGATCAGCGTGATCTTCCGCAGCCAGGACGCACCCCGGATCGCGGTCCCGACCGGGACCGCGATGAGTAACCCGATCAGCAGCGGAACCAGTGCGAGATAGAGATGGGTCTTCGTCAGGTCGACGACGACCGAGAAGTTGTCGATGAGCCATCGCATGGGATCACGGCCCGTCCGGGGTTGCCGGTGGGGCAGTGAAGTAGTGCTCACCCCTCGCGCGATCCTCGGCTGCCCGCTGCTCGGCCAGCTTCGCGATCACCTCGGAGCCGAGAATGCCGCCGGTGACCGTGCCGTCGGCGTCGACGGCCACTCCGATGCCCGACGGCGAGGAGATGGCCGCGTCCAGGGCCTGCCGCAGGTCGGCACCGGGGGAGAAGAGGGATCCGCCCGCCGCAGTGCATTCGGAGACGGGCCGTCCGGCCCGCGCCCCCTCGACGCCGGTGACGTCGATCCAGCCCCGCGGAACGCCCGCATCCGTGACGACCAGGACCCATTCACCTTGTTCGAGCCGGAGCCCGGGCAACTCCTTCTCGGTCGCCGTCCGGATGGTGTGCAGCGGAACCTGATCTGCCGTCCGGAACGACAGCCCGCGGTACCCGCGGTCGCGTCCGACGAACGAGGCGACGAAATCGGTGGCCGGCGCGGACAGCACCGTGTCGGGCGCGTCGTACTGCTGCAACCGGCCACCCGGCCCGAAGACGGCCACCCGGTCGCCGAGCTTGACGGCCTCGTCGATGTCGTGGGTGACGAACACGATCGTCTTGCGCATCTCGGCCTGCAGGCGCTGCATCTCGGCCTGCAGGTCTTCGCGGACAACGGGATCGACGGCGCTGAACGGCTCGTCCATCAGCAGGATCGGCGGGTCGGCGGCCAGCGCCCGCGCGACCCCGACGCGTTGCTGCTGCCCGCCGGACAGCTGCCCGGGATAGCGGGATGCCAGCGCCGGATCGAGTCCGACGCGTTCGAGCACCGCCAACGCGGCCTTGCGGGCGTTGCGTCGTGAGTCGCCGCGCAGCACCGGCACGGTCGCGACGTTGTCGACCACCGTGCGGTGCGGCAGCAGTCCCGCGCTCTGGATGACGTAGCCGATGCCGAGTCGGAGCTTCACCGCGTCGGTTTGGGCGATGTCGCGGCCGTCGACCGTGATCGTTCCCGCGGTCGGGGTGATCATCCGGTTGATCATCCGCATCGACGTGGTCTTGCCGCAGCCGGAGGGCCCGACGAAGACCGTGAACGATTCGGCGTCGATCTCGAGGTCGAGGTTGTCGACCGCCGTCGTGCCGTCCGGGTACTGCTTGGTGACTCCCGAGAATGTGATCACGGCAGGCTCCTCACGAGACCGGCTTGTCGAGCCCCTGGTCCGTCACCCACTGCTTCGCGGCCGCCGCCGGCTCGGTTTTCGCGTCACCCGACACGGAATCGTTGAGCGCGACAAGCTCTTCGGTGGTCAGCTTCGCCGACAGTGCGTCGAGCGCCCGGGTCAGCTTGTCCGAGGACTTGGTTGCGCGTACCACCGGCACGACGTTCTGCGCCGCGAAGTTGTTCTGCGGATCCGCGAGCACCACGAAACCGTTCTGCGCGATCGCCGGGGACGTCGTGAAGATGTCGGCGGCCGTGATCTGTCCCGACGCGAGGGCGTCCACCGTGGCGGGACCGCCGCCGTCGGCGATCGGGACGAAGTTGTCTGCTGTGATGTCGAGGCCGTACTTGGCCTTCAGGCCGGGCAGGCCACCGGGACGTTCCTGGAATTCGGCGGGAGCACCGAACTTCACCTCGTTCGAGTGCGCCGCGAGATCCGCGATGGAGGTGAGGTTCCAGCGCTGCGCCGTCTCCTTCGTGACGACGACGGCGTCCTTGTCCTCGGCCGGGGCCGGTGTGGTGATCGTCAGTTCCGAACCCAGCGCGGCAGGCAGCGCGGCGTCCACGTCGGCGGCGCTCGTGGCCGTCGAATCGGGGTCGAGATACTGCAGCAGGTTGCCCGTGTAGTCGGGGATGACGTCGATCGACCCGTCCTCGAGCGCAGGGATGTAGGCCTCACGGCTGCCGATGTTGAACTTCGTCGTCACGTCGAACCCGTTGGCGCGGAGGACCTCGGTGTAGATGTTCGCGACCGTCTCCGATTCGGGGAAGTTCGCGGATCCCACGATGATCGTGTTGGGGTCGTCACCCGATCCGTCGCCGCCGGCGGACAGGGGGTCGGATCCGCCGCCACCGCACGCCGCGAGCGACACGACGGCGACCGTCGCGAGAGCGATACTGCCAACGGAGCGGCGGGCGAAGCCCGACAGAATTCGTGAGGTGCGCATGAGCGTCCTTCCCGTTGTCACCGGCGCCGGACCTGCCGACGGAAGCCGGTGGACGCGTGTCCGCGCCATCGGTTGGCCAGTGTAACGATAGGGGCGGACAGAGCACGGTTTTCGACCAGCTCGAGGTAAACGAAAGGCTCGACGTGGCACACACACGGACAGACGGATCGGCCGAGCGCCCGGCGGCATGGTCCCGGGCCCTGATCGCCGGGTTCGCACTGCTGCTGGTCGCGGGGGCGGCGTCGGGATGCGCAGGCGGTGACACGACCCTCGACGGTTCCGCGGGGCAAGGGCAGGGCGAGATCGTGGTGGGAGCGGGTGACGGCGCGGAGAGCTGGATCCTGGCCGAAATCTATGCCGGTGCCCTGCGTTCGACCGGGGCGTCGGTCATCACCGACGGGGGACTCGGCGACCGGACCACGTACCTCGGACAGCTCGATGCCGGAAACGTCAACCTGGTGCCGGAGTTCACGGGCCGGTTGCTGCGCTACTACGACCCCGAATCGACGGAGACGGAACAGGACGAGGTGTTCGAGGCGTTGAGCAGGGCTCTGCCACAGGGGCTTTCGATCTCCGACTTCGCGGCCGCCGAGGACAGGTCGGCGCTGGCCGTGACCTCGCAGACGTCCGGGCAGCTGGATCTCACCACCCTGGACGAACTCGTTCCCTCGTGCACCACCAGTACAGCCGTGCTGGCCCCGGCGTTCGAGGCCGACGCGCTTCCCGACGTCACCGGCTGCACGTTCGCGCAGACCCGGACAGTGGCCGACGACGCGGCCGCCGTCGGCGAACTCGCCGCTCCGGCACCGTCGGACGGAGCCGTGCGGGTGGCCGGGGTGACCACCGCGTCACCGGACGTCTCGGACGCCGATCTGGTGCTGCTGGCGGACGACGAGCACGTGTTCACCGCACAGAACGTGGTGCCGCTGTTCCGGATCGGAACTCTCACCGAAGCCCAGCTGAAGGCACTCAACGTCGTGGCGGGTGAGCTGACGACCGCGGACCTGGCCGACATGA
>NZ_JBLWIT010000161.1:0-241253 GCF_048381435.1 Rhodococcus mengyinensis | reverse complement strand
GGCCAGGTCCGCGGTGGTGCCGATTCAGCCGACGTGGCGCGGGTGTGGCTCGACGCTCATCTGTGAACCCAGGAACGCCCCGAGTTCGGCGACCGCATCCGCGGCCTCGCGGACCAGGGACGCCTGTAGGTGGGCGACGTGCCACAGCCGGGCGTACTCGGTGAGGGTGACGTCCACATCCGACTCGTTCAGCTTGTCGACGAATTCCATGATCTGCGGGTAGAGCACCTCGTCCACCCCGACATGGATCAGCGTCGGCGGCAGTCCCGCCAGATTTCCGTGCAGCGGTGCGTAACCCGGATCGTGTGCGTCCCCGTTGCCCAGGTACTTCTCGGCGGCGTCGAACGACCACGCCGTGTTGACCACGAGATCCCGGTCCCGGGACGTGTCACGCCTGCCGGGATCGACCCACGGAGCGATCAGCGCCAACGCGGCCGGAGTCACACCGTGCCGGTCGATCAGGCGGCGCGCCGTGGCGACCGTGAGGCCACCGCCCGCCGAATCGCCCGCGATGGCGAGTTGCTCTGTCTCGTAACCGTGTTCGGTGTTCAGCTCCATGTACGCCGCGACCGCGTCCTCGAGCCCGGCCGGGAACGGATGCTCCGGGGCCAGGCGGTAGTCGAGGGTGTAGACGACGCTGCCGGATTCCCTGGCGATGTGAGCGGCCAGCGAACGGTGCGTGGCGAGCGAACCGATCGTGTACGCCCCGCCGTGCAGGTAGAGCACCGCGCCCCGGCGTTCGGTGGGTCCCACCGTGATTCGCTCCGCCGGCCGCCCGGCCAGCAAGGTCGGGCGGACGACGGCACCTGCGGGCACCTGCTGCAACGGAGCGCCGAGGTCGAGGAGCGCCCGCTGCACGGTGTACGGAAGCCGGGCGTTGAGGCTGAGTCGGTAGAACGGCCGGAGGGCCGTCGCGACGACCGGCAGCGGCAGGTGGAAGCTCATCGGTACCTCAGTTCGACTTCGGGAGGACTCGTCCGGCGACGAGGGCAACCACACGCTGGTAACTCGGTCCGACGAGCCGCACCCAGGCGTCGAGGAACTTGGCGTCGGCGCCGATCAGGACGCGCGGCTTGCTCTTGCGAACTCCGTTCACGATGGTCTCGGCAGCCGCCTCCGGCGTGGTGCGGGCAAGCTTCTGGTCGAAGAACTTCGCGAACGTGTCGAGGTCCTCACCCGGTCCCGCGGTGGCGTTGCGGGCAATGGCCGTCTTGATGCCACCGGGGTGCACACACGTCACCTTCACGGGGTGCTTGGCGATCAGCATCTCCTGGCGCAGCGACTCGGTGAAACCGCGCACCGCGAACTTCGCCGAGTTGTACGCGCTCTGACCCGGCATGGACAGCAGACCGAAGAGGCTGGAGACGTTCACGACGTGGCCGTCGCCCGACGCGATGAGATGCGGCAGGAAGGCCTTGGTGCCGTTGACGACTCCCCAGAAGTCCACGTCCATGATCTTCTCGATGTCCTTGAACTCGGACTTCTCGAACTCACCGTGGTAGGCGATGCCGGCGTTGTTGTACACCTGGTTGATCTTGCCGAAGTGCGCCCGCACCTCGTCGGCGTACGCGAGCACCGCTTCGCGCTGGGTGACGTCCAGGTGATCGGCCTTGACCTCGGCGCCCAGCGCCTCGGCCTGGCGTGCCGTCTCGGCGAGCCCGACCGTGTCCATGTCCGAGATCGCCAACCTGGCACCCCGGCGTGCCAGGTTGAGGGCGAGCGCCCTGCCGATACCGGAACCGGCTCCGGTGATCACGATTACCTTGCCTGCGAACTCGCTCACTGTGCTGTCACCTTGTCGTCGTCGAGGGCGATCTGTGCGGGGATGGCGGCGGGGCCGGGGGTCTTGCCGTTCACGTGCACGGGTGCAGGCAGATCGGCGGTGGCCACGCTGTCGTACGCGGTGAGGTCGAAGCGCTTCGTCTCGTTCCGGAACTGGAACGTGAAGCCCGGCCACAGCGTGGTGTTGTTGCCGTGCTTGTCGAGGTACCAGCTCGCGCACCCACCGTTGTTCCAGACGCTGTGCGACAGCTTCTCCTGGAGTTCGGCGTTGTACCGGTCCTGGGCGTCCTGACGGACCTCGATCTTGCCGATGCCGTACTTGTCGAGCGTCTGAAGGGCGTCGACGAGGTAGTTGAGCTGCGACTCGATCATGAAGACCATCGAGGTGTGGCCCAGACCCGTGTTCGGGCCCACCAGGAAGAACATGTTGGGGAAGTTCGCGATCGCCGCGCCCTTGTAGCCCTGCTGGCCGCCCTCGTCGAAGACGTCGGCGAGCGAGCGGCCGTCCTTGCCGAAGATGCCCTCGAACGTGGGGGAGTCGGTGACGTGGAAGCCGGTGGCGACGACGATGGCATCGACTTCGCGGACGGTGCCGTCCTTCGAGACCACCGAGTCGGCCGTGACCTCGGCGATGCCGTCGGTCACCAGGTCGACGTTGTCCTGCGCGAGGGTGGGGTAGTAGTTGTTCGAGATCAGCATGCGCTTGCAGCCGATCTGGAAGTTCGGCGTGACCTTCTTGCGCAGATCCTTGTCCTTGATCTGGCGGCGCAGGTGGCGCTCGGCCGCGAGCTGCAGCGGCTTCATGAAGACCGGGGCCTTCGCGAGTCCGACGACCTGGCTCTCGCGCATCCAGTAGATGCCGGTGCGGCACAGCTTCTGGAAGCCGGGGAGGTACTTGAACGCGGCGTGCTCGAGCTTCGTGTACTCGCGGTCCGCGCGGGGCAGGATCCACGGCGCCGTGCGCTGGTACACGTCGAGGTGCGACACCTTCTTGCCGATGGCGGGCACGATCTGGATCGCCGAGGCGCCGGTGCCGATGACGGCGACACGCTTGCCCGTCAGGTCGGCGTCGTGGTTCCAGCGGGCGGAGTGGAAGATCTCGCCCTGGAAGCCTTCGATGCCCTTGATGTCGGGGAGGGACGGCTCGCACAGTGCGCCGACCGCGGAGACGAGGACCTTCGCGACGAAGTTCCCCTTCGTGGTGGTGACCTCCCAGCGTGTGGTCGACTCGTTCCAGTGGGCGGACTGCACGTCACAGCCGAAGAGGTGCTTGTCGCGCACCTTGTACTTGTCGGCCACCGACTGGATGTACTTCTGGATCTCGGGCTGCGTCGAGAACGACCGGGTCCACTCCGGGTTCAGTGCGAACGAGTAGGAGTACAGATGTGAGGGAACATCGCACGCCGCACCCGGGTACGTGTTGTCTCGCCAGGTACCACCGACGTCGGTGCCGCGTTCGAGCACGAGGAAGTCGGTCTTGCCTGCCTGGGTCAGCTTGATCGCCGCCCCGAGGCCGGCGAACCCGCTGCCGATGATCAGCGTGTCGATGTGCCGGACACCTGCGGTGGTGGCGGAAGTATCTGTGACGGGGAGACTCATGTAAGAAACCATAGGGCGCTATTGAGGGGCAGTCAATAGCCTATTGACCTTCATTCAGTAGTCTTGTCTCATGGACGTCGTGAAGCGGACCCGTCTCAACCCCGAACAACGGCGCGCGCAACTGATCGATCTCGGTGCGAAGATGCTGGCGCAGCGCCCGCTCGAGCAGATCTCCGTCGAGGACATCGCCGATCAGGCGGGTGTCTCCCGCGGCCTCCTGTTCCACTACTTCGCGTCCAAGCACGACTTCCACCTCGAGATCGTCCGGCACACCAGCAGCGAGATGCTCGCCCGCACCGCCCCCGACCCGTACGTCGGGGAAGCGCGGGATCCGATGCAGATCCTGCGCTCGGTGCTCGCGTCGTACGTCGACTACGTCAGCGAGAACCGTGGCACGTACGTGTCGCTCCTGCGGGGAACGGCGAGTGGCGACCCGGACATGCGTGCCGTCTTCGAGGAGACCCGGGCCGTGATGTCCGCACGGACCCTCGAACAACTGCCCGCGATCGGTGTCGAGCCCACCCGGGCGGTCGAACTCGCCGTCCGCGGCTGGATCGCCTACGTCGAGGAAGTCACGATCACCTGGCTGCGCGACCCACACCTGACCCGCGACGAACTGATCGAACTCAACGTCCAGGCCCTCCCCGCGCTCGCCATCGCCGCCGCACCCGAGATCGCCGCCGCGCTGGTGTCGGCCACCACCACCTGACACCCCTAGTACTCGGGGTACACCCGTAATACCCGCGGGTGACACCGGTTTCATTCCCCGGCGTGACGTGGCGACGCATTCGACGTTCCTAGCGTTCTCGTCATGACCACCCTCGATCTCCGCTCCCGCATCGTCGAGTCCCGCCAGGTGCCGCTGGCGGTGATGGTCGCCGCGATGACCGCCCTCGCACTCGTCTGCGCCGTCGGACTCCTCGTCGACGACCGGACCGTGCTCGGGGTGTCCGTGTGGCTCAAACCGCTGAAGTTCGCGGTCTCCTTCGCGCTCTACGGGGCCACCCTGGCGTGGATGCTGACCCTCCCGCACCGAGGCAGCCGATGGACGCGGGCCATGGCGACGGTGTTCGCCGTGACCGGCATCATCGACGTCGGATTCATCGCGGTGCAGGCTGCGCGCGGAACGTTCAGCCACTTCAACACGTCCGACGACGCCGTCAACACGATCGGCCAGTACGTGTTCATGACCGGTGTCCCCGGACTGTTCGTCGCGAACCTCGTGATCGCCCTGATACTGCTGTTCCAGCGCGTGGGGGATCGTCCCCTGACCCGCGCCATCCATGCGGGCATGTTCCTGGCGGTGGCCGGCATGGCACTCGGGTACCTCATGGGATTTCAGGGCCGGCAGACCACGACCGACGCGAGCGGCCGCGTCGTCGAACTCGCCGCACGGCACAGCGTCGGCGTCACCGACGAGAATCCGGGACTGCCGGTCACCAACTGGAGCACGTCCGGCGGCGACCTCCGCATCCCGCACTTCGTCGGACTGCACGGCCTGCAGGCGATGCTGCTCGGCGCCCTCGTCCTGAGCGTCCTCGCGTCGCGGATTCCGTGGCTCCGCAGCGAGAAAACCCGAGCGTCCGTGACGGCCGTGCTGGCGCTCGCCTACGCCGGGCTTCTCGCCCTGCTCACGTGGCAGGCGTTCCGCGGTCAGCCGCTGATCCACCCCGACGCGCTCACCCTCGCCGCCCTCGGCGGACTCCTCGCCGTCACCGCCCTCGCGGTCCAGGTCGTGAGGTCGCGGGCGGAGGCGGGGCGGTAGTGGTCGGCCGGGCTAGAGATGCCGCAGGAAGCGGTCGGGTCCGTCGAGGAACGACCGCCAGTTGCGGACGAGGTCGAGCTGATTCCACTCGGGGTAGTCGATGCCCTCGTCGGTGAGTTCCCAGATCTCGGCGCCGGGCGCGGCGGCGAGGAGGGGAGAGTGCGTCGCCATGATCACCTGCGAGCCCTCCTCGGCGAGATCCGAGATGACCCCGAGCAGCGCCAGGCAGGACTGGAACGACAGCGCGGCCTCCGGCTCGTCCAGAATCCACAGGCCCACCCCGATCGGACGGTCGGCGACGTACCGCAGGAACGACTGACCGTGCGAGAGCTGATTGAACGACAGATCGTCCGCGCGGGGACGTGACTCGTCGGCCGCACCGAACAGCGAATGCATCGACTCGGCACGCAGGAAACACCCGCCGTACGGCTGCGGCCGCGCGCCGACACACGTGAGGTGAGTGCCGAGGTCCGCGTCCTCGGGGCTGGATCCCGCCGACCACAACCGGTCCTGCGCCCCGCGGAACCCGCCCTGCCAGGCCGCGGCGATCGACTCGACCAGCGTCGACTTCCCGACACCGTTCTCACCCACGACCACCGTGACCGGCCGCTCGAATGCCAGCCCGTTGTCGCACAGTTCCGCCACCGAGGGCAGGTCCAGATACCACGAAACCGGGTCGAATCCGCTCCGTGGAGTGAACTCGACCCGGCTCAGTGGCAGATCAGTCAAACGCTCAGCTGAACGCTTCGTCGATGATCTCCTGCTGTTCCACAGCGTGCACCTTGCTCGAACCCGAGGACGGTGCCGACATCGAACGACGCGAGATGCGCTTGATCCCGGACAGCTTGTCGGGCAGCAACTCGGGCAGAGCGAGACCGAAGAACGGCCACGCACCCTGGTTGGCCGGCTCCTCCTGAACCCACCGGAACTCGGTGGCGTTCGGGTAGCGGTCCAGCGTCTCGCGGAGACGACGACTCGGAACCGGGTACAGCTGCTCGATGCGGACGATCGCGATGTCCTCGCGGTTGTCCTTCTGCTTCTTCGCCAGCAGCTCCCAGTACAGTTTGCCGCTGACGAGGAGGACACGACGCACCTTGTCGCGTTCGGCGTCGCCCGTCTCGTACGTGGGCTCCTCGAACACCGAGCGGAACTTGCCGGTGGTGAAGTCCTCGACGTCGGAGACCGCGGCCTTGTTCCGCAGCATCGACTTCGGTGTGAAGACGACCAGCGGGCGGCGGATTCCGTCGAGCGAGTGACGACGCAGCAGGTGGAAGTAGCTGGCCGGGGTGGACGGCACCGCCACGGTCATCGAACCCTCGGCGCACAACTGCAGGAAGCGCTCGATACGACCGGACGTGTGGTCGGGACCCTGACCTTCGTGGCCGTGCGGCAGCAGCAGCACGACGTCGGACAGCTGACCCCACTTGGCCTCACCGGACGAGATGAACTCGTCGATGATGGACTGCGCGCCGTTGACGAAGTCACCGAACTGCGCCTCCCACAGCACCAGCGCGTCCGGGTTGCCCACGGAGTAGCCGTACTCGAAGCCGACGGCGGCGAACTCGCTGAGTGCGGAGTCGTAGACGAGGAACTTGCCGGGGTTCTCGCTGCCCAGGTTCTGCAGCGGGGTGTACTCGGCGCCCGTCTTGCGGTCGATGAGGACCGAGTGACGCTGCGTGAACGTGCCGCGCTTGGAATCCTGGCCGGACAGGCGAACCATCTTGCCCTGGTCGACCAGCGAACCGAATGCGAGCAGCTCGGCGAACGCCCAGTCGATCTTGCCCTCGCGGGACATTTCGCGGCGCTTCTCGATGACCGGCTTGACGCGCGGGTGCACGGTGAAGCCCTCGGGCACGTTGACGAACGCGTCGCCGATCCGCTCGAGCACCGACTCGTCGACGGACGTCTTCAACTTCGTGGGCAGCACCTGGTCGAGCTCGACCGACTCACTGGGCTCCGGCGTGTACTTCTCGAGTTCGCGAACCTCGTTGAACACCCGTTCCAGCTGGCCCTGGTAGTCGCGGAGTGCGTCTTCGGCTTCCTTCAGCGAGATGTCGCCGCGGCCGATCAGGGATTCGGTGTAGCTCTTACGCACGCTGCGCTTGGTGTCGATCACGTCGTACATCGCCGGCTGCGTCATCGACGGGTCGTCGCCCTCGTTGTGACCGCGACGGCGGTAGCAGATCATGTCGATGACGACGTCCTTCTGGAACTTCTCCCGGAAGTCGACAGCGAGCTGAGCGACCCAGACGCAGGCCTCGGGGTCGTCGCCGTTCACGTGGAAGATCGGCGCGCCGATCATCTTCGCGACATCGGTGCAGTACTCGGACGAACGCGAGTACTCCGGGGCGGTGGTGAAACCGACCTGGTTGTTGACCACGATGTGCACGGTGCCGCCGGTGCGGTACCCGCGCAGCAGTGCCAGGTTCAACGTCTCGGCCACGACACCCTGACCGGCGAACGCGGCGTCGCCGTGCAACATGAGCGGCAGGACGGTGAAGCCGTCCTCACCCTTGTCGAGGATGTCCTGCTTCGCGCGGACCAGGCCCTCGAGGACCGGGTCGACCGCCTCGAGGTGCGACGGGTTGGCCGTCAGCGACACCGTGATGTCGTTGTCGCCGAACATCTGGATGTACGTGCCCTCGGCGCCGAGGTGGTACTTCACGTCGCCGGAGCCGTGCGCGGCCGCCGGGTTCATGTTGCCCTCGAACTCCGTGAAGATCTTCGAGTACGGCTTGCCGACGATGTTCGCGAGAACGTTGAGGCGACCACGGTGCGGCATGCCGATGACGACCTCGTCGAGTTGGTGCTCGGCGGCCTGGTCGATGACGGCGTCCATCATGGGGATGACGGACTCGGCGCCCTCGAGGGAGAAGCGCTTCTGCCCGACGTACTTGGTCTGCAGGAACGTCTCGAACGCCTCGGCGGCGTTGAGCTTGCTCAGGATGTACTTCTGCTGAGCGACCGTGGGCTTGACGTGGTGCGCCTCGACCCGGTCCTGCAGCCACTGCTGCTGCTCCGGCTCCAGGATGTGCGTGTACTCGACACCGACGTGGCGGCAGTACGCGTCGCGCAGCACGCTGAGCACGTCGCGCAGCTTCATCTTCTCCTGGCCGTGGAAGCCGCCGACCTTGAACTCGCGGTCGAGATCCCACAGGGTCAGGTCGTGCGTGCGGACGTCCAGGTCCGGGTGGCTGCGGAACTTGTCCTTGACGAACTGCAGCGGATCCGTATCGGCCATCAGGTGGCCACGGTTGCGGTACGCGGCGATCAGCTCGAGAACACGGGTGTTCTTGTCGACGGCGCCTTCGGGCACGTCCTTGCGCCAGCGGACCGGCTCGTACGGGATGTGCAGCGCGTGGAAGATCTCGTCGTAGAACTCGTCGCTGATCAGCAGGTTGTGGATGGTCCGGAGGAAGTCGCCGGACTCGGCACCCTGGATGATGCGGTGGTCGTACGTCGAGGTCAGCGTCATGAGCTTGCCGACGCCGATCTCGGCGAGACGCTCGTCGCTCGCGCCCTGGAACTCGGCGGGGTACTCCATCGCGCCGGCACCGATGATGGCGCCCTGGCCGTTCATCAGACGCGGCACGGAGTGCACGGTGCCGATGCCGCCGGGGTTGGTCAGCGAGATCGTGACACCCGAGAAGTCCTCGGCGGTGAGCTTGCCGTCACGCGCGCGCCGGACGATGTCCTCGTAGGCGCTGTAGAACTGCGTGAAGTTGTGGGTGTCGGTGTTCTTGATCGCGGCGACGACGAGGGACCGGCTGCCGTCCTTGCCCGGCAGGTCGATGGCCAGACCGAGGTTGGTGTGTGCGGGGGTGACCGCGTTGGGCTTGCCGTCGATCTCGGCGAAGTGCCGGTTCATGTTCGGGAACGCCTTGACCGCCTGCACGATCGCGTAACCCAGCAGGTGCGTGAACGAGATCTTGCCGCCGCGGGTACGGGCGAGGTGGTTGTTGATGACGATCCGGTTGTCGAACATCAGCTTCGCAGGGATGGCGCGAACGCTGGTGGCGGTCGGAATGGCCAGCGAGGCCGACATGTTCTTGGCGACGGCAGCAGCTGCGCCGCGGAGAACCTTCGACTCTTCTACCGCAGGAGCGGGAGCGGACGCCTTCGCGTCCTTCGCCGCGGTCTCCTTCGCGGGTGCGGCCTTCTTGGGGGCCTCGGTCTTCGGGGCAGCAGCCTTCGGAGCTGCACCGTTGGGTGCAGTCTTGGGCGCGGCGCCGTTGGCCGTCTTGGTCTGAGGCTTGGGTGCGGTCTCGGACTCGGGAACCGGGGGAGTCGACGCCTTGGCGGAGGGAGCGGCAGCAGGTGCGGCGGTGGTGGTGCCGTTCGTGCCGTGTCCGTTGGCTGCGCCTGCCTTGGCGGCGGCGTCGGGAGAGTAATCCGTCAGGAATTCGTGCCAACTCGCGTCCACGGACGACGGATCGTCCTGGAAACGCTGGTACATCTCGTCAACCAACCACTGGTTCTGTCCGAACTGGGATGTAGAGCTGCTGCTCACGGCAGGTGTTCGCCTCGTTTCTATTTCGGTACCCGATCAGAGCGCCTATATACATGAGACTAGCCCTCGCGTGTGACGTGTAAATCGCCAGGCCCGCACGTGTGAGCTGTCTCACGGCCAACCGATGGGGTCACCATCGATGACGGTTCTCGCCCCGCGATTATTCCCCGACCCGGTCTCCGCCGCATCCCACAGTCCCGAATAGTGGCCACCGGCATAGCGCAGAGTGGCGTGCGATCCGGTCTCGACCACCCGTCCCTTGTCGATGACGAGGATCACATCTGCCCGGGCCGCGGTGGCCAGTCGGTGGGCCACCACCACCGACGTCCGGGTCCGGGTCACACGGCTGCTCGCCTCGAGAACTACCTGCTCGGTGGCCGGATCGAGCGTCGCGGTCGCTTCGTCGAGCAGCAGCAGATCGGGGTCGACCAGCTCGGCCCGGGCGAGCGCGATCAGCTGGCGCTGGCCCGCTGACAGTCCCTGCCCGCGCTCGCCGATGGGGTGATGCATCCCACCCCGCAATCCGGCGATCGTGCCCAGCGCTCCGACCGCGCGGGCAGCGTCCTCGATCTCCTCGCGGCTCGCATCCGGGCGGCCGTACGCGATGTTGGTCGCAACGGTCCCGGTGAACAGGTGCGCCTCCTGGGGGACGACGCCGAGGCGCCCGCGGTACGCGCCGAGCGGGTACCGGCGGAGGTCCACGTCGTCGACGAGCACCGCGCCGGACGTCGGGTCGTAGAAGCGGGCGAGCAGTTTCACGATGGTCGACTTGCCCGCACCGGTCCGGCCGACCAGGGCGACGGTGGTGCCGGCGGGGATGTGCAGGTCGATGCCGGTCAGGGCGTCGCTGTCGGCGCCCTGGTATCGGAACCCGACGTCGCGCAGGCACAGCTCGCCGCGCAGGTGCCCGTCGATCGGCTGGAGGTTCTCCCGTGACGTCGCCCGCTCGATGGAACTGGGAGTGCGGAGCAGGTCCCCGATCCGGAGCAGACCGACACTGGCCTGCTGGTACCCGTCGAACACCTGTGACAGCTGCTGGATGGGCCCGAACAGCAGCCCGAGGTACAGCACGAAGGCGACGAGTGTTCCGGTCGTCGTGTCGCCTGCCGCGACCTGCCGCGCGCCGACGAACACCACGGCGGCCATGGCGAGATCCGAGAGGAACGCGATGAACGGGAAGTACAGCGAGATCGCCCGCTGCGACCGCATCCGGCTGCGCCGGTAACTGTCGGCCCGCTCCGCGAACCGGCGGGCGGCGAACCCTTCGCGGCGGTACGCCTGGGCCGCGCGGAGCCCGGCGATGTTCTCCTGGAAGTCGGCGTTGACGAGCGAGATCCGCTCACGCGAGACCGTGTACGCCACCGAGGAGATCCGGCGGAAGATCAGCGTCGCGACGACGAGCGGCGGGATGACGGCGAGCGCCACCAGCGCGAGCGTGACGTCGGTGGCGACGAGGGCGACGGAGATGCCGAGGACGGTCAGGACGCTCACCACGGCGGTGGACATCCCGGTCTGGATGAACGACGACAGCGCGTCGACGTCGGTGGTCATCCGGGTCATGATGCGGCCGGACAGTTCGCGCTCGTAGTAGTCGAGCCCGAGCCGCTGCAGGTGGGCGTAGCTGCGCACCCGCAGCCCGAACAGCACACGTTCCCCCGCCCGGGCGGTGAGGACCGTCATCAGCGCGACGACGAGCCAGCCGGCGACCACGAGGGCGACGCCCACCCCGGCCGCCGTCCAGAGGGTCGCGGAGTCCTGCGGGACGACACCGCGGTCGATCGCGAACCGGACGATCGACGGGAACGCGATCCCCGCGAGCGAGTCGAGCGCGAGGCAGACGACGACGGCGACGAGCAGGGCACGGACCGGCCGCAGGATCCGCGACAGCCGGAAGTCGGGCTCGGGCAGGCGCAGGTTCCGGGTGTCGATGCCCGGGCTCTCGACGGCGGGCGGAAGCGCGTTCACGGCCTGCCGAAGTTCCGGGGTCGCGGCCACGTTGCCCAGCGCTCCCGCCATCGGTCCGCCGGCGGTGCGGCCGCCGCCGGGGCCCGCGCCAGACGCCGGGGTGCGGCCGGACGAGGCGGACGAGCCGGGCACGTCCCACTCCTCGACGTCCTCCGGCCACAACTCGGTCTCGGACGGCATGCGCTGATACGGCATCGGCTCGCTCGGGGCGGGGAGGCTGACGTCGATGGGGCCCGCGTTGTCGGGGGAGGCGAACAGTGCGCGGAAGAGCGGGCACCGTTCGTCGAGTTCGGCCACCGTGCCGGAATCGATGATCCGTCCGCCGTCGAGCACGGCGACGCGGTCGGCGAGCGACAGGGTCGAACGGCGATGCGCCAGGATCAGCGCTGTCCGCCCGCGATTCGCCCGCAGCGCCGCGAAGATCGACGCCTCGGTGGTGGCGTCGACGGCGGAGGTCGCGTCGTCGAGGATCAGCACCCTCGGGTCGGTGAGGAGGGCGCGTGCCAGCGCGATCCGCTGCCGCTGCCCGCCGGAGAGGGTGAGACCGCGTTCGCCGACCACGGTGTCGTACCCGTCCGGCAACGCGGAGACGAACTCGTCGGCGGCGGCCATGTCGGCGGCGGCGCGGATCTCCTCGGCGCTGGCGTCGGGCCTGCCGAGGGCGATGTTGGCCGCGATGGTGTCGGAGAAGAGGAACGGCTCGTCGAACACGAGGCCGACGGCTTCGCGCAACTGCTCGGCGCTCAGCTGCGAGACGTCGAACGACTCGCCCGCCGACGTGAGGGACACGGAACCCGCGGATGGTGCGTAGTAGCGGGGGAGCAGCAGCGACAGGGCGGTCTTGCCGGAGCCGGCCATACCGACCACCGCGACCGTCTCGCCGGGCGCGATGCGCAGGTCGAGTCCGCGGAGGATGTGCCGATCCGGTTCGAATCCGAACGTGACCGCCCGCAGGTCCACACCCAGCGGTCCGCCGGGCAGTGCGGTGGGGTGCGGCGGATCCGCGACCTCCGGTTCGGCGTCGATCACCTCGTATACGCGCTCGACGGCGGCCCGGGACAGCTGGGCCATGATCACGACCGACGACAGCGTGCGGGTGACGGCGGTCATCGTGGCGACGTATGTGGCGAAGGCGAGGAACGTGCCGATCGTGATGGAACCGTGCAGGGCGAGGTAGCCGCCGACCGCGATGACGCCGACGAGACCGAGCTGGGGCAGTGCCGCCATCGTCGGAGCGAAGCGCGCATTGATCCGGGCGGCTCGCAGGCGTTCGGCGTACAGCGTCCGGCTGTGGTCTTCGAGTTGGTCGACGGCCCGGCGCTCCTGGCCGAACCCCTTGACGACGCGGACGCCGGTGACGGTCTCCTCGACGTGCTGCGCGAGGTCGGCTGCCCGTTGCTGCGCCGACCAGGTGGCCGCGAACAGTTTCGGGCGCATTACGTAGACGACGAGGCACACGGCGGGGACGATCACCAGCGCGACGACGGTCAGCAGCGGTGACAGCCAGGCCATGATGCCGAGCGCGAGGACGAATTGGAGCAACGCGCCCGCCGACAACGGGACCATGGCGAGCAGGCCCTGCACCAGCTGGAGGTCGGTGATGGACCGCGAGACCACCTGTCCGGTGCGGATCTGATCCTGCCCCCGCCCGTCGAGGCGTTGCAGCGCGCCCAGCAGGCCCAGCCGCAGATCGTGCTGGACGTCGAGCGACAGCTTGCCTGCGAGCATCCGGCGGCCGTACTGGCAGCCGAAGCGGACGCACGCGAGCAGTGCGATGAGCAGGGCGGCGATGCCGATCACCTGAGTGGCGCTACCCGAGCCCGCGGCATCGACCGCGTACTTGGTGAGGAGGGGGAACGAGATGTCGATCCCGGCGGCGACGACCGTCACGGACAGGGCGCCGAGTGCGACACGGCGGTGCGCCCAGCACTCACCGCTCAGCCGTCGAATCCAACCCGGCCGTGCCTGATCCTGCTCCAGCGTCTGCTCCCGTTCGATCACCGAACCGGACGCACTCTCACTTGCCACTGGATCCACGTTAGCGCCGGGTACCGACAGGGGCGGCACCCGGTGCGGCGTCAGGTGATGTCGCGCTGCCGGGTGAGCGCCCAACCGCCGCCGACGAAGACCGCGGTCCACACGAGCAGGGCGAGGGGCGCGGTGGGCCAGAGCGTCAGCCAGTCGATCTCGTTGCCGGCGGCCGCGTTCGCGACCGTTCCGAGGGTGGCCGACACGGGGAGGACACTTCCGGCGGATCCGATGCCGATCCCGCTGAGGATCGACCGGAGGATCATCTCGCCGAGGGTGTACCAGACCACGAGGGCGATGCAGCTGCCGACGGACGAGCCGGTGAGCATCGACACGCCGCCGCCGATGAGCGCCCACAACGCCCCGCAGATCAAGGCCGCCCCGAGCATGGCGAACAGGGATCCGCGCAGTTCGAAGGTGTCCCCGCCGAACGTCAGCAGCAGGGCGACGCTGACCACCTCCACCACGAGGCAGTAGAAGAAGCCGAAGGCCGCGGTGACGGCGAGCTTGGTGCCGATCACCCCGTCCCGGCCGCGGGCGGTGAGGAACGTGGTGGTGAGCGTCTTGTACCGGAATTCCGTGCCCACGTTCACCGCCCCGAAGACCGCGGCGAACAGGACGACGAGGGCGACGGCGACCGCCAGGCCGAACAGGGTGGCGGCGAGGTTGGCCTCGTTCGGATCGGCCTCGAACGCGTCGGTGAACGCGCGCATCACGGGCAGGGTGATCGCGCTCGAGAACATCCCGACGATCAGTGGTGCCAGACCGAGCATCCACCAGAACCGCAGTGTGGTGACCTTGCGGAATTCCGCGGTGAGCAGCGCTGTCATCGCGGACCTCCGGACATCGGACCGTGCTGGGGGTGTGCGGGTGGCGGACCGTAGCCCGGTTGCGGGCCGTACCCGGGTGGCGGACCGTAACCCGGTTGCGGGGCGTACCCGGGAGGTGCGTACCCGGGCTGGGGCGCGTACGTCGGCGGCTGGCCGTACCCCGAGGGCGCGGCGGCACTCGCTCCGGCCACGTACTGGCCTGCGGTCATCGACAGGAAGAGTTGCTCCAGGTCGATGTGATCGCCGACGGCGCCGAAGATCGTCACCCCGGCGTCCGCGGCGACGGACTCGACGAGTTCGAGGGCCGCGCCGACGACGGCGAGGCGTCCGTCGGCGAGCGAGCGGGCATCGACGATGCCCCTGGCGGCGAGGGCGGTGGCCAGGGCGGGCGGGCTCGAGGACGCGACCAGCAGCCTGCTCTGTTGCGACTTGCGCAGCTCCTCCATGCGTCCCTGATAGACGAGGGCGCCGCGGCTGACGATCACCAGATTGTCGACGGTCTGTTCCACTTCGCGGAGGATGTGGCTCGAGATCAGCACGGTCCGGCCGGATGCGGCGAAGCCCTTGAGGAACTCGCGCAGCCAGGCGATGCCCTCGGGGTCGAGTCCGTTGGCCGGTTCGTCGAGGATCAGGATTCGCGGATCACCCAGCAGCGCCGTCGCCAGCGACAGCCGCTGGCGCATGCCGAGGGAGAAGCCGCCCGCCTTGCGCCCGGCGACGTCCTCCAGTCCGACGAGCGCGAGCACCTGCAGTGCGCGTCCGTCCGGTACCCCGATCGCGGACGCGTACACCTTCAGGTGGTCGAGCGCCGTGCGGTTGGGGTGCAGGCTCTGCGAGTCCAGGACGGCGCCGACCGTGCGCGCGGGGTCGACGAGCGATTTGATCGGCACACCGGCGACCGTGGAGGCGCCCGACGTCGGCTTCACGAGACCGAGGATCATCCTCAGTGTCGTGGTCTTGCCGGACCCGTTGGGCCCGAGGAATCCGGTGATCGATCCCTGCGGCACGGTGAAGCTGAGGTCCGTGACGGCGTCGACGTTCTTGAAGCGCTTGGACAGCCCCCGCACCTCGATCGGCGCCGCGAAACTTCCCGGGATTGCTGTGGTCAACCCGTCCTCCCCTGCCACAATCGAATGGAACTGTTTCGACCCTACTGGGCTGCCGTGCCGAGATTCACCAACTGACGTACAGGGCGTCTGCGACGGCGCATGCTGAAACCAATCGATTGGGGACGTACATGAGCAAGCACCACCATCACCATCGCGACGTCATTTCTCCCGCCTACACGGGGCGCCTCTCGATCGATCCGTTTCCGGCGCTGCGGCTGCCGGACGAGGAAACCGATCCCGAGGCCGCGTACCGGTTCATCCACGACGAGTTGATGCTCGACGGCAGTTCGCGGCTGAACCTCGCCACGTTCGTCACCACATGGATGGATCCCGAGGCCGACAAGCTGATGGCCGAGACGTTCGACAAGAACATGATCGACAAGGACGAGTACCCCGCGACCGCGGCGATCGAGTCCCGGTGCGTGTCGATGGTGGCCGATCTGTTCCACGCTCCCGACCTGTCGACCACCGACCCGGCCAGCGCCACCGGCGTCTCGACGATCGGTTCGAGCGAGGCGGTCATGCTCGGTGGTCTCGCGCTCAAGTGGCTGTGGCGGGCGAAGCGGGAGGCGGCCGGGAAGGACACTGCGCGCCCGAATCTGGTGCTCGGCAGCAACGTGCAGGTGGTGTGGGAGAAGTTCTGCCGGTACTTCGACGTCGAGCCGAAGTACCTGCCGATGGAGAAGGGCCGCTACGTCATCACGCCGGAGCAGGTTCGGGACGCGGTCGACGAGAACACGATCGGAGCGGTCGTGATCGTGGGCACCACCTATACGGGGGAGCTCGAGCCGGTGGCCGCGATCGCGGACGCTCTCGACGAACTTGCTGCGTCCGGTGGCCCGGACGTCCCGATCCACGTGGACGCGGCGAGCGGTGGCTTCGTCGTTCCCTTCCTGCAACCGAATTTGTTGTGGGACTTCCGGGTTCCGCGCGTGGCCTCGATCAACGTGAGTGGCCACAAGTACGGTCTGACGTATCCGGGGATCGGGTTCGTGGTGTGGCGCGACAAAGAACACCTTCCCGAGGGGCTGGTGTTCCGGGTCAACTACCTGGGCGGCGACATGCCGACGTTCACCCTGAACTTCTCGCGGCCCGGCAATCAGGTGGTGGGGCAGTACTACAACTTCCTGCGACTGGGCCGGGCCGGCTACCGGTCGATCATGCAGACGTTGCGCGACACCGCAGTTCGCGTGGGCAAACGCATCGCCGAGATCGACGGCTTCACCCTGATCACGGACGGCACCGACATTCCGGTGGTGGCGTTCGAACTCGTCGGTGACCCCGGGTTCACGGTCTTCGACGTGTCACACGAGTTACGGGCGCGGGGGTGGCAGGTGCCCGCCTACACGATGCCCGCCGACGCGGAGGACGTGGCAGTCCTGCGCATCGTCGTGCGCGAGGGCTTCAGCGCCGACCTCGGATCCCTCGTCGCCGAGGCGATCGAGGAAGTGTGCGCCGAACTCCGCGAGAAGGGTGGCGGGCGTTCGACGGAACAGCACTTCGCCCACTAACGGCTCGCCCGGCGGTTCACGCTTGGATTGCGCGGAGTTCGTCCGGCCAGCGGGTCGGGGCGGGCCCGAACGCTTCACGCGCGTTCTTGACGACACCCTTGCCGATGGCCCGGTTGCCCGCGCCGCCGATGGCCGCGCCGATGCCTGCGGGCACGAGCTTGCCGAGGACCAGCGCGCTGCGGCGGGCGGCGTACTTGGTGATGAACTTGCGCACCAGCCTGCTGTTCATCCCCTTCATGGTGGGGCCGGGTATGCGGCTGGTGATGGCGCTCGCCCAGTTCTTCGCCGTCACGCCCGTCGCCTTCTGGACGATTTCCATGCCCGATTCGCCGAGCGCCACCGACAGGACGAGTGCGCGCCGCTGCTGGTGGTCGGCGGCGGAGATGCCGTGCACCGATGCGACCGCGAGAGTGAGCAGCGCCGCCGCTTCGAGGAAGAACGCCGATTCGGCGCCCACCGCCGCGATGGACGCGATGGTGCCGACCCCGGGAATCGCGGCGGTGGCGCCGACTGCGCTGCCGCTGCCCGTCACGGCCAGCAGGAACATCTTCTCCATCCGCTCGACGATCTGCGCGGGCGACTCACCGGGGTGCGAGCGCCGGACCCATTCGACGTACTTCGCCACCGCGGGAGCCTGGAGACGGCTTCCGTTGTCGAGGACCGAGACCAGTACCTTCTCCACCGGTCCACCATTGCCAGCCATCGGGGCTCCCGTCTCGCCTGTGCTTCGAGTGTGCTGGCACCGACTGTAGGTGAGTTGACGCTGTGGCCGGTGTCGGCACCGTTGCCTAGGCTGGTTTCGTGAGCGTCGCCGACAGCGATACCGCGGTGTCGTCCGGGGCCTTCCGGCGCCCGGCGGAACCGTTGCGCGCGCTGGTCACGGGGTACGACGGGTATCGGCTGGCCGGTTTCGAGCCCGGCATCCACCTCGGTCTGCCGTCGCCCTGCCTCACGGTGATCGTGACGATCGACGAGCCGCTCGACATCGCCGCCCAGGCGACGCCCGAGCAGGCGCCCGGTCGTTTCGACACTCTGGCCAGCGGCATCGCCACGGCACCGGTGACGATCCGGCACGACGGCAACCAGCACGGCGTCCAGTTGGCCCTCAGTCCTCTCGGCGCCCGGGCGCTGCTGGGGGTCCCCACGGCAGCGCTCGGCGCCTGGGTCGTCGGGCTCGAGGACCTGCTCGGTCCCGACGCGGGGGAACTGACCGAACGGCTGTCGCTCGAAACCGGCTGGGACGAGCGGTTCGCGATCCTCGACGAGGTCCTGACGCGCCGCGCGGCGCCGGCAGAGATCGACCCGCACCTCACCCGCGCCTGGCAGCTGCTCGTCGCCGGCGACGGCGCCCGGGTCGGTGACGTCGCGCACGACGTCGGCTGGAGCCGAAGACATCTGGTGAACAAGTTCGTCGCGGAATACGGCGTGACACCCAAGGACGTGGTGCGGTTGTCCCGTTTCCACCGTTCGCACCGGATGCTCAAGGGTGCCGCCGGGGCGACACTCGCGGACGTGTCCGCGTCGTGCGGGTATTACGACCAGGCGCACATGGCGCGGGACTGGCGCGACCTCGCGGGCGTCGCGCCGTCGCGGTGGCGCGAGATCGACCCGTTCTCATTCGTCCAAGACCCCTACCACGACGACGGCGCAGAGTGATGACATGACTACTTCGACGCACACCACATATGTGTGGCCCACCCTCGTCTACCGCGACGCGCGGGCCGCGATCCGCTTCCTCGTCGACGCCTTCGGGTTCGCCGAGAACGCGGTGTACGGCGAGGGCGACCGGGTCGATCACGCCGAACTCGGCTGGCCCAAGGGCGGCGGGATCATGCTCGGCTCGCCCAGTGAGGACTCGGTCATCAGCGACCTGCCGCCGGGGACGGGCTCGGTGTACCTCGTCGTCGACGACCCCGACGCGCTCCACGAGCGCGCCGTGGCCGCCGGCGCCACGATCGTCCGCGGACTGCGGGACGAGGACTACGGATCGCGCGGCTTCACCTGCCGCGACCCCGAGGGCGTGTTCTGGAGTTTCGGCACCTACACCGGCTCGTAGATCCGTCCGATCACGCCCGGTGCCCGGCCGGGACCTCCTCGCCGGGCTTCGGCGGAGGTGGCGGCGTGCCGTCCCCGAACGGCCTGCCGCCGAGTTGTTCACGCCCGTGTGGCTCGAGCCAGCCGGACAGGTCTGGCCCCTTCGGCACGATCCGGGTGGGATTGATGTCGGTGTGCACGATGTAGTAGTGCTGCTTGATCTGGGTGAAGTCGATGGTGTCGCCGAACCCGGGTGTCTGGAAGAGATCGCGGGCATAACTCCACAGCACGGGCATCTCGTCGAGTTTGTTCCGATTGCACTTGAAATGGCCGTGATAGACCGCGTCGAACCGGGCCAGGGTGGTGAACAGGCGCACGTCGGCCTCGGTGATCGTGTCGCCGACGAGGAACCTGCGGTCGGTCAGACGGTCCTCGAGCCAGTCGAGGCGGGCGAACAGGCGGTCGTACGCGGATTCGTACGCCTCCTGGGAGCCGGCGAAACCGCACCGGTACACCCCGTTGTTGACGTCGCGGAACACGAGATCGGCGACCTCGTCGATCTCGTCGCGCAGCGGCTCGGGGTACAGGTCGGGCGCGCCCTCGCGGTGGTACTGCGTCCATTCCGAGGACAGATCCAGGGTGATCTGCGGGTAGTCGTTGGTGACCACCTGCCCGGTGGGGACGTCGACGATCGCGGGCACGGTGATGCCGCGGGGGTAGTCCGGGAAACGTGCGAAGTACGCGTCCTGCAGGCGCGGGATCTTCAGCACGGGGTCGAGCCCGTCCGGATCGAGATCGAAAGTCCAGCTGCGCTTGTCGTGGGTGGGGCCGCACAGTCCCATGGACAACGCGTCCTCGAGTCCGAGAAGTCGCCGGACGATGATCGCGCGGTTGGCCCACGGGCACGCCCGAGCGGCGACGAGGCGGTAGCGGCCCGGTTCGACCGGATAGCCGTCGCGGCCGTCGGCCGTGATGCGGGTGGGGATGTAGTGGGTGTCGCGCGTGAACTCGGCGCCGGATTCGACGTAGGCGCCTTCCGTGCTGTGCGGTTCTGCCGTTCGTTCTGTCATGGTCGACTCGTCCCCGTCCTTCGATGTCTCTCAGAGCGTACTTCGGGAGATCGTGACCGCGGCATACGTTCCCAGTTCCCGGTACCCGGCGCGAGCGGCGAGCGCGCGCGCGGCCAGATTGTCGCGGGGTGAACGACATTGGGCGATCAGGCCGCTGTCGAGCGCGTCGTCGGTGGCGATCCCGGCGACCGTGGCGCCCAGTCCCCGCCGCCGGAACGCCGGCGCCGTCAGCACACCGACATCGGCGAGGAAACCCTGGAACTCGGCGTACCCGGCGGAACTGACCGGTTGCTGCGCGTCGTCGAGAATCGTGAACCATCGGTCGCGGTCACCCAGGCGGGCCTCGGTGACGTCGTCCGGGGGACACGCCTCCTCGACCTGCCGGACGTGGTCGTGTTCGTGGGAGACGAGCGGTGGCCGCCCGGTCGCCGGGTCCTGGTAGTCGGTGCCGAACGCGAGCGCCACGGGACCGGCGCACCGTCCGGACCGATCCTGGGTGAGGGCGAGCAGGGTTGCGGATTCGGTCAGTTCCTCCGACGTGTGCCCGTCGGCGCGCTCGATCGCCCACCGCGGTCCGACGAGCGCGCACGTCTCGCCCAGGCGCAGGAAGCGGATCGTGTCCGTGTCGTCGTCGACCCGGACCGCGCGGTCGTCGGCGCCCGGCCGGGTGGACAGAGCGTCATCGGGTAATCCCAGTTCGCGTGTCCAGGCGAGTCGAATGATGTCGAGGTGATGGGAGTCCACCGGACCCACGGTAACCGCTTGTTCCCCATCCGCCCGGACGGTATATTCCACGTGGAGTAATTCGCCGTGGAGTAGTGGAGGTGGTGACAATGGCACTCACGCCGCTCGGTGTCACCATCCTCGGTCTGCTGTGTGAGCGGACGATGCATCCGTACGAGATGTACCAACTCGCCGCCGCCCGGCGTGGACGCGTCGTGAAGATCCGGCCGGGGTCGCTGTATCACACCGTGAGCAGGCTCGAAGGCGAAGGGCTGGTGCGCACCACCGGTACCGACCGGGCGGGAAACCGGCCCGAACGCACCATGTACGAGGTCACCGAGGCGGGCCGGGAAGCGCTCGTCCACCGGGTCAGCGACATGCTCGCCACCCCGGTGCACGAGTACCCGCAGTTCCCGCTCGCACTGGCGGAGGCGCACAACGTCGCCGCCCCCACCGTGGTGGAACTGCTCCGGGAACGGCTCGATCACCTCACCCGCGAAATCGACGAACTCGAGACCGCTGCCGCGCTCGCCTGTTCCACCGAGACTCCCAGGATCTTCCTCCTCGGCAACGAATTTCTCGTCACCGTTGCCCGCGCGGAGCACGAATGGCTCAGCGCCCTGGTGGCCGACATCGACTCCGGAGCCCTCCCGTGGCTTTCGCCGGAACTTCTCGAACGACTGACACACTCACGCCGGATCCCATCCGGTTCAGTAAAGGATTGATGATGGACACCGAGCGCACCGCACCACCCACGTCGCCACCCGAGCATCGAAATCCGTGGCCGGCCCTGTGGGCCCTCGTCATCGGCTTCTTCATGATCCTCGTCGACAGCACCATCGTCGCGGTGGCCAACCCGGCGATCATGAACGACCTGCACACCGACATCAACAAGGTCGTCTGGGTCACCAGCGCGTACCTGCTGGCGTATGCGGTGCCGCTGCTGGTCACCGGTCGACTCGGTGATCGGTTCGGTCCCAAGAACATCTACCTGAACGGGCTCGTCCTGTTCACCGGTGCGTCGCTGTGGTGCGGCCTCTCCGGCACCATCACCATGCTCATCGTCGCCCGGGTCTTCCAGGGACTGGGCGCGGCACTGATGACGCCGCAGACGATGGCCGTCATCACCCGCACGTTCCCGCCGGACCGCCGCGGCACCGCGATGGGTCTGTGGGGCGCCGTCGCGGGTGTCGCCACCCTGGTGGGACCGCTGGCGGGCGGCGTCCTCGTGGACAACCTCGGCTGGGAGTGGATCTTCATCGTCAACGTGCCCGTGGGCGTGATCGCGTTCGTGCTGGCCTGGCGACTGGTGCCGTCGCTCGAGACCCATGAGCACAAGTTCGACATCCCCGGTGTCGTGCTCAGCGCGCTCGGCATGTTCTTCCTCGTGTTCGGAATCCAGGAAGGCAGCTCCTACGACTGGTCGGCGACCGTGCTGGCGTCGATCGGCGCCGGCCTCGTCCTCCTCGGCGTCTTCGTCTGGTACCAGTCCTGGAACAAGAACGAGCCGCTCCTGCCCCTGGGCCTGTTCAAGGACCGCAACTTCTCGCTCGCCAACGTGGCGATCACCTCGATGGGATTCGCGATCACCGCGATGGTCCTGCCGCTGATGTTCTACACGCAGGCGGTGCGGGGTCTGTCGCCCACACGGTCGGCCCTGCTGCTCGTGCCCATGGCCGTCCTCACCGGCGTGTTCGCCCCGTTCATCGGCAAGCTCGTGGACCGCACCCACCCGCGGTACATCGCGGGCGCCGGATTCCTGCTGTTCTCGATCGCACTCGCCTGGCTGTCCATGGTCATGTCACCCGACGTGGCGATCTGGGAACTGCTGCTGCCCATCGGACTGATCGGCCTCGCCAACGCGTGTATCTGGTCGCCGCTCGCCGCCACGGCCACGCACAACCTTCCGCCCCATCAGGCGGGCGCCGGAGCAGGCGTGTACAACACGACCCGCCAGGTCGGCGCCGTCCTCGGCAGCGCCGCGATCGGCGCACTCATCACGGCCCGCCTGTCCGCTCAGGGGCTGAACGCCGACAGCCAGGAGGCCGGCGTGGGGGAGATGCCGGAATTCGTGAAGGAACCGTTCGCGACGGCGATGTCGCAGTCGATCTGGTTGCCCGCGGCCGTCCTGCTGATCGGTTTCCTCGCCTCGGTGTGCTTCGCGCGACCGTTGCGCGAGAAGATGCCCGGAGTCAGTGCGGGCGACGCAGCCAGTCGGGAAACATCACTGCAGGGTTGAGGTAGTCCGCGGGATCGAACGCCTGCTTGATCGTCCACATCGCGGTGATGTCCTCGCGGCTGAGGGAGAGGTCCAGGTAGTTGCGCTTGTGTGCGCCGACGCCGTGCTCGGACGCGATGTTGCCGCCGTGATCGCGGATCAGTTCCGTGACCGGCAGGTACAGCACGGACTCGTCGGGGCAGCGCAGCACGTTGAGGTGGACGTTGCCGTCGGCGACGTGCCCGAAGAGCACCGGGATCGCGTCAGGTGCCCGGCTCGTCACCATTGCGACCGCGTCGGCGACGAACGCGGCGAGGGTGTCCAGTGGGAGGGCGGCGTCGAACTTGAGCGGGGGCCCGAACAGTCCGACCACGTCCGCGAACGCATCCCGCGCCGCCCACACGCGGGCGCGGCCTGCGGGATCGATCCCGACAGCGGGTTCGTCGTCGGGATCGCACTGCTCCAGGGCCTCGGCCAGGTCGTCGGTGAGGTCGCGCCCGCCGGCCAGTTCCACGAGGAGGTACCACGGCAGAACCGTGGGGACCGCGAAACCCAGCCGCGAGGAGGCCAATTCGAGCCCACGGCCGTCGAGCATCTCCACGGCGTCCACCCCCTCGAGCCGCCGGACGACGCGAGCGGCGTCGATCAAGCTGGATAGTTGCGCGAAGCCCGCGAGGGCGGTCACACGGAACTCGGGCACGGGGTGGAGTGCGAGATCGACGGTCGTGACCACACCGAGCGTGCCCTCGCTGCCGACCCACAGCGCGGGCAGGTCGTATCCGCAGTTCTCGGCGCCCACCCGCATGCTGCGCCGCACGATCGCCCCGTCGGGCAGCACCACTTCCAGGCCCAGCACCTGGGCCGACATATGGCCGTACCGCACGGTGTGCAGCCCACCGGCATTCGTCGACACCATGCCGCCGATCGTCGCGGAATCGCGGGACGCGATGTCGACGCCGAACAGCAGTCCGGCGTCGGACGCGGTGTGCCGGAGTGTCGAGAGGGTGACCCCGGCGCCGACGGTGACGCGCAGGTTCTCGCGGTCGACGGCGCCGACCGCGGTCAGCCGTTCCGTCGACAGCAGTACGTCATCGTGCTCGGGAACCGTTCCTGCTTCGAGGCCGGTGCGGCCACCCTGCACGGTGACCTTCACCCCGGCTCGGCGGCAGATGTCCAGCACGGCCGAGACTTCCGCGGCATCTGCGGGCCGGACGAGTGCGCTCGCCCGCCCGCTGTAGCGCCCCGTGTGGTCGGTGGCGCGGGCGGCGAGCACGTCCGCGTCCACGGTCACGAACCGTTCACCGACGGCGTCGGCCAGCGCCGCGCGCAGCGAGTCCACACCCCGATCGTAGGCGGAACACGTGTGGCAGTCTGGCGGCATGACTGAGCCTGCAGCCGCGCATCCCACCCGACTCGAGCGTGTCCGTACCGACGCCGGCGCCGAGATCGCGATCCTGACGTTCGCCCACGGCGCACTGAACCTCTTCGATCAGGCGATGTTCGACGCCGTGCAGGCCGACGTCGCGGCGCTCGCCGAGGATCCGCCGCGCGCGGTGCTGCTGCGCGCCGAGGGCAAGGTGGTCTCCGCAGGGGTGGACGTCCACGTGTTCGACGGGCTCACCGCGGAACAGGGCGCGGACCTGTGGCAGGAGTTGTTCGCCGAGATCTGCCATCCGCTCGAGGCGCTGCCGTGCCCCGTCGTGTATTCGGCGCACGGACTGACGCTGACCGCGGCCTTCGAGATCGCGCTCGCCTGCGACATCATCCTCGCCGCACCGAAGGCGAAGTTCGGACTGGTCGAGACGGTGGTGGGGCTGACTCCGTCGATGGGCGGTCCGCAGCGGCTGGCCGAGCGGGCGGGGTCCGGCCGCGCCCGGGAACTGGTGATGACCGGTGACCTGTACGACGCCGCGACACTGCGCGACTGGGGTGTGGTCAACGCCGTCCACGAGGACGTCGACGCGGAGGCCCGCGCCCTCGTCGCACGCCTGGCGGACGGGCCGACGCGCGCACACGACGCCACGAAGCAGATCATCTCCGCGTGGCGGTCGGGTGGAGTCGCGCACGCCGACTCGATCACACCCGACGTGTCGGGTGCCCTGTTCGAGACCGACGACCTCGAGGGTGCGGTACGCAGCTTCCTCGACGTCGGACCGGGCAAGGCGACGTACCGCGGACGGTAGGCGTCGGCGATCCGCTCCCCGCAACTGTGACGGGCGTCATATAGTCGTGGCAACGTCCCGGTCGCGCAGCAGTGTCGTCAGCGGAGGTGCAGATGCCGTCGTCCCTCGTCGAGTACCCGAGTAGTGGTCCCTTCTTCCACGACGACCGGGTGGTCCGTGGCCGCGACGGCCTGCTCCGGTACGGCGGGCTCAACCCGTCGCTCACCGAGCTGCTCGACATCTCCGTGCACCGCTACGCGGGCCGGGTCGCCGTCGAGGAGGACGGTGGCCGGTCTCTCACGTTCTCGCAACTGTGGACGTCCGCGGCGCGGGTGGCCGGCGGGCTGAAGTCGAAGGGCGTCGAGATCGGCGACCGCGTCGCCGTCCGGCAGCCCGTGGGGGTTCGCTGGGTCGAGGCGTTCCTCGGGGTGTTGCTCGCCGGCGGCGTGCCGGTCGGGGTGAGCCCGGCACTCGACGACGCGCAGACCGGTGAGGTGCTCGCCGACAGCGAGTCGGTGCTGATCCTCGACGGCGAACTGCCGGAGGGCATCTCGTTCATCGACGACGGCGCGAGCCCCGACGAGCTGGTGCTGCTGTCGTACACGCCCGGCCCGTCGGAGTCCCCGACGGGTGTGGAGCTGAGCAACGAGAACGTCCTCTCGACCATCGAATCCGTGCTCCATGCGCGCGGGTTCAGCTCCGAGGGACTCCGGAATCTCCTCGTCGAACCCGAACTGCACACCGTCGGATCGCTCGTCGAACTTCTCTCGACGCTGGTGGTGGGCGGAACGGTCCTGCTGACCGGGAGCACCGACGCCGCGTCGTGGCGCGGCACCGGCGCCGACGTGCTCACCGCGGCGCCCGCCGTCCTCCTGCGGGCCGTGGAGAACTCGCGGGTGACGAGTTTCGGCCGCCGCGCGGTGCGCTGGATCGACTACAGCGGCTCCGGCCTGTCCCTGGAGCAGTCGCAGCTGCTCCGGCGGACGTTCCCTGCGGCCAGGCACTTCCTCGGATGGGGAATGACCGAGACGTGCGGCGCCGGGCTGGCGCTGCCCGACGAGTGCGCTCTGACACATGCGGGCAGCGTCGGTGTAGCGTTCGGCGGGATGGAGGTGGCCCTCCTCGGACCCGACGCCGGCCGCGGTGTCGGCGAATTGCTCTGCCGCGGTCCGGGAGTCAGCCGCGGCTACTGGAACCGGCCCGAGGTCACCGCGAGAACCTTTACGGGTGGCTGGTTTCACACCGGCGACACCGCGAATATCGACGGCGACGGCTTCGTCCGTATCGTCGACCGCGACACCGCTGCCTAGGTGGTGCGAAAGGCAGGTATCCACCCGTGAGCTCTCCCGTCGCCGAGCTGCACATGCACATCGAGGGTTCCCTCGAACCCGAGCTGATCTTCGCGCTGGCCGAACGGAATTCCGTGCAGCTGCCGTACACGGACCTCGACGATCTCCGGTCGCGGTACGAGTTCACCGATCTGCAGTCGTTCCTCGACCTGTACTTCGCCAACATGCAGGTGCTGCGGACGGCGCAGGACTTCGCGGACCTCACCCGCGCCTATTTCGCGCGGGCGTCGGCGGGCGGCGTCGCGCACGTGGAGTTCTTCTTCAACCCGCAGGCCCACGTCAATCGTGGTGTGCCGCTGCACGAGGTGCTCGACGGAATCATGGACGCGGTGGGCACCAGCGAGCGGGAGTTCGGCCTCAGCAGCGCTGCGATCGCCGCGATCCTGCGGGACCGTCCCGTGCACGAGGCGGAGGAAGTGTTCTCGGAGATCATCCGGTTGCAGACACCGATCGTCGGGCTCGGGCTGGACTCGGCCGAGGTGGGAAACCCGCCGTCGCTGTTCGAGGACGTGTTCGCCCGCGCCCGGTCGGAGGGGCTGCACGTGGTCGCCCACGCAGGCGAGGAAGGCCCGCCGGAGTACATCTGGCAGGCGCTCGACCTCCTCGGCGCCGAGCGCATCGACCACGGGGTGCGGGCGCTCGAGGACCCGGCGCTCGTGGCGCGTCTGGTGGACGAGGAGGTGCCGCTGACCGTGTGCCCGCTGTCGAACGTGCGACTGTGCGTCGTCGACTCGCTGTCCGAGCACCCGTTGCGGACCATGCTGGAGGCGGGTCTGCTCGTCACCGTGAACTCCGACGACCCCGCGTACTTCGGCGGGTACGTCGACGACAACTTCGCCCAGCTGCGGGATCAGCTCGGCCTCACCGATGCCGAGCGGGAAACTTTGGCGCGCAACTCGATCAAAGCGTCGTTCGCGAGCGACGCGCGCAAGGCGCAACTGCTCCGCGGCTGACGGTCCCCGCCGTCAGTCGATCAGCCCCGAGCCGCCGAGACCGGCGACGACGGCCAGGACGTCCCGGTCGCGACCGTGCGGGCCGACCAGGCAGAGGCCGACGGGAACTCCGTCGTCGGTGCGCAACGGCACGGTCGCGTTGGGCAGTCCGGAGATGGTCGCGAGGCACGTGAGCATGCCGGTGGCGCGCATCGTGTTCCGGAACCGGTCACCGCTGGGGTAGCTCGTCCGCTCGGGGGCCGTGGAGGAGGTCGCCGGCAGCAGGAGCAGGCTGTCGCCCACATACGCGGTGATCGTCTGCGACGCCTCGCCGAGCTTGATCAGCTTCCGGCCGTACGTGGATTCCCAGATGCGGCTCGCATCGGCGAAATTACGGCCGGGTTCGTCGCCGAGCGACGTCATCGCCCCGCTCACCCAGTCGCCGTGCAGCCGCCACGCCTCGTAGCCCTGCACGGCGACGACGGCGTCGTACCAGTCGGGAAGCCGGCCGATGTCCGTGTCGGTCCACGTCAGCCGGGGGAGGGAACTCTTTTCCCACGCGGTGAGGGCGCACCGCACCGCACCGAGCGCCCCCGCCTCGGCGACGGCGTTGATGCCGTCCGAGGTGAGCGCGCTACGGAACGGGGACTCCGCCGTGAGCGGGAGAAGCGCGCCGGAGACCGCGACGAGGGTGTCGAGGTCGCCACAGACCCACGCCGGGGTATCGAAGGTGGGGGACAGCGGAAACAGCCCGTCGGTGGAGACGGCGCCCCGGGACGGTGCGAAGCCGTACAGGCCCTGATACGAGGCGGGGATGCGGACGGAACCGGTGGTGTCGATACCCAATCCGATGTCGGCGGCGCCCTGCGCGACCGCACTCGCGGCGCCCGACGTCGCACCGCCGGGCAGGCGGTCCTCGGCGCGGGCGTTGGGCGGCGTGCCGAATTGCTGGTTGATGCCCGAATGCCCGTAACCGAGGTCGTCGGTCTGCGCCAGACCGACGACCCGGGCGCCCTGACCGAGGAGGCGCGCCACCACTGCGGCGGTACCCGTCTCGACAGGAGCCTCGGCGAGCCGCCGTCCGCTGCCCGCGCCGATCTGCTGTCCCGCAACGGCGTACAGGTCGGTGACCGCGAGTCGCATGCCGGCGAGGGGCCCGTCACCAGTTGGCGCGACCAGCGGATCGCCCTGCACGCGCCACGTCGCCTTGTCGACCGGCGCGAACTCGGACACCGCTCCGCCGCCCGGAACGGACAAGCCGTCGGGAAGCGGCGGAACCTCCGGGTCGTGCAGGCGTTCCCCGCACGCGCCGAGCATCACGGCGCCGATCGCCGCTGCACCGGACGCACCCGCGACGCGAAGGAAGTCGCGACGGTCGAAAGCTCGACTGGGGGTCACCTAGCTCACGTTAGCGACCCAGGACCTGCTGGAGGTACGCGTTGCCGAACATTCGCTCGGGGTCGTACTTGTCGCGCACGGCGACGAACTCGTCGAAGTTCGGATACGCGGGCCGCAAGTCGTCGGCGGTGCGGCCGTGCATCTTGCCCCAGTGCGGTCGCCCGTCCACTTCCCGGGCGATGGCCTCGACCGCGGCGAAGTACGGCTCGTGATCTCGGCGATGGTACTGGTGCACCGCGATGTACGCCGTGTCCCGGCCGTTCGCCGTCGACAGCCACACGTCGTCGCCCGCGGCGAACCGGACCTCGACGGGGAACGCGACCGTGAAACCGGACTTCTCCATCCACGCATCGATCGCCGCGAGAGTGTCGGGGAGGGCCTCGGTGGGAACCGCGTATTCCATCTCCCGGAACTTGACCCGGCGCTCCGACGCGAAGACGCGGTAACTGCGGTCGGTGAACTCGCGCGCGCTCAGCATGCGCGACGACAGCCGGTTGATCTTCGGGATCGTCGTCGGGGCAAGGCCTGCGACCCTGTTGATGCCCTCGAACAGGACATTCGCGAGCAGTTCGTCGTCGACGTAGGCCCGGACCGGGTGGAGGGGAGAAACCGGGGTGTCACCGGGTAGCCGGGTGTTGCGTTTCGTCAGCACGCGGCGGGTGTGGGGAAACCAGTAGAACTCGAAGTGGTCGATCGTGGTGCGGTCATGGTCGAGCCGGTCGAGGATGGCGTCCAACGACTCGGGCTTCTCGACGGCGTGCATCACGTAGTGCGGCACGCACTGGATCGTGACCTTCGAGATGATGCCCACGGCGCCGAGTCCCAGCCGTGCCGCCTCGAACAGTTCGGGATTGTCGGTGGGGGAGCAGTCGGCCACCGAGCCGTCCGCCAGCACCACCTGCAGGGCGCGGACCTGGGTGGCGAGACCTCCGAAACGCGCGCCGGTGCCGTGGGTTCCGGTGGACAGCGCACCTGCGACGGACTGCACGTCGATGTCGCCCAGGTTGATCATCGCCAGGCCACGGTGCCAGAGTTGCTCGCTCAGGTCGTGCAGCCGCGTGCCGGCGAGGACGGTGACGAGGGCGCCCGCCGGTTCGTCGAGGGTGACGGATTCGATCCCGGTGAGGGCGTCGAGGCTGACGAGGATCCCGTCGGTGACGGCGACCCCGGTGAAGGAGTGACCCGACCCGACGGCCTTGACCCGCTCTCCGTGCTCCGCGGCACCGGAGACGAGCGCGCTGAGTTCCTCCACCGAGCGCGGAGTCGCGAAGCGCAGCGGGTTCGCCGTCTCGGTGCCCGCCCAGTTGCGCCATGTGTCCTGTGCCATTCGCCCATCATGAACCTGGACGCTCGTCCAGGCAAATGGCGGGTTGGTCGGGCGTCCGTGTTGGTCGCGGGCGGGCCCCCCGCAGGTTCTACGATCAGAGGATGCTGAACAGGCTCCCTGCGGACGAACGTCGTGCCCAACTCGTCGAGTCGGCGCTGGCCATCGCGGAGCAGCGCGGCGTCGCGTCGGTCACGGTGCGTGCCGTGGCGGAGGAGGCGGGCGTCTCGCTCGGTGTGGTGCACTACTGCTTCGAGAGCAAGGAGGAGCTCCTCGCGGCGATGGGTGAGAGCCTGATTCTGCAGCTCAGCGCGTCGATGCGACTGGCGTTCGGTCAGGTGCGGCACGCGCCGGACCTGCGCGGGATCGACGGTCTGCGCGAACTCCTCCACATCGGGATCAGCGGAATGTGGCCGATCATCGAGGCCACCCCGGACCGTCAATTGCTGACGTACGAGATCACCGCGCAGGCCCTGCGGCACCGCGCGTCCGGGAGTGAGCGTGCCGGCGACATCGCCGGTCAGCAGTATCGGACCATGGACGAGGAGGCGATCGAGTTCCTCGCCGAGTGCGCCCGCATCGCCGAAGTCGGCTGGGCCACCCCGGTCGAGGCGATCGCGCGGTTCGGTCTGGCCATCCTGGACGGGCTCGTGCTGCGGTGGCTCGTGGACCGCGACAGCGAGGCGATGATCGCGGCGCTGGACGACATGGTGCACGTGATCGCGTCGAAGGCGGTCGAGCGGGCCTGAGCGGGTCCGATGTCGATCTGGACAATCGTCCAACTCGGTGGTTGACTGGCGTCGCAGACCGATGGACAAGATTGGACGAACTGTGACGCCCACGCTCGACCGTCTCATCGCCTCGACCACCGAGGTCGACCCGCCGCTGGCCGCGCTCGACCTGACCACGCTGCGCGCCAACGCCGCCGACCTGGTGCTGCGCGCGGGCGGCACCCCCGTCCGCGTCGCCAGCAAATCCGTTCGCTGCCGCGCGGTACTCCAGGTCGCACTGGGGGAGAAGCTCACCGGGGCCGGCGGGTTCCGCGGGATCATGGCGTATTCACTGCGCGAGGCGATCTGGCTCGCCCGCCGCGGCGCGGACGACATCCTCATGGGCTACCCGACGGCCGACCGCGGCGCCCTCGCCGAACTCGCAGCCGACCCCGAACTGCTGAACCGGATCACGTTGATGGTCGACAGCGACGACCACCTCGACTTCGTTCTCGCCGCGGCCGGCGCCACCTCCCTCCGGGCCCGGCTGTGCATCGACGTGGACGCCTCGCTGCGGCTCGGCCCCCTCCACATCGGGGTCCGCCGTTCCCCGCTCCGCGAACCGTCCGCCGTCGCCGCCTTCGCGAAGCGCGCCGCGGGGCGGGGGTTCGCCGTCGTCGGCGTCATGTTCTACGAAGCGCAGATCGCGGGTCTGCCCGATTCCAGTCCACCGATCGGCTGGATGAAGCGGGCGTCCGCGAACGAACTCGCGACCCGGCGCGGTGCCGTGGTGAACGCCGTGCAGTCGGAGGTCGGGGTGCTCGAAATCGTCAACAGCGGGGGCACCGGCTCGCTCGAGGTGAGCTCCGCGGACCAGGTCGTGACGGAGGTGACGGCCGGTTCCGGCCTGTACGTCCCGACGCTCTTCGACAGGTACCGCGCGTTCCGTCCGCACCCGTCGCTGTACTTCGCCCTGTCGGCGGTCCGGCGGCCGACCCCCGGCATCGCGACGCTGTTCGGCGGCGGCTACATCGCCTCCGGTCCCGCCGGGGGCAGTCGCGTGCCCACGCCGGTGTGGCCGCCGCGGCTGAAGCTACTGCGCAACGAGGGCGCCGGCGAGGTCCAGACCCCGGTGACCGGAAAGGCGGCAGCGGATCTCGCCATCGGCGACCGGGTGTGGTTCCGGCACGCGAAGGCCGGCGAGCTGTGCGAGCGGTTCACCGAGGTGCACCTCGTCGAGTCGGACGGCTCCCGCACCGTGGTGCCCACCTACCGCGGCGAAGGTCAGTGCTTCGGCTGACCGGTGAGCCGCATGAAGGCACCCAGCTCGGTCAGACCTTCCGGGGTGCTCGGCATGTACTGCGTCAACGATTCCGACCGGATGATGATCGCCGCCCACTTGCCGCGGGACACCGCCACGTTCATCCGGTTCCGCGACAGCAGGAACGACATGCCGCGCGGCACGTCCTCGATCGCCGACGCGGTCATCGACACGATGGCGACGGCAGCCTCCCGCCCCTGGAACTTGTCGACCGTGCCCACCTCGACCTTGTCGAGACCGACCGCGGCCAGATCACGTTCGATCAACCCGACCTGCGCGTTGTACGGCGCCACCACCAGGATGTCGGACTCGTCGAGTGGGCGGGTGCCCTCGAACTCGCTGGGATCGGTCCACCCGGAACCGAGCAGCTTCGTGATCCGGTTGACCACCTCCCGCGATTCCTCCGGGGATTGGGTGGCGTTGCCCTGGTGGTCGACGAAGACGGTGTGCACACCCGGCTCCAAGCCGTCGAGTCGCCGTGCGGCACCGGCCGATTCCTGCGAACGCAGCTTGCCATCGTAGGACAGCGTCGACACGGGTGCGCACAGTTCCGGGTGCATCCGCCACGTGCGTTCGAGGAAATAGCCCCGACTCGCGGGCAGAGCCCCGTGCCCCTCGGCGAGCCACCCCAGGGCCGACGCGTCCACCGGTTCCGGATGGGTGCCCTGGCTGACCTGCGGAAGTTGCTGGGGGTCGCCGAGAAGCAGGAGGTTGCGGGCCGCGCCGCCGACCGCGATTGTGTTGGCGAGAGCGAACTGCCCGGCCTCGTCGATGACCAGCAGATCGAGGCTGCCGGGCGGAACGCGGTCGGTGTTCGCGAAATCCCAGGCGGTCCCGCCGATCACGCAGCCCGTTTCCTCGGCCTGGTCGATGAAACCGGGGTAGTCGTTGGAGCTGATGTCGGTCCACGTCGCGGCGCGATGCCGCCCGTCCTTCTTCGCGACGAGTTCGGCGGGGAGCCCGGCCTTCACGACGCCGCCGAGCATGTTCTCGATCACCGAATGCGACTGTGCGACCACGCCGATCCGCCAGTGGTGCTGCTCGACGAGCGCCTTGATCACCCGGGCCCCGGTGTACGTCTTGCCGGTGCCGGGAGGCCCCTGCACCGCGACGTACGAGTCTTCGAGGTCGAGTAGTGCCGCGGTGATCGCGCCCGCGTAGTCCGTGCCGTCGACGGGCGGGAGCGGGTTCCCGCTCCGGGTGCGCGGGTCGGACCGCCGCAGAATGTCCACCGGCGCGCACAGCGGAAGCTCCGGCAGCGGGGAGCACATGTCGTCCGCGGCCACCGCAATGGACGATTCGATGCGGTCGGTCGTGATCGGGGGACCGGGGGTGATCGCCGTCGGAAGTTGCACGTACTCCTCGCCGTTCAGGAGTTCCTCGACGATCACCACGTCGCGGCGCCTGCCGTCCTTCCCGACGTCGAGTACGTTGACCGTGCACGTTCCCCGCTGCTGCGGATTGTCGCCCGCGACCGCCTCGGGTGCGGGAATGTCGTACAGCGCGTACATCGTGGTCTTGGGCCCCACCGTGCTCCCGGTCCCGAAACGGCCGGTGAGCTGCAGGCGCCGGCGCAGCTTGCGCTGCCGCGGACTGCTCTTGTGCCAGTTCTCCTCGACGACCGCGGACGACACCACCAGAACGTCCCGGATGTCCGACAGTTCGTCGTGCGGCACGACCAGCCGGTCGAAGTGCGCCCACCAGAACGGTTTCCGCTCGCGGCGGTGGTAGCCGACCGCAGCAGCCATGAGCGCGGCCGCCTGCTGGTCGTGCCCCCGATGCTCGCTCGGTCCGTGCCCGGCGAACTCGCGCAACGCCGCCTCCGCGGGGGTGCAGTCCTCGGTCACCGGGGTGGGCCCGTCGCCGGGCGGCCGGAGAGCCACGCCGTGCGTCTCCGCCTGCCCGATCAGCCAGTCGCGCAGCCGCAGCGTGGAATCGCAGTCGTACTCGTTGTAGTCGGCGATGCCCTGCAGCAGCGCGCGTGCCTCGTCCTCCCGGCCGTTGTCGCGGTGATCGCAGTAGTCGGCGTACGCGACCACCGACGCGGCGGCATTGGTGACGTCGCCGTCGCGCGGCTGCTCCGGCATGTACAGCGGTTCGAGTTTCTTGATGCTGTAGGACCGTTCACCGATGCGCAGGCACCCGCGCACCACCGGATACAGGTCGACGAGGACGTTGTCGCGCAGCAGGGTGTCGACGGTCTCCTCGCCGACGCCGTGCCGTCCCGCCAGCCGCAGCAGCGCCGACTTCTCGTACGCGGCGTAGTGGTAGATGTGCATGTTCGGGTACTGCTGACGGCGCGCGGTGACGTAGTCGAGGAAGTCGACGAGCGCCTGCCGCTCCTCGGCGCGGTCGTGTGCCCAGAACGGCCGGAACACGGCGGCGTCGGCGGGACCCTCAACCACGCCGAAGAGGTATTCGAGACCCCAGTCCGTGGATCCGTTCTCGGCCCAGAGCGGGTCTCCCTCGAAGTCGAAGAAGATGTCGCCGTCGTCCGGTTCGGGTAGCCCGCCCAGAGCCTGCGGGGCGTACACCTGGAACTCGGGGGTGCCCGAGGACTCCTGCCGCAACTGCAGGGCCGCCTGCGCGCGCAGCGATTCGAGGGTGCGCTCGGGGAGGCCCTCGACGCTGCCCGCATGCGCGGCGAGGGCGTCGAGTGTGCCGATCCCGGCCGCGATCAGCCGGCTCCGCTGCGTCGTGCGCATTCCGGCCACCAGCAGGAGGTCGCGGTGCTGCTCCACCTCCGGGGTGCACGTGTCGCACCGGCCGCACGCCGTGTACCGGGGGTCGCCCCACTCCGCGAGCGACTGCTCGTCGCGGTGCTCGTCGAGAATTCGTTCGAGCGAGGACCGTCGCGCGGAGTACACGGGAACGATGTCGCCGAGCGAGTGCGCCGAGTCGCTGTCGTCGCCGAGCAGCAGGTGGACGTCGGGGGACGTCGGGATCCCGTTGTCGGCCAGCGCTTCCGCGTACGCGGCGAGCTGCAGCAGGGCCGACACTTTCGCGTGTCGTGACAGTTTGGTGTCGTAGACGGCATACGTGTCGCCGTCGCGGACGAGGAAATCGCAGAAACCCAGGAAGCGGCCGTCGAAGAACGTCCCCTGGTACACGACATCGGCGCCGCCGCGGATCGCCTCCACGGTGGCCAGGTTCGCGTCGAACAGACCCAGCGCGGTGTATTCGGGACGGTCCATCGCGACCACCCCGTCGCCGTACTCGGCGCGGAACTGCTCGAGCCGGCGATGTTCGTGCGCATCGCCGAGGCTCGACGTCCGTCGCAGCATCGGATCGTCGTCGACGGACGGGGCGGCGGAACCGGCGCCGGCGAGCCCGAGCGTGGCGTCCAACCGGCGCAGCAACGCGAACTCGCAGGTGGCGGCCGCGGAGAGGTCGCTGGCGCTGTAGACGATGGTGTCGTCGAGGAGGAACACAGCTACGTCCCCAGTTCTGCCGGTGAGTTCACCCGGCCGATTGTGCCATCGGGGTGCGACAGGCCCAGAATGGCAGCCATGCCCTTCTTCGACGGCCACTCCGGACGAGTCCACTACCGGCACTGGAGCGCGGTGGGAGGACCTGTCGCCCAGTTGGTGTTTCTCCACGGCATGGGGCAGCACACGGGTCACTACCACCGGTTCGCGCGCGGACTGACGCCTGCCGGAATCGGGGTGTGGGGAATCGACCAGGCCGGTCACGGATTGTCCGAAGGCGACCATCCGGGATCGGTGGCGGACCTGGCGGAGGACGCCGCGCTTCTCACCGGCCTCGCCGGCAGGCACGCGCCGGATGTTCCGCTCGTGCTCATGGGGCATTCGCTCGGTGCCGCGGTCTCGATGGAACTTCTCGCGTCCGGTGACTCCGGTTTCCGGGGCGCGATTCTGTGCGGGACACCGAAGACCGCCGCCGTGCAGCAGACGGCGGACGCGCTCGGGTCACTCGGGATACCGCTGCTCGCGGTGCACGGCGTGGACGACCGCATCGCACCGATCGACCCCGTCCGGGACTGGGCGGCGGGGATCGCATGCCTCGAATTCCGGGAGTTCGACGACGCCGGCCACGACCTGCTTCACGAGAAGGTCCACACATCCGTGACCGCGGTGGTCCGCGACTTCATTCTCGGCGCTGCGCACCCGTGAGTGCGCGAGGAGTCTCTGCACTCCTCGAGCACTCACGGGCGGCGGAGCCGCCTACGCGTAGATGGCCTCGATGGCCGCGCCGTGCTCCTTGTGGATGACGTTCCGCTTGAGCTTCAGCGTGGGCGTGAGCTCACCGGTCTCCTGCGTGAAGTCGACCTCGAGGATGCGGTACTTCTTGATCCGCTCCGGGTTGGACACCTTCTTGTTGCCCTCGGCCACGGCCTCGTCGATCTCGGCGACCAGGTCGGGGTTCTTCACCAGTTCGGACACCAGGGTGTCGGCGGCCAGCCCGTGGCGTTCCTTCCAGCCCGGGAGGGTTTCGGAATCGAGGGTGATCAGCGCGCCGATGAACGGCTTGCCGTCGCCGACGACGAGGCACTGGCTGATCAGCGGGTGCGCGCGGAGCGCGTCCTCGAGGACCGCGGGCGCGACGTTCTTGCCGCCCGCGGTGACGATGATTTCCTTCTTACGGCCGGTGATCGAGATGTAGCCCTCTTCGTCGATCGAGCCGAGGTCGCCGGTGTGGAACCAGCCGTCCCGGATCGAATCCGCGGTGGCCTGCTCGTTGTGCCAGTACCCGCCGAAGACGACGGGACCCTTCAGGAGCAGTTCGCCGTCCTCGCCGATCTTCGCGGCGTGACCGTCGATCGGCTTGCCGACGGTGCCGACCTTCTGCGCGCGGGTGGTGTTCACGGAGATGGCGGCGCTCGTCTCCGTGAGGCCGTAGCCCTCGTATACGGGGACGCCGATGCCGCGGAAGAAGTGACCGAGGCGTGCACCGAGCGCGGCGCCACCGGAGACGGCGCGGTCGCACTCGCCGCCGAGGGCGGTGCGCAGCTTCGAGTAGACGAGCTTGTCGAACAGGGCGTGCTTGAGCTTGAGACCGAGCCCGGCGCCGCCGTTGTCCTGCGCCTCGCTGTACGCGATGGCGGTGGCGGACGCCTTCTCGAAGATGCTGCCCTTGCCGCCGTCGTACGCCTTCTGCTTGGCGGAGTTGTAGACCTTCTCGAACACGCGCGGCACCGACAGGATGAAGTGCGGCTTGAACGCGGCGAACTGGTCGAGCAGCGTGGTGAGGTCGGCGGTGTGCGCGACCGTGACCTTGGCGTCGAACGCACCGAAGGAGATGGCGCGAGCGAAGACGTGCGCGAGGGGCAGGAACATCAGGGTGCGCCTGCCGGCGTACATCGCGTCGCTGAGCGCCAGCTTCACGGCAGCGGACTCCGCGTAGAAGTTGGAGTGGGTCAACTGCACGCCCTTGGGGCGGCCCGTGGTGCCCGACGTGTAGATGAGGGTCGCGGGGGAGGACGCGCGCACCTGGTGACGACGCTCGTGCAGCTGCTCGTCGGTGACGACTTCGCCGCGCTTCGACAGCTCGTCGATCGCGCCGCCCTCGATCTGCAGGACCTCACGCAGGTCCGGCGCTGCGTCGGTGACGACCTTCAGCGCGTCGGCCTGCTTGGCGTTCTCGACGACCAGCAGCGATGTGCCGGAGTCTTCGAGGATCCACTTCGCCTGATCGGGTGCGGACGTTTCGTAGATGGCGACGGTGCACCCGCCTGCCGTCCAGATCGCGTAGTCGATGACGACCCACTCGTACCGGGTCGCCGACAGGATCGCGACGCGGTCGCCGAGCTCGACGCCGGAAGCGATGAGGCCCTTCGCGACGGCGGACACCTGCTCCGCGAACTCGGCGGCGGTGACGTCTACCCACCCGCCGTTGCCGGGGCGCTTGAACGGAACGAACTTCGGGTCTTCCTCGGCATGACGGAAGACCGTGTCCGCCATGGAGGCGTCCTCCGGAATTGAGAACGACTGCGGTACCGAGAATTCACGCACTATGACCCCTCCACTGAAACGACATGACGGATGTGCATTCGATCACATTTGTCCCAGTTTCGCACCAGGGTCGATGTCCGTTATGTGTATTTCTTACCTGGACCAGCGGAGATAAGTGTAACTCGGCGTAAACTGATAACTCAGGCGGCCTCTTCGAGACGCCGCGAGTTCGCCGACAGCCAGCGCCGGATCGCATAGTTCAACTGGTCCGGATCGACACCGAGTTCGGTCGCCGTCGCGTCGAGGATCTCCTCGGCCAGGCCGTCGTCGGTGGCTTCCGAAATTCCGAGCGCGCCGCTGATGAACACATCCGCCACCCGATTCGGCCGGACACCCGGGATCCCGGCGAGCATCAGGAAGTGCGCCCACGTGACGTCGCTGCTCTCCCCGCACACCTCGATCCACGCGTCGTGGATCTGCTCCAGGGCGGCTTCGTCCCGGGCGGCTTCGAGGAGGTCGTCGATGCTGTTGATCCGGAGCTGGTGTAGTCGCTCCGCCGCCAGCTGGATGTGACGCGCCTCGATCGGCACACCGGTCGCGGAGTACCGCCGTTTGTACGAGCCGACCTTGCCCGCCCACTGATCCGAGCTGCCCGCCTCCTCGAACGTGCGGAGAAGGTCGCGGGCGCCGTCGGTGAGGGGCTGATCGGGGTGCGCCCGCCGGTACGCCAGGTAGCGGTCGACGACGGCGACCTCGCTGTGCCCGGCGCTCGACTGCACCGATTCGATGATGCAGAGGGCGAGGCTGTGCCGGTAGGCATCGGAGGTGACCCAGCCGGACGGGTCGCCCAATCGGTCGCGGCAGGCGGTGACGACGGTTTCGACGGTATCGGCAGAGACGGTCACGAGATCCTCCAAAGGCAGTCTGTTCTGTGCTCTGTCCGGTGTATCGACAGGGCCTCCGGGAACGTTGCACTGGCGCTGAAGATTCCTCGAGAACCACCGTCAGTGGTGGGTCAGCAGGTCTGTGACCTCGGTGTCCGAGAGTTGATGGAAATCGTCGTACGCGTTGCCGACGCCGCCGAGATCGGCCGGAACGTACGGGCAGACCACCTCGTCGGCGGTCACGCGCAGACGTCCGACGGCCTCGGGCGCCGCCACCGGAACCGCGACGATCACGCGCGCCGCGCCCAGTTTCCTCACCGATTGGCAGGCCACCGCCGCGGTCGCGCCCGTGGCCATGCCGTCGTCGACGAGGACGGCCGTGCGGCCCTTCAGTGATGCTCGCGGCTTGCCGCCGCGCAGCACCCGCGCCCGCCGTTCGAGTTCGCGGCGCTCCTTCGCCTCGACCATGGCGAGTGCGGTCTTGCTGATCCGGGCGATGCGGAGGACGTCGTCGTTGATCACCCGGGATTCGCCCTCGCCGATGGCACCCATGGCGAGTTCCGGCTGCCACGGGACACCCAGTTTGCGGACGAGGACCACGTCGAGGGGCGCCGACAGGGCGGCAGCGATTTCGAACGCGACGGGGACGCCGCCGCGCGGCAGGCCGAGCACCACCAGATCGGTGCCGCGCAGGTGCTCCAGTCCGGCGGCCAGTCTGCGGCCGGCGTCGGCGCGACTGGTGTACAACATCGAACGCTCCGTGATCGGGGAGAACTGTTCGTCTCCGACGCTACTCCCGATCCCGCCGTTCAGATCTCGCTGACGGTGAATCGGCGCAGCGCGAGGGCGGGGTTTTTCTCCCGCACCTCGGTGATCCGCTCCGCGCTGACCTCCGCGACCGCGGTGCCCACCCGCTCACCGAGTGACGCGAGGGTCACGCCCATCGGATCGACGATCATGCTGTTCCCGGCCCCGGTGCGCGCGCTCTGGTCGGCGGCGGCGACGTACACGGTGTTCTCGATGGCGCGCGCCCGCACGAGGGTGGACCAGTGGTCCTCCTTCAACGGCCCGGGCACCCACTGCGCGGGCAGCAGCAGCACGTCGGCTCCCGCGTCGACGATGCGGCGGGTGACCTCGGGGAACCGGAGGTCGTAGCAGGTCTGCATGCCGAACGTGAGGCCGTCGACGGCGAACGTCTCCGGGGCGCCGATCTCCCCGGCGCGGATGACGTCGGACTCCTTGTAGCCGAACGCGTCGTACAGGTGGAGTTTGCGGTAGGTGGCGACGATGTCGCCGCCCGGTCCGAGCGCGACGAGGGTGTTGGAGATGTGATCGTCCCCGGGCAACTGCTCGTTGACCCCCGCCACCAGGTGGACGTCGAGTTCCTTCGCGGTCGCGGCCAGCCCGCTGACGAACTCGCCGTCCAGGCCCTCGGCCGACTCGACGATCCGCTCGTCGGTTCTCGGCGCCGTGAACATCGCGTACTCCGGCGCCACCACCACCTTCGCGCCGCGGCCCGCGGCCTCGGCGGCGAGCGTGCGGAGGGTGCGCAGGTTCTCCTGCTTGTCCTGACTGGGAGCGAACTGAATGACAGCGACATCGACCATGCCGTCCACGCTAGGCGACGAGGTGCGGCAGGTGTCTCCCGTCCCGGTCGCCGCGTATTTCCGCGGCGTGGCGATGCACTGTGGACTCGTGCACTAAACTGCTGGTCAATGAGTGATATCGAGCGTGACCCCGAACCCCCCACTTTTGCCGACCTCGACATCGATGATCGGGTCTTGAAGGCACTGTCCGATGTGGGCTACGAGTCGCCCTCGCCGATCCAGGCAGCCACCATTCCGCCCCTCCTCGCCGGCAACGACGTCGTCGGCCTGGCGCAGACCGGCACCGGCAAGACCGCTGCGTTCGCGGTACCGATCCTCTCGAAGATCGACCTGACGCAGAAGTCGCCGCAGGCGTTGGTCCTCGCTCCGACGAGGGAACTGGCGCTGCAGGTCGCGGAGGCGTTCGGCAAGTACTCCGCCCATATTCCGGGCCTGCACGTCCTGCCCATCTACGGTGGTCAGAGTTACGGCGTCCAGTTGTCGGGGCTGCGGCGCGGCGCACACGTCGTGGTGGGCACGCCCGGTCGAGTGATCGACCACCTGGAGAAGGGCACGCTCGACCTGTCCAAGCTCTCCTACCTCGTCCTGGACGAGGCCGACGAGATGCTGAAGATGGGTTTCCAGGAGGACGTCGAGCGCATCCTCGCCGACACTCCGGAGTACAAGCAGGTGGCGCTGTTCTCGGCGACGATGCCGGGGGCCATCCGCAAGATCTCGAAGCAGTACATGCACGATCCCGTCGAGATCACGATGAAGTCGAAGACGTCGACGGCCTCCAACATCTCGCAGCGGTACGTCCAGGTGGCGCACCAGCGCAAGCTCGACGCCCTGACGCGTGTCCTCGAGGTCGAGGACTTCGAGGCGATGATCATCTTCGTGCGCACCAAGCAGGCCACCGAAGACCTCGCGGAACGACTGCGCTCGCGCGGATTCTCCGCGTCGGCGATCAACGGCGACATCGTGCAGGCGCAGCGTGAACGGACCATCGGCCAGCTCAAGAGCGGCGCCCTCGACATCCTCGTGGCCACCGATGTGGCCGCGCGTGGCCTGGACGTGGACCGCATCTCCCACGTCGTCAACTACGACATCCCGCACGACACGGAGTCGTACGTCCACCGGATCGGACGTACCGGTCGCGCCGGGCGCGCCGGCGAGGCGTTGCTGTTCGTGGCACCGCGCGAGCGGCACCTGCTCAAGGCCATCGAGAAGGCGACCCGTCAGCCGCTGGCCGAGATGCAGCTGCCCAGCGTCGACGACGTCAACGCGCAACGTGTGTCCAAGTTCGGCGACTCGATCACCGAGAGCCTCACGTCCGACAATCTGGCGTTGTTCCGCAAGATGATCGAGGACTACGAGCAGGAACACGACGTGCCGCTCGCCGACATCGCCGCCGCGCTCGCGGTGCAGTCGCGCGACGGTGAGGCGTTCCTCATGGCGCCCGAACCGCCGCCCGCGCCCCGCCGTGAGCGCGAGCCCCGCGAACGCCCGGCGCGCCGGTTCGACGACGGCCCCCCGACGCGGTCGCGTGGACCGGAGGGCCAGGAGCTCGCGACGTACCGCATCGCGGTCGGCAAGCGGCACCGTGTGGTGCCGGGTGCGATCGTCGGTGCCATCGCGAACGAGGGTGGGCTGCGGCGCAGCGACTTCGGGCACATCAGCATCCGCCCGGACCACAGCCTGGTGGAGTTGCCCGCCGACCTGTCCAGCGAGACCCTCGAGGCTTTGCGTCGTACCCGGATCTCCGGAGTGCTGATTCAGCTGCAGCCCGATTCGGGTCCGCCGTCGGGCCGACCGCGCGGTGGCCGCGACGATCGGGCAGGCGGAAAGTTCCAGCGCGACCGGGACAGCCGGAAAAGGCCGCGCGAGTAGTTCTCACGCGGCCCTCCCGAAGGGGATCCCCGGCGGTTACGCCGGGGGAGCGGGAGCCGGGGCGGGCTGTGCCGCCTCGGCGGGCAGCGGGCCCTCCTCTGGAACGAAGAACGAACCGACGGTCGGCAGCACGTAGCAGGTCGCGTTGGTGTAGCCGACGGTGCCGAAGATCGATGCCACGACGGTGCCCGCGCCCGTCGCCACGACTTTGTTCAGCGCCGGGTAGCCGCCTTCGGTGACGCCGTCGAGGGGCAGGATTCCGCTGGCGCCGGTCTTGGTGTTGATCCACGCGACGTTGAGTCCCGAGGACTTCACGACACCGGGGTACGCGGAGAGGGCCTGGAAGCTGATCTCGTTGGCCTTCACCTCGGCGGTGGGCCCGGTGGTGCCCGACGCCAGCGTCAGGGTGACCGGTGCGACGGTGCCGCAACCCACGGTCGGTGCGGTGTAGAGGAACGGGGTGTACGCGCCCGCGACGTCATGCAGCACCGTCGACGTGGCCAGCGCCTCGACCGCGGCCTTCGCCTCGGGCTTGTCGGCCTGGGTGCGCAGTTCGGCGATGCCGGGGACGTCGGGGGTGGCCGGTTCGGCCGCTGCCGTGCCCGACAGGCCGAAAGTCGCCGCGATACCGACCGTTGCCGCCGCGATCGTGCGTCGCATCACGCTCATACCGTCCACCTGAACTCCTCGTTGTCTCGTCCGGGCGGCTCTGCAGCGCCGCCCGAGCGGAGAATTTACCCGAGAGAGCGGAAACAGTCAGGACCAGCTGCCACCGCCGGCCAGCGTATCGGCGCGCGCGCCGTCGAGGGATTGCCGGATGATGTCGGCGTGACCGGCGTGCCGGGCGAGTTCCTCGATCTGGTGCAGCAGCATGTACCGGACCGTGAAGACGACTCCCGACGCCATCCACTGCGCCACGTCGGCGGGCAGGTCGACGTCGCGATCCAGATCGGTTTCGGCGGCGACGGCGGCCTCGGTAGCGCGCTGGGCGTCGTCGAAGCGGGCGAGCAGGGCGTCGACGGTCTCGTCCTCGGTGACGTTCCATGCGGCCATCCACGCTGCCACCGGGTCGTCGCCGACATCGCGCGGAGCCCCGGTGATGCGGGAGGTCATCGCCTCTTCGCCGTCGATCACGTGCTTGAGGAGGGACGCCAGGCTCATCTCGCTGGCGCTGGGCACACTGCGGGCCTGCTCCTCCGTCAGCCCGGACATCGCGTTGCGGAAGGCGGTGCGCTGGTTGTCCAGCATGAGGAGAAGGAGTCCGCGCTCGTCGGAGATGGGATTCTGGGTGCTGGGTGTCTCGGTCATGCATTCAGTGTTGCGCGGATAGCGGACACCTATCGTCCTCGATCAGCGTCCTTTCGAGCTCATTGGCGGGACGTCGCGACCCTCGCCACCTCCGCCGGGTCGATCAGATGGGAGTGGTCGTCGTCGCCGACGTCGATCTGCACTACGTCGATTCGCCCGTTGAACTTCGTTTCTCCCACGTAGTGGGCGCTGACCGGCATCCCGTAGTCGTCGCCGATGTCGGTCGTCTCGTCCGCGGAGAAGATCATCGGCTGCGTCTGTTCGACGCGCCCGGAGCCGACGCTGCGGCCGTCGTAATAGAGGGTGACGTCGCCGCCCTTCGCGAGACCGCCGCCGTCGTAGGCGAACTCCGCTCGAATCTGACGACCGCCTGCGGGCAGGTCTTCGGTGGCCTCGGTCGTGAACTCCTTCATGCCGAGGAGGTTGTAGACGAACGCGGCCCGCCCCTCCTTGACGTAGAGGGCCCATCCGCCGAAGCGGCCGCCCTGCGCGATGACGACACCGTTGGTGGTGGCGTTCTTCGCCGTCTCCACGGCCGCGGTCACCGAGAACGACCGGTTCTTGATGTCGATGACGCTGTGCTCGCTGAGCCGCTTCATCCCGGGAAACAGCACCTGCCTGCTGCCGGACACCAGTTGGGGACGGCCGGCGATCGTCGGGTTGAGGCGTTCGAACCGGCGGTCGTCGATGGGCAGCACGTTGTATTTCACTGCTTCGATCAGCCACAGGCGCTGCAACGCCGCGAGTTTCTCGGGCATCTCCGCGGCCAGGTCGTGGGCCTGCGTCCAGTCGGTGGTTCCGTCGTAGAGTTCCCACACGTCGTCGTCGAGCGCGGGCAGCACCTCGTTCGGTAGCCACGGGGTGCTGTGCCGGGTGACGGCGCTCCAGCCCTTGAAATAGATGCCGCGGTTGCCTGCCATCTCGAAGTACTGCAGGTCGTGGCGTTCCGGGGCGTCCGCCTCGTCGAAGCTGTACACCATGCTGGTGCCCTCGATCGGTGCCTGTTGCACCCCGTTCACGAACGTGGGCTCCGGCAGTCCGGCGGCCTCGAGCACCGTCGCCGCGACGTCGATGACGTGGGTGAACTGGGACCGGGTCTCGCCTCTACTGCTGATGCCGGCGGGCCAGTGCACGATCGTGCCGTTGCGGGTGCCGCCCCAGTGCGAGGCAACCTGCTTGGTCCACTGGAACGGCGCGCACATCGCCCACGCCCAGCCCACCGAGTAGTGGTTGTAGGCGTCCGTGGTCCCGAGTTTGTCCTTCACCTCCGCCATGAACTCCGGCGTCTCGATCGCGGCGAGGCCGTTGAAGTTCGCCATTTCGTTGAATGCACCGTTGAGCGTTCCTTCGGCGGAGGCACCGTTGTCGCCGATGATGTAATAGACGAGCGTGTTGTCGAGAGCGTCGATCGCGTCGATCGCATCGATCACGCGGCCGACGTGGAAATCGGTGTGCTCGAGGAAACCCGCATACACCTCCATCTGACGTTCCAGCACCGGCTTCAGCGCATCGTCCATCTCGTCCCACGCCGGGATCGCATCCGGGCGCGCGGTCAGCTCGGCGTCGGCGGGCACCACCCCGCGCTGCTTCTGCTGTTCGAGGATCGACTCACGCTGCGCGTCCCAGCCGCCTGCGAACCGGCCGGCGTACTTGTCCGCCCACTCCGGCGGCACGTGGTGCGGTGCGTGAGTGGCGCCGGGGGCGAAGTAGACGAAGAACGGCTTGTCCGGTGCGAGCGCCTTCTGGGTGCGCACCCAGTCGACGGCGTGGTCGGCGAGGTCCTCGGTGAGGTGGTAGCCCTCCTCGGGTGTCTTGTCGGGCTCGACTGGGGCGAAGCCCTCGTAGAGCGCCGGGTAGTACTGGTTGTTCTCGCCCCCGATGAACCCGTAGAAGTACTCGAACCCGCCGCCGCCGGACGGCCACGCGTCGAACGGTCCGACCGGCGAGGTCTGCCACGGTGGCACCTCGTGGCACTTGCCGAACTGGGCCGTCGAATAGCCGTTGAGTTTCAATGTCATCGGCAACGCAGCCTTGGTGTTCGGACGGAGCCCGGACGAACCGGGCGCCGACGTCGCCGTCTCGGTGATCATGCCCATTCCGACCGAGTGATGATTGCGGCCACTGAGCAGAGCCGCACGGGTCGGTGCGCACAAGGCGGTGGTGTGGAACCGGGTGTACGTGAGCCCCCCGCCCTGCAGTCGCTCGGCGGTCGGTGTCTGCGCGGGCCCGCCGAACGCGCTGCTGGCGCCGAATCCCACGTCGTCCAGGAGGACCACGAGCACATTCGGGGCGCCCTCGGGTGGCAGCAGCGGCTCGATGGGCGGGAACGAGGTGTCCGGATCCTTCGCGTCGTAGGTAGTCAGACCGAGATGCTGCCGATCGGGAATCGGAAGAACCTCGCGACGCTCGCCCGTTCGATCCACCATGGCTACTCATTCCGTTGTCTCACATCGGAACGCCCGACGGCGCCTGCCGAAATTCAGAATAGTCGCAGGCTGCAGCGCCCCGAGTGCGTTTGGACCGGACGGACATGACTTGGCCCTGCTCACCGGAACCGGGGGAGGCTGCGCGCGTCCCCAGCGGTTCGGGCAGGACCGACCTACGATCGAGGCACGTGTCCGGGGAACGCCCCTGTTCCTGTGATCGAGTCGCGAACCGAGGTGCTTATGGCCCTGGAAGATTCGTCGTCGGCCTTCGCCGACCCGTCCCGGGAGGGCGCGGCCTCACCGGAGCACGACCTCGAAGGCCACATCATCGAGGCCCGGTCCGAAGACTTCTTCCACGCCAGAGAACTGCAAGTGGACAACGAGTGGTTCAAGACCGCGGTGTTCTACGAGGTGCTGGTCCGCGCGTTCGTCGATTCCTCCGGCGACGGAACGGGCGATCTCCAGGGGCTGACGTCCAAGCTCGACTACCTGTCCTGGCTCGGCGTCGACTGCCTGTGGCTGCCGCCGTTCTACGACTCACCGCTACGCGACGGCGGTTACGACATTCGCGACTTCCGCGCCGTGCTCCCGGAGTTCGGGACGGTCGAGGATTTCGTCCAGCTCTTCGATCAGGCGCACCGCCGCGGGATCAGAGTCATCACGGACCTGGTGATGAACCACACGTCCGACACGCACGCATGGTTCCAGGAGTCGCGCACCGACCCCGAGGGCCCGTACGGCGACTTCTACGTGTGGTCGGACCGTGACGAAGGGTATCCGGACGCGCGCATCATCTTCGTCGACACCGAGACGTCCAATTGGACGTGGGATCCGGTGCGCAAGCAGTACTACTGGCATCGCTTCTTCTCCCATCAGCCGGACCTGAACTACGACAATCCCGACGTCCAGGACGCGATGATCGACGTGCTGCGATTCTGGCTGGACCTCGGAATCGACGGCTTCCGGCTGGACGCCGTGCCCTATCTGTTCGAGCGGGAGGGCACCAACTGCGAGAACCTCCCCGAGACGCATGCGTTTCTCAAGAAGTGCCGGGCCGTCATGGACGCCGAGTACCCGGGGCGGGCGCTGCTCGCCGAAGCCAACCAGTGGCCGTCGGACGTCGTGGAGTACTTCGGGGAGCCGGACGTGGGCGACGAGTGCCACATGGCGTTCCACTTCCCGTTGATGCCCCGCATCTTCATGGCCGTGCGCCGGCAGAACCGGTTCCCGATCTCCGAGATCCTCGCGCAGACCCCGCCGATTCCGAGTTCGTGCCAATGGGGAATCTTTCTCCGGAACCACGACGAGCTGACCCTCGAAATGGTGTCGGACGAGGAGCGTGACTACATGTATTCCGAATACGCGCAAGATCCGCGGATGAAGGCGAACATCGGCATCCGGCGACGTCTCGCGCCGTTGCTCGAGAACGACCGCAACCAGCTCGAGCTGTTCACCGCGCTGCTGCTGAGCCTGCCGGGTTCGCCCGTCCTCTACTACGGCGACGAGATCGGCATGGGCGACAACATCTGGCTCGGCGATCGGGACTCGGTGCGGACTCCCATGCAGTGGACGCCCGACCGCAACGCCGGATTCTCCCGTGCCGACCCGGCTCGAATGTATTTGCCGGTCATCATGGATCCCACGTACGGCTACCAGTCGGTGAACGTCGAGGCGCAGATGAACTCGACCAACTCGTTGCTGCACTGGACCCGCCGCCTGATCCAGGTTCGCAAACAGCATCCGGCGTTCGGAACGGCGTCGTTCACCGAACTCGGCAGCGCGAACCCGGCCGTCCTGTCGTATGTGCGGGAGACGCCGCCGAGTCGGGACCGCCCGTACAGCGACGTCATTCTGTGCGTCAACAACCTGTCCAGGTTCCCGCAGGCAGTGATCCTGGACCTCACCCAGTTCGCCGGCCGAATCCCCGTGGAGCTCACCGGTTCCGTTCCCTTCCCCGCGATCGGGGACGACGGATACATGATCACCCTTCCCGGTCACGGATTCTTCTGGTTTGCGCTGCAACCGGATCCGAAGTCCGGCGGCGCGGTGAGCGGACACCCGGTCAGCAGCGAAGCGGAACAGGCGGTGCAGCAGTGAACGAACCCACCAGTGAACGCATTCCCGACGAGACCCTCGAGCGGCAACTCGTGCGGTGGTTGCCGGACCGGCGGTGGTTCGCCGCCAAGGGCACCACCATCGCGGCGGTGCGGATCCTGCTGCGGCACGAACTGACATCGGCGTTCGGGTTCTCCGCCGAGCATCTCCTGGTGTCGGTGGAGTTCGAGGCGGGGCCGCCGCAGGTGTACCAGATACCGCTGGGGTTCCGCAGTCATCTGCCCGAGGACCTCGAGCCGTGGGCGCTGCCGGACGGCGACGGGAACGTCATGATCGCGTACGACGGCCTGCACGATGCCGAGATCATCACCCTGTACGCCGACCTGCTGTCGGAAGCGGAGGGATCCGGGCCGGTGCAGTTGAAAACGGTGCCGGGCACGGTGATCGAACCGGGGCTCCGTGGGCGGACACTCGGCGCGGAGCAGTCGAACACGTCGGTGGTGCTGGGGGAGAAGCTCCTGATGAAGATCTTCCGTCTGGTCACGCCGGGCGTGAACCCGGACGTCGAACTCCACCTCGCGCTCGCCGAAGCGGGCAGCGAATACGTGGCGACGCTGCGAGCGTGGATGGAGACGGACGTGGCCGGGATTCTGACGACCCTCGCGATGGTCCAGGATTTCGAGGCCAACTCGGCGGACGGGTGGAGCATGGCGCTCGGCAGCGTCCGCGACCTCCTGATCGAAGCGGATCTCCACGCCGCGGAGTTGGGGACGGACTTCGCCGGTGAGTCCTACCGGATGGGCGCCGCCGTCGCCGAGGTGCACGCCACCCTGGCGCGTGCGCTCGGTGCGGAGGAACGACAGGTGGCGTCGACGACCGTGGAGGCGATGACGCGCAGGCTGGACGCCGCCACCTCGATCGTTCCCGAACTGGGGGAGGTGGCGGCGGCGGTGCGGGGCAAGTTCGCCGAGGCGGAAGCTCTGGGCGCTACCACCGTCCAGCGGATCCACGGCGACCTCCACCTCGGTCAGGTGCTGCGGACACCGGAGCGCTGGCTGCTCATCGACTTCGAGGGGGAGCCCGCCAAGACGCTCGACGAGCGCCGGGAACGGGACAGCCCGTTGCGGGATGTCGCGGGAATGCTGCGGTCGTTCGACTACGCCGCTCACCACCTGCTGGCAGATTCGGTGCCGATGGGAGCGATGGGGGCGGCGTCGCAGCGGGACTTCCGCGCGAGGGAGTGGGCGCAGCGCAACGCCGACGCCTTCTGTGAGGGCTATGCCTCTGTGTCGGGCACCGACCCGCGTGAGGCGGCGGCGTTGCTGCGGGCCTACGAACTCGACAAGGCGGTGTACGAGACCGTGTACGAGGCGAGGAACCGTCCCAATTGGATCGGCCTGCCCCTCTCCGCCATTCGTAGACTCACCTCAGCACCTCGGTGAGCGTCGGGGACGACACCGTGCCCGGGTCGAACTGAGTGCGGTACAGCTCCTCGTATCGGCCGCCCGCGGCGAGCAGCTCGGAGTGGGTGCCGCGTTCGACGATGCGCCCGGCCTCGACCACGAGGATCAGATCAGCCGCGCGGACGGTCGACAGCCGGTGCGCGATCACCACCGCGGTCCGTCCGGCGAGGGCCTCGCCCAGCGCCTCCTGGACGGCGGCCTCGGACGTGGAGTCGAGGTGCGCCGTCGCCTCGTCGAGGATGACCACCCGCGGATGCGCGAGCAGCAGGCGCGCGATGGTCAGCCGCTGGCGTTCGCCTCCCGACAGCCGGTAGCCGCGTTCGCCGACCACCGTGTCGAGGCCGTCGGGCAGGGCCGCGACGAGGTCGGTGAGCCGCGCCCGTTCGAGCACCTCCGCGAGTTCGGCCGGCGTGGCACCCGGCCGGGCGAGCAGGAGATTGGCCCGCACGCTGTCGTGGAAGAGGTGCCCGTCCTGAGTCACCATGCCGACGGTGGCCCGCACGGAGTCGGCGGTCAGGTCGCGCACGTCCACCCCGCCGAGTTTCACCGAGCCCGCGTCCGCGTCGTAGAGCCGGGGAACCAGTTGGGCGATGGTGGACTTGCCGGCTCCGGACGATCCCACCAGCGCGACCATCTGCCCGGGTTCGGCGCGGAACGACAGCCGGTGCAGCACCTCGACGCCGCCGCGGGTGTCGAGGGTCGCGACCTCCTCGAGCGATGCCAGCGACACCTTGTCGGCCGAGGGATACGCGAATTCCACGGAGTCGAACTCCACCGACACCGGGCCGTCGGGCACCGCGACCGCGTCGGGCTTCTCCGCGATCAACGGCTTCAGGTCGAGGACCTCGAAGACGCGCTCGAAGCTCACCAGCGCGCTCATCACGTCCATGCGTGCGCTGGCCAGTGCGGTGAGGGGCGAGTACAACCGGGTCAGCAGCATCGCCATCGCGACGACGGCTCCCGCGTCGAGTTGTCCGCGCAGCGCGTAGAACCCGCCCAGTCCGTAGACGAGCGCCAGCGCGAGAGCGGACACGAGCGTGAGCGCGGTGACGAACACCGACTGCAGCATCGCCGTGCGGACACCGATGTTCCGTACCCGCCGGGCACGGACCGCGAACTCGGCGGACTCCTCCGACGGACGGCCGAACAGCTTCACGAGGGTGGCACCCGGCGCCGAGAACCGCTCCGTCATCTGAGTGCTCATCACCGAATTGTGGTTGGCTGCCTCACGATTGAGTTGAGCCAGCCGCGCGCCCATCCTGCGGGCGGGCAGGACGAAGATCGGCAACAGCAGCAGTGCGCACAGCGTGATCTGCCAGGAGATCCCGATCATCACGATGAGCGTGATGCCGAGCGTGACGAGGTTGGACACCACGCCCGACAGCGTGTCGCTGAACGCGCGCTGCGCACCGATCACGTCGTTGTTGAGGCGGCTGACCAGCGCGCCGGTGCGAGTGCGGGTGAAGAAGGCGATCGGCATCCGCTGCACGTGGTCGAACACGGCGGTCCGCAGGTCGAGGATCAGGTTCTCGCCGATGCTCGCGGACAGCCACCGCGTCCACAGGGCGAGAGCGGATTCGAGTACGGCGATGACCGCGATGAGCGCCGCGAGGCGCACGATCACGGACACCGCGTCGCCGCCGACAATGGCGTTGACGACCCGGCCCGCCAGCACCGGGGTGGCCACCGCCAGCGCGGCCGTGACGACGCTGAGCAGTAGATACCACCCGAGGCTGCGACGGTGGGGCAGAGCGAACCGGGCTATCCGCCGCAGCGTCGTGCGGGAGAAGGGTCGACGATCCTCTTGGGCGTGCATCGCGTTGTACATCGCGTTCCACGCCGTGACTTCCATGCTCATGCCAGCGGCCTCCTGTCGCTATCCCCCCACGGTAGAGCCGGGGTATGACACGACGGTAGAACCTCAACGTTACTCGAGGTCAAGCGGCGAGCGCGGAAGCGCTACTTCGCGACGTCCACGACCACCCGCGTCGGGTCGGACAGAGTCGACACCGTGAAGGGCCGGCCCGGTTGCGTCACGCCGATGAACGACTGCGTGACGCCTTCGAACACGAGCGCACCGTTGACCTCCGTCACCGTGCCGCCGGGAACACCGGGCACCGGGTTGGGGCCCGAGTATCCCTCCACATCACTGTCGAACGGGTACGCCGAGCCGTCGATCTGCACCTGCAGGATGCCGTTGCCCGACACCGGAATCGTCTTGCCGCTTCCGTCCTGCACCGCCTCGTCCACATACGCGACCCGCCAGCCCGGTGTGCCCTTGCCGCCGAGTTCGTACACCACACGGTCGAATCCCTCGTGCTCGCCGACGCGGACGTCGGTGACCGTGAGCTTCGCTGACCCGGACGCCGCGGACGATTTCGGCGACGCATCGGTCGGGATCGGCGCCGACTCGGATTCGAGGGCGCTGCTGGTGGTGGCGGCCGCGGCCGGTGACGTCGCCGCCACACTGCTGGGGGAGTTCGACTCCGAGCATCCGGTGAGCGTCAGGGCCAGGGCGCAGGCGGCGAACGCGGCGAAGGGACCGATCCGGTGGTTGATCATGATCCGATCGTAAGCCGGGGCCGATCAGAGAAGGGGAAGCCCCTGGCGTGGCGTCGCGATCGCGTCCAGATACAGCCAATTGCCGTTCTCACGGACGAATCGGCTGTTCTCGTGCAGCGATTCGCGGCGGCCGTCCAGCACGTAGTGCGCGCGGAACTCTACGGTGCCGGTGGTGTCGAGCAGTCCGCCGCCGCTCGTGCCCAGGATGTCGAGGCGGGTCCAGCGCTGCTCCGGATCGAGGTCCAGGGTCCCGGGCCGCGTGCTCGGATGCCACGTCGCGAGGAGGTAGTCGACATCCAGGACGGCGAACGCGCTGAACCGTGATCGCATGAGGCGCTCGGCCGTGGGCGCCGTCGCCTCGCCGCGGTGATACCTCCCGCAGCACTCGTCGTACGGTTCACCGAGCAGGCAGGGGCATCGAACGGTCACCGTCCCAGTATGGACGGCGGTCACACGAGCTTGTGGGTGCGGTCCTTCCAGTACGGCGCGCGCAGTTCCCGCTTGAGGATCTTGCCGGTGGGGTTGCGGGGCAGCAGGTCGACGACGTCGACCGTCGTCGGGCACTTGAACTTCGCCAGACGCTGGCGGGTGTAATGGATCAGCTCGTCCGGTTCGATACTGGTTCCGGTCACCGGCACGACGACGGCCTTGACCGTCTCACCCCAGTGGTCGTCGGGCACGCCGATCACCGCCACCTCCGCCACCGCCGGGTGTTCGACGAGCACCCGTTCGATCTCGGGGGAGTACACGTTCTCACCACCGGTGATGATCATGTCCTTCAGCCGGTCCTCGATGAACACGAAGCCGTCGGCGTCCGCCCGCCCCATGTCGCCGCTGCGCAACCACCCGTCGGCGGTGATCGCCTCCGCGGTCGCCTCGGGCTTGCCGAGATAGCCCGGCGTGCGTTGTTCCGAACGCCACCACAGTTCCCCGGTCTCGCCGGAGGCGACGTCCTCGGCGGTGGCCGGGTCCACGATGCGCATCTCCACACCGGGAATGGGCTGTCCTGCCGACGCCATCCTCGCCTCCTGTGCCGCATCGCGATGCACCTCGGGCAGCAGAGCGGTGACGACACCCGCGCACTCGGTCATTCCGTAGACCTGGACGAACTCCGCCTCCGGCCAGGCGGCGAGCGCGCTGCGCAGCAACGGCAGCGGCATCGGCGCCGCGCCGTACGTGATGCGATGCAGCGCACCGAACGCGGCCACGGCCTGCTCGCCTGCGGCGAGCACTCCGGCGATCACGGGCGGCACCAGGAACGCGATGTTTGCACCCGCAGCGAGCGCGCCGAACAGGGACGGGGCGTCGGCCTCCCGGGTGAAGTGGCACCGGGCGCCGGCGTGCACGCCCATGATCGCGTAACAACTTCCGCCGACGTGGAACAGCGGCATGGCGACGAGCAGGCAGTCGTCGTGCCGCGCGGGCAGGATCTCGAGCACCGCGGCGCTGTGGGCGATCAGATTGCGGTGGGTCAGCTGAACGCCCTTCGGCCTGCCGGTGGTTCCCGAGCTGTACAGGATCAGCGCGGTGGCATCCGCTCCCACCTCCGGCCTCGACGACAGCACCGACGCCTCGGCCAGCCACGGCTCGAACTCGTCGTGCTCCCCGCCGACGGTGATGATCTGCTCGATGCCGGTCAACCGGTCGCGCAGTGCCATGACCTGTTGGAGGAACTCGTTGCCCACGAACAGGATCCGCGCCCCGGAATCGTTGATCACGTAGTCGAGTTCCTCGCCGGCCAGCCGCCAGTTGGGAACCGCGGCGGCCGCGCCGAGGAGCGACGCGGCGTAGGTGACCTCGAGGCAGGACAGATGGTTCTTGTCGACGAACGCGACCGTGTCACCGGCCCGGATTCCGCCCTCCGCCAAGGCTCCCGCGATGTGCAGGATCCGGTCGTGCCAACCGGACCACGTGTATTCGGTGCCCTGGAACTGCACGGCGACGTCGTCCGGTCGGACCTGCGCCCAGTGCGCGAGGCGGTCGAAGATGATCTCGTTGTCGGCGTCCGACATGCGCCCACCTCTCGTCTGTGACGTCAGTCACATCAGGCTAGTAGCCGGTGATCCGATCAGTGACGTTTTGCCTCACGCGGCCGAACTGCTTCGGCTCTGTGCGTCCGCGCGTCGCAGCGCGGCGGTGCCGATGGCGCCGACCACGATCAGGGTGATGCCCAGCCAGTCGGGGTCGTTGTCGGTGACGAGCATCGCGATCCCCACGCCGATCACGAACGGCGGCAGGAAGTCGAACAGTTTGACGAGGGGTGGTGCCACCTCTTCCTGTTCCCCGGGCTCCCGCGGCGCCTGCGCGCTCGCCACGTCCGGATACCACTCGGTGAAGGACAGTGCGAACAGCAACGCCCCGATCGGGATGATCCAGCCCGTCCAGAAATTGTCCGGTTGGTCGAGGACGAGGTCGCCATACAGTCCGGCCGCCGCCGACACCGTGAAGGACAGCCCCCACACCAGCGTGATGAGCTGATTGACCTTGAGGAACAGCGGCGAGTTCCAATACTCCTCGGGTGTGGTTTCTTTCGCGTACGGCAGGGTGAACGGATTGCGCAGTAGCAGCGAGCCGAACGCGAACGCGACCAGCGCCAGGCTCGACATCTCGCCCGACCACTTCTCCAGCCAGGTGATCAGGTCGTCGGACGCGAACAGTCCGATCGCGGCGAGGCACCCGAAGTAGAGGATGTCGAACACTTCGAGGGGTTTGAGGGTTCCGTCGCGGCGGTGGCTGAGGAACAGGAACAGGATCGACAACCCGAGTGCGGTGGCGACCGATTCCTCGAACCGCCCGGGGCCGGACAGCAGCGACATCACGATCCACGGCGCCAGGCCGGCGAACGGTGATTGCAGGAACGCGTCGAGGAACCGCGATCCGGCCCGAGGTTTGGGGGATTCGATGGCCATGAGGCTCTCCTTCGCACCGGCGATACCGGAATTCTCCCAGGTCGGTACTTCCGTTGTGGGCTTTTCCGCGGGGGTCTCCGTGTCCGAGATCACGGCCGCGGCGACCGAAGATCAGGGTGGTCCCTGATGGCGGGCCGCAGCGGGTGTCGACAAGATGGAGGAGTGCGCCGCGCGTGCACCGTCCCGGCCCGTCACCACGGGGCCGGACCGCCACAAGAGGAATACGAAAGGCGATCATGAGCACGCATGCCCCCGCTGTCGCTGCCCGTGCTGTCGAGCTGTCCAAGACGTACGGCACCGGCGACACCCAGGTCCACGCGCTCAGCGCGGTATCCGCGGAGTTCGCCCGTGGTGAGTTCACCGCGATCATGGGACCGTCCGGTTCCGGTAAGTCGACGCTGATGCACTGCCTGGCCGGTCTCGACGCGGCCAGTTCGGGTTCGGTCCTCATCGGCGACACCGAGTTGACGACGCTGACGGACAAGCAGATGACGCAGCTGCGACGCGACCGGATCGGCTTCGTGTTCCAGGCGTTCAACCTGGTGCCGACGCTGACGGCACTGGAGAACATCACCCTTCCGCTGGACATCGCGGGCCGCAAGCCGGACGCCGCATGGCTCGAGAACGTGCTCACCAAGCTCGGACTGCGGGACCGTCTCGAGCACCGCCCGGGCGAGTTGTCCGGTGGTCAGCAGCAGCGCGTCGCGTGCGCGCGCGCTTTGGCCGGGCAGCCGGAGATCATCTTCGGCGACGAGCCCACCGGCAACCTCGACTCCAAGTCCTCCGGCGAGGTGCTGTCGATCCTGCGGGCCGCGGTGGACGAGTTCCACCAGACCGTCGTCATCGTCACGCACGATCCCCGGGCGGCGGCCTACGCCGACCGGGTGGTCTTCCTCGCCGACGGCAAGATCGTCGACGAACTGCGTGACCCGACGGCCGATTCGGTCCTCGACACCATGAAGCGACTCGACGAGCCCGCTCACGCCCTCGCGTCCGACGCGGCGGTCTGACCGCATGGCGTCCACATCCAGCGCCCCGATGCGCAAGGTGTCGCTGCGCAACCTGGCGGCACATAAGGTCCGGCTGGCGCTGACGGTGCTGTCCGTGGTGCTCGGCACCGCGTTCGTCGCCGGCTCCTTCGTCTTCACCGACACACTCCAGAAGACGTTCGACTCGATCTTCGAGAACACCGCGCAAGGGGTCGACGTCCGGGTGTCGAGCGAGGAGCGCAACTCCAGCGGGGTGCCCCTCGCCGACCTCGACACCATCACCGCGCTGGACGGAGTGCGCGCGGTGGCACCTGCCGTCAGCGGGCAGATCGTCCTTATCGACTCCGACGGCGCCGCCGTCCAGACGGGTGGTGCGCCGAGCATCGGCGAGTCGTACCTGCCGCCGGGCCAGGCGCTCGGTGAACCCGACGAGTACGTCCAGGGCGGCCCGCCGGCTCAGGTGGGCCAGATGGCCGTCAACGCCAGCGCCGCCGAACGCGCGCAACTGGCGGTCGGCGACACCACCAAGGTTCTCGTGCCCGCTCGCGGCATGGTCGACGTCACCGTCTCCGGCATCTATGACACCGGCAACGAGACCGGTGGATTCATCGGCGCGACGTTCGTCGACTCGCAGGCCCGCGAACTGTTCACCGACGGCAAGCACGTCGAGTACATCGACGTCGCCGGGACGGGTGTGTCCCAGACCGAACTGCGCGACGAGATCGCCGCGGCCCTTCCCGACGCGAAGGTCCAGACCGGCGACGAGGTGCGCGAGGAGACCAAGGCGCAGGTGACCGAGGCGCTGAGCTTCATCAACTACTTCCTCCTCGCATTCGGTGCGATCGCCCTGCTCGTCGGCACGTTCATCATCTACAACACGTTCTCGATGATCGTGGCCCAGCGTCTGCGCGAACTGGCGCTGCTCCGCGCGATCGGCGCCAGCCGCAAGCAGGTGGGTCGTTCCGTGGTCTTCGAGGCCCTCGTGGTCGGCGTGATCGGCAGCGCGATCGGGATCGCCGCCGGCGTCGGCCTGGCCTACGGTCTGCGGGCACTGCTGAACGCGTTCGACGTCGGTTTGCCCGAAGGTCCCCTGCAGGTGGGGCCGCGCACGATTCTCATCGCCCTCGTGGTCGGGGTGCTCGTGACGACCGTCAGCGCGTACGCACCCGCCCGGCGCGCGTCCAAGGTGCCGCCGGTCGCGGCGATGCGGGAGGAATTCGCGTCCACCGGTGACTCACTGCACGCGCGCACCATCGCCGGTGCCGTCCTCGGTGTCCTCGGTGTCGTGGGACTCGTGATCGGTTCGCGGGGCACGGGTGGTGGCGCGGCCGCCGTCGTCGGTGCCGGAGCGCTCGGTCTGATCCTCGCCGTGCTGTTCGCCGCCCCGGCGTTGTCCCGCCCGATCGTCGGGGCCCTCGGAGCGGTGCTGGCCAAGCCGTTCGGCCCGGTCGGGCGCCTGGCCCGCACCAACGCCGTGCGGAATCCGCGCCGCACGGCCGCCACCGCGTTCGCGCTGACACTGGGTCTGATGCTCGTGTCCGTCATCGGCGTGTTCGGCGCGTCCGCGAAGGCCAGCGTCAACCAGCTTGTCGACTCGGGGGTGTCCGCCGACTACGTACTCACCGGACCCAACCAGATCGGTGTGCCCAGCGGCGCGGCGAGGGCCGTGCGCAACCTCGACGACGTCCAGAGTGCCGCCGCCCTGCATCCGGTGTCCGTGAAGGTCGACGACGAGCAGGAGCAGGGCGCGTCGCTGGACGGCCCGCTCGAGGGCGTCCTCGACTACAAGCTCGTCGAGGGCGGCGCCGATCTGACGGGCAACCACCTCGTCGTGTCCCAGACGACGGCCGCGCAGAAGGGCTGGACGCTGGGGACGACCGTCCCGATGACGAGCGCCGACGGGAAGGTCGTCGACGCCGAGGTGACAGGCGTCTTCGAGGACAACCAGCTGGTCGGCGACTGGCTCGTCTCGGACGACGTGTACCGCCAGGTGATGCCCGCCGCGACCATTCCCGATCTGGCTGTCCTCATCGACGCGAAACCGGGTGCGGATCTGACGCAGCTGCGCGCCGACCTCGAATCCGCGACCAAGCAGTTCGTCGTGGTTCAGGTGCAGGACCGGGAACAGTTCAAGGGAACCCAGGGGCAGCAGATCGACACTCTTCTCGCGATCCTCTACGGACTCCTCGCACTCGCCGTCGTGATCGCGATCCTCGGCATCATCAACACGCTCGCGCTGTCGGTGGTCGAGCGCAGGCGGGAGATCGGCATGCTCCGCGCGGTCGGAATGCAGCGGTCGCAGATGCGTCGCACGATCTACCTGGAGTCGATGCTCATCGCGGTGTTCGGTGCGGCCGTCGGCGTGCTGCTCGGCATCGCATTCGGGTGGGGCTTCGTGAGCACCCTGAAGGACCAGGGTCTCGACCAGGTGACGGTGCCGTGGGGACAGGTGATCGCGATGCTCCTCGGATCCGGTGTGGTCGGTGTGCTCGCAGCGCTGTGGCCGGCGAGCCGCGCCGCCCGCACCCGGCCCCTCGAGGCCATCGCCGACCTCTGACCCGTGAGTACTTATTAACCGCCCGCGGTTGACAAGTACTCACGGGCGCGGAGCGCGTTTGATATGACTTGTGCCAGAGATGTGATGGCGGTCATGTCCGTCGCAGGGGCAGATTGGGCGGGTACGGGGACAGTGCAGAGAATTGTGATCGTCGGAGCGGGCCTGGCAGGTCTGCGCACCGCCGAGGAGCTCCGGCGGGCCGGATACGAGGGTGACCTGGTTCTTCTCGGCGGTGAACCGCACCTTCCCTACGACCGTCCACCGCTGTCGAAGGAAGTGATGCGCGGGGAGACGAGCGACACCACGCTCAAGCCGCGCGAGTTCTTCGACGAGAAGAACATCCAGTTGCGTCTGGGTGTCGAGGCGGTCGCGGTGGACACCGGATCCCGCATCCTGAGACTCGCCGACGGCAGCGAACTCGGCTACGACGAACTGGTGATCGCCACCGGCCTCGTACCCCGGCGGATACCGGGTCTCCCGGACCTCGCGGGCGTCCACGTTCTCCGTTCCATCGACGAGAGCCTGGCGTTGCGCGCGGACCTCGCCGAGGGCAAGCGCGCACTGATCGTCGGGGCGGGGTTCATAGGCTGCGAGCTGGCGGCGAGCATGCGGGCCGGTGGTCTCGACGTGGTGCTGGTGGAGCCGCAGCCGACGCCGCTCGCGTCCGTGCTCGGCGAGAAGATCGGCGGACTCGTCGCCCGGCTGCACACCGGCGAGGGGGTCGACCTGCGGGCCGGTGTCGGGCTCACGTCGCTGGTGGGCACCGACCGGGTCACCGGAGCCGTCCTCGGCGACGGAACCGAGGTGGAGGTCGACGTCGTGGCGATCGGTGTCGGTTCGGTGCCGGTCACCGCGTGGCTCGACGGCTCCGGCGTCGAACTGGACAACGGTGTGGTGTGCGACGGCGTCGGACGCACGGCGGTCCCGCACGTGTGGGCGGTCGGCGACGTGGCCGCGTGGCAGCTGCGGGTGGGCGGTCGCAAACGCGTCGAGCACTGGAGCAATGCCGGTGAGCAGGCCAAGATCCTCGCCGGGGCGATGACCGGGACCGGCGACGAGAACGCCGCCGCTCAGGTGCCGTACTTCTGGAGCGACCAGTACGACATCAAGATCCAGGCACTGGGCACGGTGGCGGCCACCGACGAGGTGCACGTGATCAAGGACGACGGCCGCAAGTTCCTCGCCTACTACGAGCGGGACGGCATCCTGGCCGGTGTCGTCGGCGGTGGAATGGCGGGGGGCGTCATGAAGATGCGGGGCAAGATCGCGGCGGGAACTCCGATCGGCGAGGTCCTCGAGGCCGCGTCGGCGTAGGCGGCCGGGCGGGGGCGCGATAGATTCTCCGGGTGATTGTTGCGCTCATCGACTCGGGTCTCGGCATGCTGCCGACGTCGGCGTGGCTGCGCAAGTTGCGACCCGACCTGGATCTGATCCTCGCTCTGGATCCGGACGGGGCTCCGTGGGGTCCCAAGCCGGAGCAGTGGGTGATCGACCGCGTTCTCGCGACCGCGCAGCGCTGCCTCGACCGCGGAGCCGAGGTGATCGTGCTGCCGTGCAACACGGCGAGCGTCACCGCGCTCGACCACGTCCGGGAGTTCGTCGGACCGGCAGTTCCTGTCGTCGGCACGGTTCCGGCGATCAAACCGGCGGCTGCCGCGTGTGAGTCGGTGGCCGTCTGGGCGACCGCGGCAACGACGGCGAGCCGGTATCAGGCGGATCTGATCGCGAAGTTCGGAAACGGCAGTTCCGTCGTGGGTGTCGCGTGCCACGGCCTCGCCGAGGCGATCGACCGCGGCGAGCGGGACGCGGCCTTCGCTGCCATCGCCTCGGCCGTGGAGCGCACACCCGACGATGTGGGCGGGGTGGTGCTGGGCTGCACGCACTATCCGTTGATGGCCGACGAGATCGCGGCGCAGCTCCCCGCCGGGGTGCGGTTGTTCGACAGCGCAGAGGCGGTGGCGACGCAGACTCTCCGTCGCATCGATGCGTTGAACCGCCCGAGCGCGGGGGAGGGCACCGTCGAGGTCTTCCTCAGCGGCAGGCCCGGGCGGCTGCCCGCGAGCGCCGAGGCGTTCCCCGCCGGTCAGCTGTTGGCGGCGGGGCGTTCTCAGCCGAGCTGAACCATCCCGGCCGCCACGACGCGTGCGACGTTGCCGAGTTCCTCGCCGTGCCGTCGCGGCAGGTCGTCGAGGTCGTGGAGGCGGTCGCTGCCGGCCACGGAGAACATCGCGGCCACCCACGCCGTCGCGCAGGCCCGGAGAGTTCCGGGTTGCACGGGGTAGGGCGAACTGGCCTGCAGGAGACGCTCGGTGATGTCGCTGAGGTAGTCGCGGAACCGTCGCAGGTGCGCACGGACGTCCGGGTGGGTCTCGGCCTCGCGCCAGATGATCACGCGCATCACCGATGAGTGGTGGTCGCGCAGATTCAGCGCGTTGTCGAGGTTGACGAGGCTGGCGGCGGGGTCACCCGGGGTCACCAGGGGGCCCACGTCGCCGAAGGGTTCGGTCGGCAGCCTTTCGGACAGCAGCGCCAGAAGGATGTCGGTCTTGGAGGGGAAGTAGTAGAACACCAGTCCTTTCGGGACGTGCGCGGCAGCGGCGATCGATGCGGTGGACGTGGCATCGAATCCGTGTACGGCGATGAGGGATTCGGCAGCGTCGAGAATCAGTTCCCGGGCGTCGCCGTCGATCTTCGCGCTGCGCCGCCGCCGGCCTTTCCGCGGTTGGGGGCCACCGTGCTTACCGAGATGGGGTGTTGGCATGGGCCTTTCCGGACGTGAACGGCGGGGCACAGGCCGTAAGCCTGTGCCCCGCCCCAATCGATGTTCTCGGTGCTGTGGTCGACGGATCAGTGATGTGTCGCCAGCCCTCCGTGTCCGTGCATCCGGGAACTCATCATCGGCAACCCGGTGACAGCCACGACGACTGCCAGGACACCGACGACCCATGCGGTCCACGACGCGCCCGTGAATGCGTCGAAGTTCATCACCCACGGGGAGAGGAACAACAGCACTCCGAAGACGGCCATCGCGTACTCGGCCACAGTCATCTCCGGGCGGCTCATATGGACGAGACCGGAGAGGGCCACGAGTACACCGAGCACGATGAGTGACCACATCGCGGCGTTGTTGGTGTCGAGCCACAACGGCGAGAGCGCCGCGAAGGCTCCGATCACGATCGCCACCACATCTTGCATACGACTCCACGATCTCATGTCCAGCCTCCTCGAAAATGGATTGTGTCCACCTCGAGTACACGCCTGATTGACCGACCGATCAATACCTGGATCATTGCAGTCGGATAACGCAAACCGCAGGTCAGAGTATGTTTCGTGATCTTCGCCCGCACTGTCGCGGCGACTGTCGGTCACCTGTGGGACAGTGCCTTCGTGACTTCCACCGCGGACGACGTGAAGCGCGCACTCGACGAGTTGTCGGACGAGGCAGACGCCGTCAATCTGGCACGGTTCTTCAAGACCGGTCCGGGGGAATACGGGGAGGGCGACGTCTTCATCGGTGTGCGGGTTCCCGGGACGCGCAGCGTGGTTCGTGCTCACGCCGATCTGGACCTTCCGGAGGTGACGGTGCTCCTCGACAGTCCGGTGCACGAGCATCGACTGGCGGGGCTGCTGGTGCTCGCGACGCAGTTCGACCGGGCGGCGAAGGCAGGCGACGACGCCCTGCGCGAGAAGATCGCGTCCTTCTACGTCGACCTGGTGCTGCGGGGGCGGGTGAACAACTGGGATCTGGTGGATTCGTCCGCCGACCGGATCCTGGGCGCGTGGCTGTACGACCGGCCGCGGGACCCGGTGTTCGCGCTGGCCGCGGACGACGACCTCTGGCGGCGCCGCGTGGCGCTGCTCAGTACGTTCGGTTTCATCCGCCGGGGTGACGCCTCCACGACGCTGGAGGTCGCAGAGCGTGTTCTCGGTGATCGCCGCGACCTCACGCAGAAGGCGACGGGCTGGATGCTGCGCGAGGTCGGTAAGCGGGTCGACCGCGACCTGCTCACCGGTTTCCTCGACCGGCACGCCGCGGCGATGGGCCGCACCGCGCTGACGTACGCGTGCGAGCATCTGACCGCCGAGGAGCGCGCGGGCTACCGCGCGATACGGTGACCGGGCACCCGCTACATTCGGTGGCATGACTGCTCCCGCGCCCACTCGCCGCCGCCGACGTGCCGGGGTGATTCTCGGCGCCGTCGTCGCTGCGATGGTCGTCGTGGCGGGAGGCGTGTTGTGGCTGGCGCCGGACCGCTACCTGCCCTGGGACACCGCGCAATTCCCGGCCGTCGACACGACCGCGTTGTCGCCGCAGCAGGCACGGATCGTCGGGTTGCTCGAGGCCGAACACGACAGGCAGCGGCCGGGCACCTTCTACTCCGAAGGGGTCGAAGAGCCCTGGTGCGCGGACTTCGTCAGCTGGATCATGCGGGAAGCCGGCCGGCCACTGTCGAATCCGAATTCCGGGCACTGGCGGATTCCCGGGGTCTACACGTTGCAGGAGTACTACGAGTCGCAGTCGCGGTTCGAGGACGTCGGTGGCGGATATCGCCCGACCGTCGGGGACGTGGTGCTCTACGACAACAGCAGCTGGGTCGGCCAGCACACCAACGTCGTCGTCGCCGTCGACGGGGACACCGCTACGACGGTCGGCGGCAACGAGTTCGGCCGTATCCGCGTCCACACCGTGGACTGGACGAGCGACTCCGCCGTCGTCGGCTTCGGCCGGCTCGGGTGAGCGGCGTCAGAATTCGATCTTGAGGTGATCGGTGACCGGCCGGGCCTGGCAACCCAGGATGTAGCCGCTCTCGATGTCCTCGGGGTCGAGGATTTCGCTGTTCTCCATCTCGACCTTGCCCTCGAGCACGGTGCACGCACAGGACCCGCACTCGCCCTCCTGGCAGGAGTAGGGCACGTCGATTCCCTTGGCCAGCATGATGTCGACGAGGGTCTGCTTGCGGGGCCAGCTGAGGTTGTGGATCTCGCCGTCGAGTTCCACCTCCACGGTGGCGGCGTCGGCGGCCTCGTCCTCGGTGACCTCCACGACGTCGGCGTCACGGAACGGGTCGCCGGCCAGGGAGTTGAACACTTCGGCGTGCACCTGGCTGCGCGGCATCCCGGCGTCGGCAAGGGCCTTGTGGATGGTGTCCATGAACGGCGCCGGTCCGCACATGAACGCTTCGTGCCCGAGGTAGGGCGCGACGGCGGAGGCGAGCTGATCGACGCCGGGCAGTCCCTGGACCGTCTCTAGCCAGTGGATGGACACGAGCCGTGACGGGTACCGGCTCGCGAGTGTGCGGAGTTCCTCGGCGAAGATGACCGACTTCTCGTCGCGGTTGGCGTAGAAGAGCACGACCTTGCCGGAACCCTCGGTGAGCGCGGACTTGAGGATCGAGATCACCGGGGTGATGCCGCTGCCTGCCGCGAACAGCAGGAAGTCGTGGTCCAGTGACTTGGGGGTGAACACACCCGACGGGGGGAGGACCTCGAGGGTGTCGCCGACGGCGACGTTGTCGCAGAGCCAGTTGGACCCGTAGCCCTCGGCGGTCCGCTTGACGGTCACCTTGGGGGCGTCGTCGGTGAACGGTGAGCTGGCCAGCGAGTAGCACCGGGCGACCGATCCCGTGCGGTCGCTGGGGATGCGCAGGGTGAGGAACTGGCCCGGCTTGTAGGCGAACTTGTCGGCGAGATCTGCCGGAACGTCGAAGACCAGTGACAGGGAGTCGGGGGTTTCCTCGACCACGCCCGACACGGTGAGCACCACCGATCGTGAGCTGTGCGGCACCTCGACAGTCGTCATCGTGTGTGCAGTCCTTCCGTACTCCGCAGCGCCGGAACGCTCGCTTGCCTGCTCCAAATATAGAACAGGTTCTAGTTTTTGCCTAGCGGGTGGACTCCGCATGAAGGGAACAGCCTATCGAGTGCCGCCCCCTCCGGCTCGGCCCGGCCGTACCTGCCCGTTCGGGCAGTTTGTGCGCCGCGGTCGGACGGTTCCGCCCCGCAGGCCTGTAACCGGGGCCCGAACTAGGTCACTGTGGGTTCCAGGTGAGACGCCGATCACATCAATTGCGTCCCCTTCCACAACGCTTCAGATCCGACATCGACTAATCGAGGAGACGGCCATGGCCATCGAGCTCAACCAGATCTGGGACTTCCCCATCAAGGAATTCCACCCGTTCCCGCGGGCACTGATGGGAGTGGGCGCCCACGACATCATCGGCGTCGAGGCGAAGAACCTCGGATTCAAGCGGACCCTGCTCATGACCACGGGCCTGCGCGGCTCGGGCATCATCGAGGAACTGGTCGGCAAGATCGAGTACCAGGGCGTCGAGGTCGTGCTCTACGACAAGGTCGAGTCCAACCCCAAGGACTACAACGTCATGGAGGCAGCCGCGCTCTACCAGAAGGAGAAGTGCGACTCGATCATCTCCGTCGGCGGCGGCTCGAGCCACGACGCCGCCAAGGGCGCCCGTGTGGTGGTCGCGCACGACGGCCGCAACATCAACGAGTTCGAGGGATTCGCGAAGTCCACCAACAAGGAGAACCCGCCCCACATCGCCGTATCCACCACGGCCGGTACGGGTTCGGAGACGTCGTGGGCGTACGTCATCACCGACACGTCGGACATGAACAACCCGCACAAGTGGGTGGGATTCGACGAGGCGACCATCGTGACCCTCGCCATCGACGACCCGCTGCTGTACTACACCTGCCCCCAGCACTTCACGGCGTACTGCGGATTCGACGTCCTCGCGCACGGCAGTGAGCCGTACGTGTCGCGTCTCGACTTCGCGCCGTCGCTCGGCAACGCGCTGTACTCGGTGGAACTGGTCGCGAAGAACCTGCGGGAGGCCGTGTTCGAGCCGCGCAACCTGAAGGCCCGCGAGGGAATGATGAACGCGCAGTACATCGCCGGCCAGGCATTCAACTCCGGTGGCCTCGGCATCGTGCACTCCATCTCGCACGCGGTCAGCGCGTTCTTCGACAGCCACCACGGCCTGAACAACGCCATCGCCCTGCCCCGCGTCTGGGAGTACAACCTGCCGTCGCGGTACGAGCGCTACGCCCAGCTGGCCGGAGCGCTGGGGGTCGACACCCGCAACCTCACCACGGTGCAGGCCGCGGACGCGGCGGTCGAGGCGGCCATCCGCCTGGCGAAGGACGTCGGCATTCCGGACAACTTCGGTCAGGTGCGCACCGACTCGTACGACAAGAACCAGATGAACACCAAGAAGTACGAGGGTCGCGGTGACACCATCCGGGGCGACGAGAAGACCGTGCGGGCCATCTCCGAGCACATCCAGGGCGACTGGTGCACACCGGGCAACCCGCGCGAGGTGACGGTCGAGTCGATGCTCCCCGTGGTCGATCACGCGATCAACAGCGCGTACTGACCGACCCACCGAAACTCGCGTCCGGGGCGGGAGCCACACCCCAGCCCGGCCCCGCCCCGGATGCGTTCCCACCACCACACCGCTGACGAAGGACGGACGCCCCGATCATGACTGCACCGCACACAGCCCCCGAACCGGTGGACATCCGCTTCGCCGACGGCGCGGAACTGAAGGAGGCGTTGCGCGAGGTCGACTACATCGCCGACGACGAGTTCGCGGTGGTCGTCCACCTGGCGACCGCCCTCGAACGTCCGCTGTTGCTGGAGGGGCCTGCCGGTGTCGGCAAGACGGAGCTGGCGAAGTCGCTGGCCGAGGCCTCGGGACGGAAGCTCGTTCGGCTGCAGTGCTACGAAGGTCTCGACGACAACCGGGCCCTGTACGAGTGGGACTACGCGAAACAGCTTCTGCACGTGCAGATGTTGCGCGACCGCATCGGCGAGAAGATGGCCGCGTTCGACGACGTCGCCGAGGCGTCGCAGTTCCTGGCCGCGCAGGATTTCGGGTTGTACTCCGAGAAGTTCCTGTCGGTCCGTCCGCTGCTCGAGGCGATCCTGTCGCCGGAACCGGTGGTGCTGCTCGTCGACGAGGTGGACCGCACCGAGGAGTCGATGGAGGCGTTGCTCCTCGAAGTTCTCGCGGAGGGGCAAGTCACCATCCCCGAAGTGGGGACGTTCACCGCGCGGTCGGCGCCGTGGGTGATCCTGACGTCCAACGACACTCGCGAACTGTCACCCGCACTCAAGCGTCGTTGCCTGCACTACCACCTCGGCTACCCGACACCACAGCGTGAGCGCGACATCGTGACGGCCAAGGCCCCCGAGGTCGAGGAGGCCGTCGCGGCGGACGTGGTGGATCTGGCTCGCACGTTGCGGCAGTTGCCGCTCCGCAAGAGTCCGTCCATCGCGGAGGTCATCGACGCGGCCCGTGCGGCGGTGGTCCTGAAATCGACGGGGGTGGCCGTGAGTTCGCAGGCCGCGGTCCGTGACATCCTGCTCACCGCCCTGCTCAAATACACCAGCGACGTCGAACTGGTCCGCACCCGGCTCTCCGGCGAACAGCCGTTCCCGGCGGACGACGGCGAAACCGCTCCGGCCGGGCCTGTGGAGCGGGTGACGGTCGCATCGCGGCCGGCCAACACCACCACCGCGGTGTTCCGCGGGCACGGTGGTCGCGACCGCGGCGGCATCGGCGCGGGTCGGCAGGGCAGGCGCTGACGATGCTCCGCCCGCAGCCCGACCCCTCCCCGTCCCTGCCCGCGCAACTCCTCGACGTGCTCGCGGCGACCTTCGGAAAGCTGTTGCGCCGCTACGGCGTCGCCGCGTCCCCGGCCGAGGTCATCGAGGTCCGCCGGGTGTTCGGCCTGATCGGCGGCCGCGACCTGCCCACACTGAGGGCGTCGCTGCGTGCGGTGTGCGCGAAGTACACGTACGAGCAGGCGGGTTTCGACCACGCCTTCGACGTGTTCTTCGCATCGATCGCCGTCGCGGCACCCGACGACGCGCGTGCACCGTCCCGGACCGAGTTCGCGGAAGGCCTGCCCACCGCGCTGGAGGTCGCGGACAACGCGGAGACGGCACGGTACGCCGAATACAACGAGCGCGCCGCCGAAGTGGGCGACCACTTCGACACCCCCGAGGCGCAGAAGGGTTTCAACCCCCACAAGGACGACGACGATGTCAGCATGACGTCGAGCGACGCGGATCTGTCCGTCGATTCGGAAGCCGAATCCGGACGACGCGGTGTCACCTACACGGTGGAGGTCGAGCGGGCGGCGAGCACCGCCGTCGGTGACCTGGCGTCGTCGACGAGCGGTGCCGTCGTCGGATCGTTGTCCTGGGACGACCCGGAATCGATCCTCGCGTGGCTCGACGCCTACGACCCGAGCACGGTCTACGCCGATTCCGATGGGGCCGAACCACTCACCGCGGCCCAGTTGAACCGGCTGGCGGAGGCGGTCGAGGCCTTCGTCGGCGCGCTGGCGGACGCCCGGGACCTGACCGCCGGACCCGAAAAAGGACCGAAGACCACGAGCGGCACGGTGGCGGCCACGACCCGCGCCGAAGTGAATCAGGCGTGCTACGAGGTGCTTCGGCGGATGCGCGGGCCTTCGCGCCCCCGGCCGCGCGAACTCGCGCGGGGCCGGCTGGACATGCGACGGACCGTGCGCGCGAGCCTTCGGACCGAGGGCATACCCTTCCACCTCATGGTGAAGGCGCCCCGCCCGGACCGGGTGCGGGTGCTGATCCTCGCGGACGTGTCGCTGTCGGTACGACCCGTCACCGCCTTCACCCTCCGGCTGGCGCAGGCCATGCACCGTCGAGCGAGCCGCTGCCAGGTCCTGGCGTTCGTGGACCGGCCCGTCGACGTCACGGACACCCTCCTCGCCGGGACCGACGACGACGCGCTCGCGTCGGTGCTCGCCGACCCGCGCATCGACCTGGAGGCGAGCAGCGACTACGGCCGGGTGTTCGCCGACGTGCTGACCGAGTTCGGCACCGATGTGAACTCCCGGACCTCGGTGGTCGTCGTCGGCGACGGGCGGTGCAACGGCTTGCCGCCAGGTGTCGACGAGTTCGCCGAACTGCGTCGCAAGGTGCACCGGCTGGCGTGGATCACCCCGGAACCCGAGCGGTACTGGAACCAGGCGTCCTGCGCGATGCCGGAGTACGCGGACATCTGCGACCGTGTCGTCGTCGCGCGGGACGCCGCGCAGCTGATGTCCCGCGCCGCCGAACTGGGGCACGCGTTGCGGTGAGATCCCTGCTACCTACCCGATCGGGTAGGTACCGCACCTGTCCTTCGGCGGGTGTGGGGGCTCGTCCCGGACCGTAGGGTCTAGATCAGAGTCTTGTAATCTGGATCACATGCACGCAGGTGTCGGGAGGAGTGTCGACTTGTCCGTGTCCTATCCGTCCACCCGCACCACCGCCCCGGGCAGGCTGGTGAAATTCCATGCACCCGAGATCGTGTTCGGTATCGGGTCCATGGTCGAGGCCGCGCACGCGGTACTCCGCCTCGGCGGATCGAGGCCGATGCTCGTCACCGATCCGGGTCTGATCGACGCCGGCTGGGCGGCCGAACTTCAGGATCAGCTGCGCGAGCAGGGCCTCACCCCCGTCGTGTGGAGCGCGTTGACGCCCAACCCCAAGGACCACGAGATCGCGGCCGGGCACGACGCGTACCGCGAGGGCGAGTGCGATGTCCTCGTCGCCCTGGGCGGAGGCTCCGTCATCGACGCGACGAAGGGCATCGCGGTGCTCGCCGCGAACGGGGGCAACATCCTCGACTACGAGGGAGTCGACCAGGCGACCAGTCCGATCCCGCCGCTGGTGATGGTGCCGTCCACGTCGGGGACGGGCGCCGACGTGTCGCAGTTCTGCATCGTCACGGACACGCGGCGGGGCACCAAGATCACCATCATCGGCCGCGCGCTCGTGCCGGACGTGACCGTGATCGATCCCCGGCTGCTGACCACCATGCCGGATTGGCTCAATGCCGCGACCGGCCTGGACGCCCTCACTCACGGCATCGAGGCGTTCGTGTCGCTGGCGCACAACCCGCTCACCGACCACCATGCGCTCCGCGCGGTCGGGCTGGTCACCGACACCCTGGTCCGCACCATCGAGGAGCCGATGGAGATGGAGTCGCGCGCCGTCATGGCGCAGGCGAGTCTCGAAGCCGGCCTCGCGTTCACCAATGCGATCCTCGGTGCCGCGCATGCGATGAGCCATCAGGTCGGGGGACTGCTCGACCTGCCGCACGGTGTCATCAACGGCATCCTGCTCCCGCACGTCATCCGATTCAACGCCACCGACGACGCCACCCCGTTCGTCGCCATCGCCGCGGCGCTCGGTCTCGAGGAGCGTCGCGGAACACCCGAGGAGGCCGCTCTCGCGGTCGCGGACCGGGTGGAACGCCTCGCCCTCGAGGTCGGAGTGCCGAAAGGTCTGGGGCAGCTGGGAGTTCGCGAAGCCGACCTGACACGGCTGGCCGAGTTCGCGCTCCGCGACGCCTGCATGTCCACCAACCCGCGCACGGCCACCCAGGAGCAGATGGTGGCGCTGTTCCGGACTGCGCTGTGAGCGCATGAACGCCCCGGACCTGTCGACGCTCACCGGACTGCGGTCCGGCAAGCCGACGTTCTACCCCCAATATCGCGGCGCCGCAGAACGTCTCGAACGTGTCGTCCACGCGTTGGAACTCATTTCGCGGGCCCTCGTCCGCACCGTGGAGGGCCCCGAAACCCTCATCTGCGCGGTCGCCGAGGCGGCCCGGGCGCATCTGGACGCGCGATGGATCGCGTTCGCCCTCGCCGACGGCATGCTGCCCGACGCCGGCCCGCGCCGCCTGGTCCTGGGGCCGGACGCGACGCCGTTCCTCGTCGACAACGTCGAGGGCCCGCCGCTGCCGGACGAGGTCGTGACGTGTCTGGCCGACATCCGGTCCGCGCGCACCGGGGGCGCCCCCGTCATCGACGCGCACCACGCTTTCGTGCCGATCGTCCTCGAAGGTGGCGTCGTGGGGGCCTTCGCGGCCTGGACGACCGAGCACCGCACACTCGACACCACCGACGGCGCGGTCCTCAGCATCCTCGCGAGTCAGACCGCCGTGGCCCTGCAGAATTCGGCGCTCTACCAGCGGGGCCAGCTGCTGCTCGAGCGGGCCGAGCACGCGTACTCGGAGGCGCGTCGTAACGCCTCCGATCTCGCGGTGCGCAACGCCGAACTCGAATCCACCCAGCGTCAACTCGGGGCGGCGCACCGGCACCAGGTGCTCGACGAGGAACGGCACCGGATCGCCCGCGAACTCCACGACAGTGTCACGCAGGCGGTGCTGTCGGCGGGCATGCAGATCGAGGTGTGCCGGAGCGGTGTCCCGGATGACGAGCGCAGCGAGAGGCTCGACCTTGCCAAGGAGTTGACGCGCCGCGCCGTGGAGCAGTTGCGCTCGGCCATCTACGCGCTCAACCACTCCGGGGGTTCCGACCGGACGTCCCTGCCCGAGATGCTCGAACAACTCGGGGTCGTGCACATGCCTGACGAGCTCGCGGTCACCGTCCGCGTCGGCGGCACCCCCGCCGAGCTGTCCAGCGACCGGGAACACGCGCTGCTGAGGATCGCCGGCGAGGCGCTGTTCAACGCGGCCGTCCACGCCCACGCGACGCGCGCCGTCCTCCGACTCACGTATTCGGCCGATTCGGTGCTGCTCTCCGTCGCCGACGACGGAGACGGAGACCCCAAGCGGATGCGACTGATGCTGCGGATGGCGGCGAACAACGACCTCGACGGGCACCACCGCGGGTTGGCGAACATGCAGGCCCGGGCAGCCGAATTGGGCGGCACCCTCGAAGTGGCGCGGGCCAGGATCGGCGGAGTCCGGGTTGCTGCCCGGATCCCGTTACATTCCGACAGTGAGGTGGACCGATGACCATACGAACCGCGGTGCGTGACCAGACCGGGTCCGCTCGCCCCACCTCGGTGGTGAAGCTCGTGCTCGTCGACGACCACGCGATTCTCCGTCAGGGACTGCGATCGGTCCTCGAACGGGAGCCGGATCTCGAGGTCGTCGGGGAGGCGTCCTCCATGCAGGAGGCGCTGGCCGTCGTCGGAGACGTCGCGCCGGACGTCGTGCTGATGGACCTGAAGCTGTCGGCGGCCTCCGATTACGAGGGGCTGGCACTGTGCGCCCAGCTGTCCGCCGCGGACGGCACGATGGGGCTGCTCGTGCTCACGACGTTCCTCGACGAGCAACTCGTTGTCCGCGCCATCCACGCCGGCGCCCGCGGATACGTGGTCAAGGACGTCGACACCACCGAACTGGTACGCGCCATCCGCGCGGTGTCCCGCGGCGAGAGCGCATTCGATTCACGCAGCGCGTCGGCGGTGATCCGCTCGCTCAACGGGCAGACGACGCCGCGGGACGGGCTCACCGAGCGTGAACTCGAGGTCCTGCAGCTCCTCGCCAAGGGTCTGTCGAATGCGAAAATCGGCGAGCGGCTGTTCATCTCGGCTACGACGGTGAAATTTCACGTCAGCAACATCATGCGCAAACTGGACGTCGGCCGCCGTGCGGAGGCCGTGTACGAGGCGGGCAAACTCGGTCTGATCTGATCCGGCCTGGTCGCGGCGGTGGCAGCGGAACCCGTCGTGACCACCCGCGAACCGGCGTAGCGTCCCCATCATGGCTGCGATCTCGGTGGAGAATCTCGTCAAGACGTTCGGGCCGACCCGCGCACTCGACGGCCTCGACCTCGAGGTGGGGACGGGGGAGGTGCACGGATTCCTCGGCCCCAACGGGTCCGGCAAGTCGACAACCATCCGGGTGCTGCTCGGCCTGCTGCGCGCGGACTCGGGCAATGCCACTCTCCTGGGCGGCGACCCGTGGCGCGACTCCGTGTCGTTGCACCGGCGGCTCGCCTACGTTCCCGGTGACGTGAACCTGTGGCCCAACCTCACCGGCGGAGAGGCGATCGACCTCCTCGCGGGGTTGCGCGGCGGGCTGGACGAGCCGCGGCGCGCGGAACTCCTCGAGCGATTCGAACTCGATCCGACGAAGAAGGCGCGCACGTACTCGAAGGGCAACCGGCAGAAGGTCGCGCTGGTGGCCGCGTTCGCATCGGACGTCGAACTGTACGTGCTCGACGAACCCACGTCGGGGCTGGATCCGTTGATGGAGTCGGTGTTCCAGGACTGCGTCGAGGAAATGTCCGACGCGGGGAAGACGGTCCTGCTGTCGAGTCACATCCTCGCGGAGGTCGAGGCGCTGTGCGATCGGGTGAGCATCATCCGCGAGGGCCGAACCGTGGAGACCGGCACCCTCGCGGAACTGCGTCACCTCACGCGCACGTCGATCACCGCCGACACGCAGCGGCCGGTGACCGGGCTCGAGGCCGTCGACGGGGTGTACGACGTGCGAGTCGACGGCCTGCACACCCGGTGCGAGGTGGACACCAGCGCGATCGACGGGGTGCTGCGCCACCTGCTGACGTTCGGGATCACGTCGCTGACGTCGACACCCCCGACGCTGGAAGAGTTGTTCCTCCGGCACTACGGGGACGAACTGGCCAGAGAGGGCGAGAACCATCGGCGGGCCGAGTCGGGGACGCGGACGCCGTGAGCACGGTGACGGCGCCGGCGCCGGCGGGCCGCGGCCAGTGTGCAGGAACCGCCCGGCTCGTGCGGCTCGCCCTGCGCCGCGACCGCATCCAGTTGCCGGTGTGGCTGCTCGCTCTCGCCGCGCTGCAGGCGTTCTCGGCGTCGAGCGTGCTCGGCCTGTATCCCACGGAGCCCGACCTGCGCAGTTTCGCGATGGCCACTGCGGCGTCGCCGGTCGCGCTGGCCACCAACGGTCTCGTGTCGGGGTACAGCGCCGGCGCCGTGCTCGCCTGTCAGATCGTCATGCCTCTGTCGCTGGCCGCCGGCCTGATGACCACCCTGCTGGTCGTGCGGCACACCCGCCAGAACGAGGAGACCGGCCGCGCCGAACTCGTCGAGGCCGCCGTGGTGGGCCGGAAGGCACTGCTCACCGCTGCCCTGGCGGTGGCGGTCGGTGCGAACCTCGCTCTCGGACTGCTCAACGTCGTCGTGCTGGTGGCGGCGGGTCTGCCACTGGACGGGTCGGTGGCGCTCGGCGCGGCCGTCGCCGGTGCCGGTATCGCGTTCGCGGCGATCGCCGCGGTGACGGCGCAGGTGACGGACAGTGCCCGCACCGCCAACGGACTGGCCGGGGCCGCCCTGGGCGTGGCATTCCTGTTGCGTGCGGTGGGAGACATGACGGGCACGGTGACGAACAACGGCACGCGGGTGGTGAGCGGCTGGCCGACGTGGGTGTCGCCGATCGGCTGGGCCGAGCAGGTCCGTCCGTACGACGACAACGCCTGGTGGGTTCTGGCGCTGCCCGCGGTGTTCGCACTCGCGGTCGGCTCGGTCGCCTTCGCTCTTACCGAGCACCGCGATATCGGCTCGGGGCTCGTGCCGACCCGACCGGGCCCCGCCCGCGCCTCCCCGTCGCTGCCGACGGCGGTCGGATCGGCGTGGCGGATACAACGGACGATCCTGTTCTGGTGGGCATTCGGAATCGCCGTCCTCGCCGTGGTGTACGGCGCGATCGCAGACCAGATCGACGACTTCCTCGGCGAGGGCGAGCAGGTGGCCGACATGATGGAACAGCTCGGCGGCGGCACGACGAACATGGTCGACGCCTACTTCGCCGCCATCTTCGGCATGATGGCGATCGCGGTCGCAGGCTACGCCGTGCAGGCATTGCTGCGGATGCGCGGTGAGGAGTCGGCCGGGCGACTCGAACCCGTTCTCGCGACAGCGGTCTCGCGTCCGCGGTGGATGCTGGCGCACGTCGGCCTGGTCACCGTCGGCATCGTGGTCCTGCAGACGCTGACCGGGGCGGCGACCGGGCTCGCGTACGGTCTGGTGACCGAGGACGCGCCGGGGAAGGTCGTGCACCTCACGGGGGCCGCCCTCGTCTTCGTACCGGCGATCAGTGTGGTCGCGGCATTGGCGGTGTTGGCGTTCGGCGGCATCCCCGCCTGGTCGGCCGGGCTCTCCTGGGGTGCGCTCGCGGTCTGCCTGATCTTCGGTTTCCTCGGATCACTGCTCGGGCTGCCTCAGGCGGTCCGCGATCTGTCGCCGTTCACACACGTCCCGCCTGTTCCCGCCGTGGACGTGACGGCCACTCCGCTGGCCTGGCTCGCGGTGATCGCCGTCGTCGTCGGTGCCATCGGAGTGGTGCTGTTCCGTCGGCGCGACCTCACGAATTCGTAGCGGCAGAGGGCGGCTGGGTCGACGGACGGCGCCGCAGGTCGGTGTCCAGCATGCGGATCAACTCACCGACCCGTCCACCGCCACCCGGTGCCGGTGGAAAGCGTTCGAGCACATCGACGACGACCGGTGTCGCACGAAGCACCGCTCGCTCGACGTGCCCGGCACCGACGGTCCGATCGTCACCGGCGACGAGCTCGGCGGCTCTGGCCGCGTGGGCGCCTGCTCCGAGAATATGTTTCACCTGGGTGGCCTTGGCCAACGGATGCAGATAGGCGGCGCCTGCCGCAGACATCGCTGCCCACGCTGCCTCGCGCGCAGCCGCAGTGTTCGTTCCCTTGGCTGCCGCGAGCGCCGCCCACGCCGTGTCGCGCAGAGACTTCCCGCGTTCTCCACCCCGCGCGAATTCCCACGCAGCTGTGATCGCGTCTCGGGGCCGCGAGTCGTGCGGCTGATCGTCCTCGAATATCTCGAGGACCACCTCCGCACACCGCGCAGCAAACGCGGTGACCTCACGAAGTTCCTGCTTGCTCAGAACGATCTCGTTCGCGTCCCCTGCCATGGCTACATTTTCGACCACCGGGGGCCGTGCCGTACCGCGCATTCACGCTGTGTCTTCCCCGAACAGGGCCCGCACGCCGGCGACGTCGTACTCGGCTACCGACGCCGACAGCATGTCCGCGCCTTGCTCGTCGCTCGGGCCGCTGCCGCGGAAAGTGTCGACCGCCGCTTGCGACTCCCAGCGCTCGAAGACGTTGATGCGACCGGGGTCGACCAGGTCGGCGGAGATGGCGAAGTCGAGACACCCCGCGGCGCCGCGTGCCTGTTCGACGACCCTCACGCAGCCTGCGAGATAGGACTCGCGCTGCTGCGGTGCGACGGTGATGTGTCCTGCGACGATGATCATGGGTGCGCTCCTCTTCCAGGCGTCTTCCTGTCGAGCCGGGCGGGTGAAATTCGAGCCGGGACTGTCTTCGCCACAGCACCTCTCATCCAGTACAGACAGCATGCGGGCGCGAAACTCATCGCGGTCGTCGTCTCCCCACCACAGCAGATGTGATATGTCGGCCGCGTGGGGGCGATTACCATGCCGGGCATGGGGTGGACTGACGATCTCCGTGGCCGGTTGGACGAACTACTCGACGAGTACCGGGCCGCTCTGCGCGGCAGTCTCGACGGTCTGGACGACGAGCAGGCGCGCCTGCGTCTGGTGCGCTCGAAGACGACGCTGCTCGGATTGGTCAAACACGTCACCTACGTCGAGGGCGTGTGGTTCGACCAGGCGGTGACCGGTCGCTCGTACCGGGAGATCGGCATCGCGAGGACCCCCGACCAGTCGTTCACCCTCACCCGTTCCGACACCATCGCATCCGTGCTCGACGCCCACGCCGAACGCTGTGACGCATCCCGGCGGACGATGGCCGGTCTGGCTCTCGACGACAAGGTCGACGGCCGGGGCGAGCGCACCGTGTGGGCCCTGTACCTGCAGGTACTGCGTGAACTCGCCCAGCATGCCGGTCACGCCGACGTACTGCGCGAGCAGATCCTCGCCGACCGCATTCCGTGATCGCTGACGGCCCGTGTGCCCTACTGGGGACGGATCGGATTGCAGCCGACGCTGACGTAGGTGACGATCCCCTCCTGCAGTCCGCACGTAGTGAAGGCGCCCGTCGAGACGCCGACCTCCCACCACGGGGCGCCGATTCCGCCGACGCACGATCCGGTCGACGGTGTCCCCGTCGGCACCCACAGGCCATCGCGGCGATAGCCCTGAATCCACGGAATGTGCGAGACACCCCCGGGTCCCGGAATCGCTCGAGGCGTCAGGCCGAAGCACTCGACGGTCCCGATGTGGACCGCAGTCATGCCATCGGGCACGCCCTGAGCCGTGCAGTGCGAGGTGCCCGATGTGGGCGTGGTGCCGGCGTGACAGTCGGCCGAAGGTTCGGCCTGCGCGGGAGCGGCGGCAACCGCGACCACCGCGGCGGCAAGGGCGGACGACGCGGCCGCTCCGGCGAGGAACCTGCGGATCCTGTGGGTCATCGGATACTCCTTCGGGTCCGGCGGCCCGCTCCTGACGATCGGGTCCGCATGGTGATTTTGTCGCTGCGTCCTCAGATTTCGTTAGCCGTGCGGTGTGCCGTCGAGGTCGCGGACGGTGGTGACCTTCGAATTGGTGACGATCACTCCGGCACAGCGGGATCAGGCCCCGCTGACGATCACCTTCACCTCGTTCCCCGGCCTGTACCTGAGGGCGGGAGCATGGCAGGACTTCGCGCTACCGGCATGTGGCTGCGACGCCTGCGAGGAGGACGCGGAGTACGTCCTGCGCGAGTTGGCCGAGTACGCGGAGGCGCTCACCGCCGGACTGGAGTCGCCACGGAACGACGACGCTGTCGGTGGCGGACGTGACGGAATTGCGCGCTCGGCCGGTGCAACCGCCGGCCGATGGCCATTGGCGGCCGTGGTCACCACGCCGCTGACTTCATCCAGGCCGCGTGACAAACAGTCGGCTCCAGTGTCGGGGGAGCTGGTCGAACGCGTGTAATCGCGACGGACCTGTCGGAGCTTTCTATTGCTGTGGTCGCGTTCGGTTGCTAGAATCGAACAAAGTTTCGAACGACCTTGGGGGAGGTTGGTTGTGGGGGCTCCGATTGCAGCGGATCTGGATGAGTTGCGTGCGTTCACGGCGCGGCTGAGGTGTGCCGAGGCGGGTGGGGACGCGGGGTTGGGGATCGAGTGGCTCGATGCGATCGAGACGTTGAAGTCGGTCGGGTGTGCGGTGCAGGCGGTGATCGCCGACGGCGTCGCCACGAGTATTCGTGCGGACCGCAGGGCTCGGGGGTTGCCGCGGGCGGAGTGGGACCGCGGCATCGCCTCGCAGATTGCGTTGGCGCGCAGGGAATCCCCGAACCGTGGCGGTCGGCATCTCGGATTCGCTCAGGCGTTGGTGCACGAGATGCCGCACACCCTGGCGATGTTGCGGTCGGGCCGGTTGAACGAATGGCGCGCCACGTTGTTGGTGCGGGAAACAGCGTGCCTGTCAGCCACGGATCGGGCGATCGTGGACCGCCGGTTGTGTTCGGACCCGGCCACTCTCGTCGGCGTCGGCGACCGCGGGCTGATCGCGCGGGCGAAGGCGTTGGCGGTGGAACTCGATGCCGCGTCCGTGGTGCGGCGGCATCGCAAGGCGGTGTCCGAGCGTCGGGTGACGACGCGGCCGGCGCCGGACTCGATGGCCTATTTGAGCGTGTTGATGCCGGTCGAGCAGGCGGTGTGTCTGCAGGCCACGTTGGGGCGGGATGCGGACAGTCTGATTGCCACCGGGAACAGTGGCGGCCGGACCCGCAATCAGTTGATGGTGGATCTGTTGTTCGACCGCGGCACCGGAGCATCGGTGGCGTCGGGTGTGCCGGTGGCGGTGAATCTGGTGCTCTCGGACGAGACCTTGCTGGCCGGTGGGCACGAGACCGCGCAGTTGCAGGGCTTCGGGCCGGTGCCGGCGGGGATTGCCCGGCAGCTGGTGGCCGAGGCCGTCGATCGTGGCACCGAGACGTCGCTGCGGCGGGTGTATTCGTGCCCGCAGTCGGGGGCGTTGACGGCGATGGAGTCGCAGTCGCGCACGTTCCCGAAGGGCCTGCGGAAGCTGATCGACCTCCGGGACCGCACGTGCCGCACCCCGTGGTGCGATGCGCCGATCCGGCACCACGACCACATCCGCTCACGTCGAGAATCCGGTGCCACGACGGCGGACAACGGGTCCGGCCTCTGCGAAGCCTGCAACTATGCGAAGGAAGGCGACGGATGGTCCGCCCGCCCCGTGCACAACCCCGGCGGCACCCACCTCATCGACCTCGGCACCCCGACCGGGCACCACTACCGATCAACCGCGCCGCCGCTCCCGACCCCGGCGCATCTGTGGGCGTCATGAGGTGGTCAGCAGTCGATGACGAGCCATCCGCCGTGGTGTTCGAACACCACGAAGGGGCGTCCCGTCGATTCACCGAGCTTCGTGAGCGACGGGGTGTCGAAGGTGCGGATGTGTCCATGGCAGGCCGTTGCCTCGTCCTCGTAGGGGACGGCGACGACAACCCTGTCGCGGGCAACGCGGAGGGCCTCGGATATCACTGCGGCCCCGATGCTTTCGTCCACGTGTTCGAGGAGGTGGATGGCGGTGACGGTGTCGGCGCTGTTGTCGGGAACCGGTACGTGCGCGGCGTCGCACACGAGGGTGCGCAGATCGAGTCCGAGTTCCGGTGCCACGGCGTCGAGGAGGGTCATGGTGCCGGGCAGGATGTCGGTTGCCGTGACGGACCGACCGGCGCGGGCGAGTCGGAGCGGAAGGAATCCGAAGCACGACCCGAGGTCGAGAACCGAACCGCGGACCAGTTGTTCCGCCTTCTCGTGGATCGGTGCGAAGTCGGCGGTGCCGTCCAGCAGTTCGTTCAGGGAGTTGCGGTAGTAGACGGTCCACGCTTCGAGCGCGCCGTCGACGGTGGAGCGGACCAGTCCGACCATGGTCGATTCGAATTCGTCCTGACCGAAGTCGGCGTCCTCGATGGACGCGGTGACGGAGGCGACGAGTCGTTCGCTCAGATCTTCGGGTGTCAGGGCGTGCGTCACCCGCAACTGGTCGCCGTCACGGGTGAGTGTGAGCGGCCCGGCTGCGACCCGCTCGACCGTGACGTGACCATGTGACCACAGCCCGGATTCGCACGGTGCTAGGGAGTCGAAAGGGGGCGTGTCGAGAGTGGAAGTCATTCGAGGCAACCTTGCCGAGAGGTGATGGCGGGAGTGAGTCAGGTTCGGGTGTCGGGCTCGCCGAGGGAACTCAGCCCATCGTAGAGCGATTGCATTCCGCTGGCGAGTAGTTCGTTCAGTTCGAGCGAATCGTCGTCGAGCCACTGCTCGTACGCCGACATCGCAACGCCGAGTAGGAGATAGCCGACTGTCCGGGGAACGTGGTCGGTCGGTGAGGTTCCGAGCCGGCTCGCGACGTACTCGGCTATGACGTTGCGCCACCCTTCGTACATCACCACCGAGTACGCCTGCAGGGCGGGGACTCGCAGGATCAGCCCCATGCGTTTGCGGTGGTTGATTTCCTCGCTCGCGGGAAACGCGTTGAACTGCAGGAGTGCTGCGGTGAGTCCGTCGACGATCGGGATGTCGTCGGGTTGCGCTGCGAGCTGGGCCCGCATTTCGGCGAGGTGTGCGTCGAAGTCTCCCCACGGGATCGCGTTCTTGGACGGGAAGTAGCGGAAGAGGGTGCGCCGGGCGATGCCGGACGCTTCGGCGACTTCGTCGACGCTGGTGGCGTCGAACCCCTGTTCCGTGAACAGTTCGATCCCGACGGTGCTGATCCGATCCTGCGTTGTGGACGGGCGTCGCCCTATCCGACTGGATGGTTTTCGACGACTTCTCAATTTTCGTCCCCTCCCGATCTGTCATTCTGCACTCGATGCCATTACAGTGGTGAGGCGAGTCACAGGAACGGTCTCCTATGACGGGGAACATCCCTCCGGCTCGCGCCGTATCACCGAACAGTAGGAGGAAATCATGTCGGATCGCGACAACAACGTGCTGGAAAACGACTTGGTCGAGGAATCCCTGGTGGAAGAGGTCTCGATCGACGGCATGTGCGGCGTGTACTGATCATGTCCGCTCCAGCTTCTGCTTCAGTGGCCGGCAACGCCGGCATCGATCTCGATGTGGGCTGGAAGCTTCATCCGCAGGTGGCGCTGCGTCCCGAACCTTTCGGGGCGCTGCTCTACCACTTCGGGACGCGCAAGCTGTCGTTCCTGAAGAACCGCACGATCGTCGCGGTGGTCGAAGCCCTTCCCTCACACGCCGACGCCCGGTCCGCACTGCGGGCGCAGGGTATCGGGGACGACACTGCCGCGCAGTATGCGCGAGCGCTCGGCACGTTGGCCGAGTCGCACATGATCGTCCCCGCCTGACCAGCTCTCTCCACCCGTACCAGAGGACACAGCCCATGACCTCCATGCTCGAAAGGCCTTCCGCCCCGGTCGGCCGCCTCGTCGACCAGTTCGAACTCGGTCTCGACGCTCCGATCTGCCTCACCTGGGAGTTGACCTACGCGTGCAACCTGTCGTGTGTGCACTGTCTGTCCTCCTCCGGCCGGCGTGACCCGCGGGAGTTGAGCACCGAGCAGTGCAAGTCGATCATCGACGAACTGCAGCGTATGCAGGTCTTCTACGTGAACATCGGCGGCGGTGAGCCGACGGTTCGCTCGGACTTCTGGGAGCTGGTCGACTATGCGACGGCTCACCAGGTGGGGGTGAAGTTCTCCACGAACGGGGTGAAGATCGACAAGAAGGTCGCCGCCCGGCTCGCGGCCAGCGACTACGTCGACGTGCAGATCTCCCTCGACGGCGCGACGGCCGAGGTCAACGACGCCGTTCGTGGTCCGGGTTCGTTCGCGATGGCGGTCCGGGCACTCGAGAATCTGTCCGAGGCGGGTTTCAAGGACGCCAAGATCTCCGTGGTGGTCACCCGGCACAACGTGTCCCAGCTCGACGACTTCAAGGCCCTCGCCGACAAGTACGGCGCCACCCTGCGCATCACCCGGCTGCGACCGTCGGGGCGCGGCGCGGACGTGTGGGACGAACTGCATCCCACGCAGGCGCAGCAGCGCGAGCTGTACAACTGGCTGGTCGCCAACGGTGAGGGCGTGCTCACCGGCGACTCCTTCTTCCACCTGTCCGCGTACGGCGATGCGTTGCCCGGTCTGAACCTGTGCGGCGCCGGACGGGTGGTGTGCCTGATCGACCCGATCGGCGACGTCTACGCCTGCCCGTTCGCGATCCACGAGCAGTTCCTCGCGGGAAACATCGTGGTGGACGGTGGTTTCCAGCAGGTGTGGCAGACGTCGGAGCTGTTCCAGGAGCTGCGGTCCCCGCAGACCGGCGGCGCGTGCAGCAAGTGCAACCACTACGACTCCTGCCGCGGCGGATGCATGGCCGCGAAGTTCTTCACCGGGCTGCCGATGGACGGCCCGGACCCCGAATGTGTGATCGGCAACGGCGAATTGGCGTTGGCTGCCGCGGGGGAGATCCCGAAATCCAGTGTCGACCATTCCCGCACCGGCGAGCGCCGGACTCCGCGGGCGCCGGTTCCGTTGACGCTGATGGTGCGTCCGCCGGCCAAGATTTGTGACGAGAACCCGCTTGCGGGCATGGACCAGACGTAAGTCGTCTGCCAGGTACGAGAGGTATTGCCATGGGTAAGAATCCGTTCTTCGAGACGGTGGCCGAGGCTCAGCGTCGCGCGAAGAAGCGCCTGCCGAAGTCGGTGTATGCAGCGTTGATCGCCGGTTCCGAGCGGGGCGTGACGGTCGACGACAACATCGCGGCCTTCGCCGAGTTGGGGTTCGCCCCCCACGTCGTCGGTTTGTCCGACAAGCGTGAGCTGTCGACGACCGTGATGGGTCAGCCGATTTCGCTGCCCGTCGTGATGTCCCCGACCGGTGTGCAGGCGGTGCACCCCGACGGCGAGGTCGCGGTCGCGCGTGCGGCGGCGGCACGGGGAACGGCGATCGGTCTGAGTTCGTTCGCGAGCAAGTCGATCGAGGAGGTCACGGCGGCCAATCCTCAGACGTTCTTCCAGATGTACTGGGTCGGCACCCGGGACGTGTTGATCCAGCGGATGGAACGCGCCCGCGCCGCGGGGGCGACCGGACTGATCATCACCACCGACTGGTCGTTCTCGTACGGACGCGACTGGGGTAGCCCGGCCATCCCCGAGAAGATGGACCTCAAGGCGATGCTCCAGTTCGCCCCCGAGGGCATTACTCGTCCGAAGTGGTTGTACGAGTTCGCGAAGACCCGCAAGATCCCGGATCTGACCACCCCGAACCTGGCGCAGCCCGGTCAGGAACCGCCCACGTTCTTCGGTGCCTACGGCGAGTGGATGCAGACGCCGTTGCCGACGTGGGACGACATCGCGTGGCTGCGCGAGCAGTGGGGCGGGCCGTTCATGCTCAAGGGCGTCATGCGTGTCGACGACGCGAAGCGCGCCGTCGACGCCGGCGTCACCGCGATCTCCGTGTCGAATCACGGCGGCAACAACCTCGACGGCACCCCGGCGCCGATCCGCGCGCTGCCCGCCATCGCGGAGGCCGTCGGCGACCAGGTCGAGGTGCTTCTCGACGGTGGTATCCGCCGCGGCAGCGACGTCGTGAAGGCCGTCGCGCTCGGCGCGAGGGCGGTCATGATCGGCCGCGCGTACCTGTGGGGCCTCTCGGCGAACGGTCAGGCCGGTGTCGAGAACGTCCTCGACGTCCTCCGCGGCGGCATCGACTCGGCGCTGCTCGGGCTGGGTCATTCGTCCATCCACGACCTCACGCCGTCCGACGTCGTGATCCCGCCCGGATTCGCCCGTGTGCTCGGCGCCGAATCCTGACCGACGAACAGCGTAGATGTCTGCGCAACTGACGGACCCGATCACCCTGGCCGGACGCCACGCCCCGGCCAGGGTGCTTCTGGGTCCGCACCCCACCAATCTCGGTGCGGGAAGAGCGCTTTCCCCGCGGCACGTCGCGTATTACGAGCGTCGGGCGCGTGGCGGCGCCGGGATCGTCGTCACCGAGGTGGCGTCGGTCCATGCGTCCGACTGGCCGTACGAGCGGGCTCCGCTGGCGTCTGACTGCGTCGGTGGCTGGCGGGACGTGGTCGCTGCGTGTCGCCCGCACGGCACGCTGGTGCTGGCCGGGCTGGGGCACACCGGACTGCAGGGGTCGAGTGCGTACTCGCAGGCGGTGCTGTGGGGACCGTCGGGCATTGCCGACGTGATCTCCCGTGAGATGCCGATGCAGATGGAGCAGGCGGAGATCGACGGCCTCGTCGAGGGTTTCCGTGCCGCGGCCGCCGCGGCCGTGTCCGCGGACGTGGACGGTGTCGAGCTCGACGCCGGACCGAGAGGGCTACTGCGGCAGTTCCATTCGAACCTCACCAATGTTCGCGCAGACGAGTACGGCGCCGACCCGCTGCGCCTCACCCGGGAGGTCCTCGCCGCCGTCCGCGACGAGCTGGGCCCCGACCGGGTCCTGTCCCTGCGCCTGAGCTGCGACGAGGCGACGTCCTGGGCGGGGATCACGCCGTCGATCGCCGCCGGACACGCACGGGAACTTGCCGAGGCACTCGACCTGCTCGTGGTGGTCCGGGGCGGGCCGATGACACCGAACGCGTACCGCCCCGACTTCCACCAGTCACCCGCGTTCAACACCGAACTCTGCCGGAACATCCGCTCGGCCGTCGCAGGCATGGTCCCGGTCGTTCTCCAGGGCAGCGTCGTCGATCCGGCCGATGCCCGGCGGGCGCTCGACGAGGGTGTCGCCGACGTCGTCGAGATGACGCGCGCCCAGATCGCCGACCCCGACCTCGTCGTCAAGATCCGGCGCCGTGCGGCGCCGCGGCCGTGCGTCCTGTGCAATCAGACGTGCCAGGTGCTCGACCCCCGCAATCCGGTCGTGACCTGCGTCGGTAATCCGACGGCCGGACACGAGACCGTCGATCCCGTCGAGGGCATCGCTGATGTTGCTACCGGCGAGGTGCTGGTGGTCGGGGGCGGTCCGGCCGGTCTCGAGGCGGCGCGAGTGCTGGCCCTGCGCGGTCACCGCGTCACCGTGGCGGACGCGTCGGCCCGGGTCGGCGGGATGGTGCGGGCAGCCGTAGGTGCGCCGCACCTCAGAGCGCTCACCGACTGGCTCGAGAACGAATGCCGCAGCCTCGGGGTCGAATTCCGTCTCGGCACCACTGTCTCGGACGCCGACATCGACGCCGCGGAACGCGAGGGCGCGACGGTGGTCCTCGCAACCGGCAGCAGGCCCCGCCCGCTGCCGTTCCCCGTCGAGGGGAGCGTCCGGTGTGTCGGTGCCGCGGACCTGCTGGACGGCGGCGCGCCGGCGGAAGGGCCCCACGTCGTCTTCGATCCGGTCGGCGGACCGGTCGGCGTGGCGGTCGCCGAATGGCTCGCGGCGCAGGGACGCGACGTGAGCATCGTGACCCAGGATTCCGTGGCCGGTTCGCGACTCGGCATGACCGGAGATCTCGCCGATGCCAACTCCCGGTTGCAACGAGCCGGGGTGACGCGCCACCTCGACAGTCGCATCGTCTCGATCGGCGACGACGGCATGCGGATCCGCAACCGGTACACCGCCGAAGAGTCGGTGGTGCCGTGCACCGTGCTGATCGACTGCTCGCATCGCCTCCCCGAGGACACCCTCGGCTCGTCGCACACGGATGCGGTGCGGGTCGGCGACTGCGTGGCTCCCCGGACACTCCTCGAGGCGGTCCGTGAGGGTCGCACCGCGGCGCTGACCGTGTCCGCACACAGGCAGAACGAGTTCGACCACCATCCGTTCACCCTCGTCAACGAGAGATAGGACATTTCATGGGACAGTTCGACGACAAGGTCGCGTTCATCACCGGGGCTGCCCGTGGGCAGGGGCGGACGCACGCGGTGCGGTTGGCGCGCGAAGGTGCGGCGATCATCGCCGTGGACATCTGCGGGCCGGTGTCGGAGTACAACAGCTACGAGCCGGCGACGCCGGACGACCTAGCCGAGACGGTGCGGCTCGTGGAATCCGAGGGCGGAAAGATTCTCGCCGAGCAGGCGGACGTGCGTGACAGTGCGCAACTGAAGTCTGTGGTGGACCGGGGAGTCGAACAGTTCGGCCGGCTCGACATCGTGATCGCGAACGCCGGGATCTGCAATTGGAATCGCTTCTGGGAGATGCCCGACGAGCAGTGGGAGACGCTGATCGACGTGAACCTCACCGGGGCGTGGAAGACGCTGAAGGCTGCGGTGCCTGCGCTGATCGAGGGAGGTCGCGGGGGTTCGATCATCGTGATCAGCTCCGTTGCGGGCATCAAGCCGTTGCCGGGGCAGGCGAATTACGCCGCCTCCAAGTTCGGGCTCGTCGGACTGACCCAGACCGCGGCAAAGGAACTGGGTGAATACGGGATTCGGGTCAACTCCGTTCACCCGTACGGGGTGAAGACTCCGATGGGCACCGATCCGGGCAGCCTCGTGATACTCGAGAAGCACCCGCACTACCTGTCGAGCTTCGGCACCATCCTCACCGAGCATCCGCTGGCCGACACCGACGACATCACCGATGCGGTGCTGTGGCTGGCCGGTGACGGTTCGCGGAGGGTCACGGGCAGTCAGGTCGCCGTCGACATGGGCAACACCAAGGTGTGAGCACCTCCGCGTACCGCCACCTGTTCACCCGATTGCGCGTGGGGCCGCTGACTCTGCGCAATCGGGTGGTCTTCTCCGCGCACCTCACGGGGTACGCCGTCGACGGCCTGCCCACCGCGCAGCACGCCGCCTACTATGCGGCGCGCGCGAAGGGCGGTGCGGGCCTGATCATCTCCGAGGAGCACGCGACCCATCCGGGGGACTGGCCGTACGAGAAGGTGATCGCCGGCTACCGGCCGGAGGTCGTCCCTGGGTACCGGCGGATCACCGACGCGGTCCACCACCACGGTGTCCCGATTCTGGCTCAGATCAACCACAACGGCGGCCAGGGGTCGAGCATGTACTCGCGGCGGCCGCTGTGGGCGCCGAGCGCCGTCCCCGATCCACTGTTCCGCGAAGTTCCCAAGGAGGTCGATCAGCGGGAGATCCGGACCCTCGTCGACGGGTACGCGCGCGTGGCCGAGCACTGTGTCCGAGGCGGATTCGACGGGATCGAACTGCAGTGTTCCCATTCGTCGCTGGTGCGGAGCTTCCTCGCCCCTGCTACGAACCAGCGCACGGACCATTACGGGGGATCGTTGGAGAACCGGGCCCGGTTCCTCCTCGAGGTCGTCGAGGCCGTGCGTGCCGCGATCGGTCCGGATCGCGCACTCGGGGTGAGGCTCGCGGGGGAGGATCTGTTCGATGGTGGAGTCCGCCTCGACGAGGCGGTGGCGGTGGCCGCTCTGGTGGAGGCGGACGGCCGTGTCGACTACATCAACACGTCCATCGGGATGGCCACCGAGACGCTCCACATGATCGAGGCCTCCATGGCCGTCCCTCGCGGGTACGCGCTATTCGTCCCGAACGCCATCCGGCAACGGGTCGGTCTTCCCGTGGTCGGCGTCGGCCGATTCTCCGATCCGCACCAGGCCGACCAGGCTTTGGACGAGGGGCACTGCGACCTGATCGGGGTGGTGCGCGGCCAGATCGCAGACCCGGACTTCGCGGCGAAGGCCCTGGCAGGCGAAGAAGAAAACATCCGAACGTGCCTGGCGTGCAATCAGGAATGCATCGGACGTATGGGGCTGGGCCGGTGGCTCGGGTGCGTCGTCAACCCGCGCGCGGGCAGGGAATCGGTCCTGCTGCCCGCACCGACCGTTCCCGGCAGACGGGTCTTCGTGGTCGGCGGTGGCCCGGCCGGGCTCAAGGCCGCGGCGACCGCGGCGCAGCGGGGGCACGACGTGACGCTGTTCGAACGCGCGACGGTTCTCGGCGGCCAGGTCCGGACGGCTGCCGTCGTCCCGGGCCGCCGCGAGTTCCTCGACCTCGTCGTCGATCTGGAATCGGAATGCGTTCGGCGCGGTGTGGACGTGCGGAGCGGCACCGACGCGACCGCCGGGGCACTGGTGCAGGGACGTCCCGACGTGGTGGTGCTCGCGACCGGGGCGCGTCCGCGCCGACCGCGCTGGGCGGGCGCGTCGGACCGGGTGGTGGACGTGCGGGACGTGCTGGAGGACCGCGCGCGTCCGGCCGGGACGGTGCTGGTGGTCGACGAATTGGGATTCCATCAGGGCACGTCCGTCGCGGAGTTCGTCGCCGACGCCGGGTGTGCCGTCACGATCTGCACACCGGGGATGATCGTCGGCCAGGACCTCGGCATCACGCTGGACCTCGAGGGATGGAACCGGCGGGCGCACGGCAAGGGCATCACGCAGGTGACGGACGTGGTGCCGACCGGGTGCGAAGCCGCAGACGGTGGGCGGCTCGCGGTCACGCTCCTGCACCACCCGACCGGTGAGTTGCGACAGCTCACCGTCGACTGGGTGGTGTCCTCGGCGCATCAGCAGCCGGAGGACGATCTGTGGAAAGAGCTGGCCGACAGCGGTATCGAGGTTCATCGCGTCGGCGACGCCCTGGCTCCGCGGCGCGCGCATTCCGCCGTCATCGAGGGGGAGCGGGTTGCGCTCGCGCTCTAGCGCGCGCAGCGGCCGGTTCCGCATCGCCTAGCATCGGTGGATGCCCCATTCCGGACACCTCGACGACGCGGTGTGGCCCGAACTCGTGTCCCGCGTGTCGACGGTCGTGGTCCCGGTCGGCTCTCTCGAGCAGCACGGACCGCATCTGCCGCTCGACACCGACACCGCCATCGCCGACGCCGTGTCCCGCGCGCTGCCGCACGTGCTGGTGGCGCCCCCGATCGCCTACGGCGCCAGTGGCGAGCACGAGGGGTTTCCCGGGACGATCTCGCTCGGGGCGGAGGCGCTGGAGACCGTGTTGGTCGAGTACGGCAGGTCCGCGTGCCGGTGGGCGGACCGTGTGCTGTTCGTCAATGGGCACGGCGGAAACGGGCCCGCGCTGGTCAAGGCTGTCGCCTTGCTTCAGTACGAGGCCCGCGATGTGGCGTGGGTGCCGTGTGCGGTACCCGGGGCGGACGCCCATGCCGGGCGTACGGAAACGTCCTTGTTGCTACACCTTTCACCCGGTCGGGTGAGGTTGTCCAGGGCTGAAGCCGGTAATACGGAACCTATTGCGAGGTTGATGCCAAGACTGCGCGAAGGCGGTATGGTCGCCGTGTCGGCCAACGGCGTGCTCGGTGACCCGACGGGCGCTACGGCCGCGGAGGGGGCGCAGATCTTCGGCGTACTCGTCCACGCAGTCACCAAGGCACTGGCCCGGTGGGAACCGGGCCCCGATGGAAGGCTCCGGTCGGAACCGGGCGCCGATGGGAGGCTCCAATGACCCGCACGGGCGTCCTCGAGTTGCCGAGGGCGGATTTCCGGCATGCCGACGCGACTAATTTCCGGCATGCCCTGCCAGCGCTCTCCGATCCGCCTACGATCGACTGATGCGCCAAGCTCGACTTCCCGACGGATTCGGGATCCGAATCGACCCCAAGGTACGCGCATATTCCGGAGGTCGAGTGCTCATCGGCGGTTCGCCGACTCGGATGCTGAAGCTGGCACCCACCGCGGCGGCCATGATCGGAGACGGCTACCTCGAGGTCGTCGATCCGCAGTCCGCGGTCGTTGCACGCCGCCTCCTCGATTCGGGGGTCGCCAACCCGCGCCCCATGAGTACTCCGTCGCCCCGGGATGTCACCGTTGTCATTCCGGTGAAGAACAACGCGTCGGGGCTGCACCGGGTGCTGGCCTCGCTCCGCGGACTCGAGGTGGTCGTCGTCGACGACGGATCCGACGTCCCGATCGTCGCCCCCGTGCTGCAGAACGGGTGCGGTGGCCGCGTCACCGTTCTGCGCCACGAGACGGCCAAGGGACCGGCCGCGGCACGGAACACCGGTCTGCGTTACGCCGCAACTCCGTTCGTGGCGTTCCTCGACTCCGACGTCCTGCCGCGCACCGGCTGGATCGAGGTCATGCTCGGCCACTTCAGCGATCCCGCGGTCGCACTCGTCGCCCCGAGAATCGTGGCGCTCGAACCCGAGGCGAGCACACTCGCGCGGTACGAGCACGCCCGCTCCTCCCTGGACCTCGGACGTAAGGAGTCCGCGGTCCAGTCCGGTGGCCCGGTGTCGTACGTCCCGAGCGCCGCGATGATCGCCCGCCGCGAGGTGCTCGATGAATTCGGCGGCTTCGACGAGTCCATGCACGTGGCGGAGGACGTCGACCTGTGCTGGCGACTCCAGGAGTCCGGCTGGCGACTGCGGTACGAGCCGGTGGCTCACGTTGCGCACGATCACCGCGTGACGTTCGGAAAGTGGTTCGACCGCAAGCTGTTCTACGGCACCGGTGCGGCGCCGCTGGCGGCAAGGCATTCGGGGATGGTTCCCCCGCTGTCGATGTCGCCGTGGACGTTCTTCGCGTGCCTCGCCGCCGCCACCTGCACCCGGCTCGGCCTGCTCGGCGCCGTCGCCACACTCGCGATGATGCTGCTGCGCCTGCGCCGCATGTTCACCGGCCTCGACCAGCCGACCCGCATCGCCGCGATACTCGCGGCCCAGGGCTTCGCCGGCGGTGCCTGGCAACTGGCGTCCGCGATGTGTCGCCACTATTGGCCGATCACTCTGCTGGCGGTGCTGCTGTCGAAACGGATTCGCCGTATCGCGCTCGCGATCGCCGTCGCCGAGGGCGTCGCCGACTGGGCGACCCACCGGGAGCCCGGAGGGCTGGGACCGGTGCGGCACACGGTGTTCAAGCGGATCGACGACGTCGCGTACGGCGCCGGGCTCTGGAAGGGCGCCATCACGGCCCGCGACCTCGACGCATTGAAGCCCCGGTTGAAGTCGTAGTGGCCGATCCGATTCGCGCCGCCGACGTCGTGGTCGTCGGCGGCGGTTCGAGTGGATGCGTCGTGGCCGCCCGACTCAGCGAGAATCCCGGACGATCGGTCCTCCTCCTCGAGTCAGGACCCGGTTACCGGTCGGTGTCCGACTGTCCCGTGCTCGACTACCGGACGCTGCCGGTCGGTCCGGGCAGCGCGTTCGCCGAGACGTACGGCGTGGAGCTGGCACGAAGCGTTCCCTCGGCCATGGTGCGTGGGCACGTCCTCGGCGGTTCGGGCGCCGTCAACGGCGCCTACTTCGTCCGTGGGACGGAAGCGGATTTCCGGCACTGGCCCGCGTCGTGGTCGTACGAGAACGTGCTGCCCGCCTTCCGGGCACTCGAGCGTGACGCCGACTTCGACGACTCCCGGCACGGCACGACCGGGCCGATGCCCGTTCGCAGGCAGCCCGCGGAGCGGCTGAGCGAGATCAGCGCGGCATTCCGCGCCGCGGCGCTCGGCGCAGGACATCCCGAGGAACCGGACAAGAACGGCGCAGGCGTCGGCGGGGTCGGTCCGGTGCCCCTGAATGTCGACGGCGGCCGCCGTGTCAGCACGGCAGTGGCGTACCTGCTGCCGGGATGGGAGCGTCCCAATCTGACGGTCGAAGCGAATTCCGATGTCGTCCGAATTCTGTTCTCCGGTAACGAGACCATCGGGGTGGAAGTGGAGTCGGACGGTGTGCGGCGCACGGTCCGCACCGGTCGCGTCGTGCTGGCGGCGGGTCCCGTCGAAACCCCGGTGCTGCTGATGCTTTCGGGAATCGGATCGGCAGAACACCTGAAGGACAACGACATTCCCGTCGTCCTCGACGCGCCCGGTGTCGGCAGCGACTTCAGTGATCACCCCGAAGTGGCTCTGCCGTACCGTATCCGGGACTCGCTCCGCCGCAGCGACACCAGTCCGGTCGTCGAAACGGTGCTGAATGTCGGCGACCTCGAGATCCGTCCGTACACGGCGCCGTTCGACGTGCTCGTCCCCGGATCCGGGCAGCCCGACCCGATCCTCGGGATCGGGCTCATGGTGACGGACAGCCGGGGCGACATCCGGCTCACGTCGCGGCACCGCCGGGACCGTCCCCGAATCGAATACCGCTACGCGCAATCCGCCGCCGACCGCCGGGCGCTGCGCGAGGGACAAGCCATCGGACTGGAACTGCTCCGCTCACCGGAACTCGGTTCGCTGCTCGAACCGCTGTCCGAGGAGGTGTCCGACCGCGCGGTGCTCGCCCACCTGGGGACGTCGCTGCACCTGTGCGGCAGTTGCCGGATGGGCGGACGGGACGACGCGGGCGCGGTGGTGGACGAGTGGTGCAACGTCCGCGGAATGGAAGGGCTGACGATCGCCGACACCTCGGTGTTCCCGGTGGTCCCGAGCCGTGGGCCGCACGCCACGGCGGTGATGGTCGCCGAGCGCGTCAGTACCTTCCTGCGGGAGTGACCGAGGGGGCGACACGGGCCCGTGTGATGCGGGTTACAGTAGGCAGAGACGCCGTGGAGGAGTTCGATGCAAAGTCAACCGCCCACAGGGGGCAATCCGTGGGTCGCTGTGCGCCCGGGAGACGACGTCGCGATGCTGGCGCGCAGGGTGTCGTCGGCGCATCAGTTGTTCGTCGAGCGTCACGCACCCGCCGGTCGTGCCCCGGACGGTGACGGGAATTCCGTCCGTTCCGTCATCCTCGACTCGTGGATGCGCAGCACCAGCAAGGGAGTGAACCCGGACGGGTCGGCCCGCGCCGTCGATCTGGCGTCCGCGGATCTCGCCACGTACCGGGCGTCCCACCCGATGTCGATCATCCGCCCGGTGGTCCGCAAGCTTCTCGTCGAGGACGCCGCCGACACCGGGCTGCTCGTGGCCATCACGGACGAGAAGGGTCAGCTGCTGTGGGTGGAGGGCGATTCGTCCGCCAAGGACCGCGCACTGGAGATGAACTTCGTCGAGGGCGCCGACTGGAGTGAGGACACCGTCGGCACCAATGCCCCGGGTACCGCGCTGGCCCTCGACCATTGCGTGCAGATCTTCGGTGCCGAGCATTTCAGCCGCTCGGTGCACGACTGGAGTTGTTCGGCGGCGCCCGTCCACGACCCCGCGACCGGACTGATCGTCGGGGCCATCGACATCACCGGTGGTCCGCGGGTGGCGGTGCCCGAGGTGCTCTCGCTGATCAGGGCGACCGTCGCGGCCGCCGAGGCGGAGCTGCGACTGCACCAGCTGCGTTCACCGCACCCGCTCGTCGAGACGGTACTGCGGTTGGAGGTCCTGGGATCGGGACGGCCGACACTGGTCCGTGGGCCCGAACGCATCCCGCTGTCGCAGCGGCACGCGGAGATCCTCCTGCTCCTGGCGGAGCACCCCGAAGGCCTGAGTTCCGACCGCCTCGCGGTCCTGCTCGACGAGAACGAACTCGACGCCGTCACCATTCGTGCCGAGATGTCGCGCCTGCGTAAGGTTTTCGGCCCGGCAAACCTCGGTTCGCGGCCCTATCGGCTGCTCGCCGAATTGACCTCGGACGTCCGGCAGGTCCGCGGAGCCCTGGACCGTGGCGAGCTCACCGCCGCCCTCGACGTCTACTCGGGCCCGGTCCTTCCCGGGTCGGAGGCGCCCGGGGTCGAGGATCTTCGCGACGAGTTGCGGGCACGCGTCCAGGCGGCGCTGCTGCGGGAAGGTGATCAACGGTTGCTCGCCAAATGGACCACGTCCGTCCACGGCCGTGAGGACGTCGCCGCATGGGAGGCGTATCTGGCGGGCCTCGACCCGCGTTCACCCCTGTATTCCCAGGTCAAGTCCAGGATCGATCTGTTCGATCAGCAGTACGCAACGTAGTTGCAACGGTACGGTCCCTAGTGTTGTGAGTCACACCCAGTTCCACCCGAGTTTCACGACACCAGGGAGTTATCGATGACCGTGTATGCCCGCCCGGGTTCGCCGGACGCCGTCATGTCCTTCCAATCGCGTTACGACAACTGGATCGGCGGCCAGTGGGTTGCGCCCGTCAAGGGCCAGTACTTCGAGAATCCGACACCCGTCACCGGACAGCCGTTCTGCGAGGTCGCGCGTTCGACGTCCGAGGACATCGAACTTGCGCTCGACGCCGCACACGCTGCGGCTCCGGCCTGGGGCAAGACATCGGTGGCGGAGCGCGCCATCATCCTGAACAAGATCGCGGACCGCATCGAGGAGAACCTCGAGTCCATCGCGCTCGCCGAGTCCTGGGACAACGGCAAGCCGATCCGCGAGACCCTGAACGCCGACATTCCGCTAGCCGTCGACCACTTCCGCTACTTCGCCGGTGCGATCCGGGCGCAGGAAGGCGCACTGTCGGAGATCGACTCCGACACCGTCGCCTACCACTTCCACGAGCCGCTCGGCGTCGTCGGCCAGATCATCCCCTGGAACTTCCCGATCCTCATGGCCGTGTGGAAGCTCGCTCCCGCACTCGCCGCGGGCAACGCAGTCGTTCTCAAGCCGGCCGAGCAGACCCCGGCGTCGATCCTGCACCTGATCTCCGTCATCGGCGACCTGCTGCCCGCCGGTGTGGTGAACATCGTCAACGGCTTCGGTGTGGAGGCGGGCAAGCCGCTCGCCTCGAGCCCGCGGATCCGGAAGATCGCGTTCACCGGTGAGACCACCACGGGTCGGCTCATCATGCAGTACGCGTCGCAGAACCTGATCCCGGTCACCCTCGAACTCGGTGGCAAGAGCCCCAACATCTTCTTCTCCGACGTTCTGTCCTCCAACGACGACTACCAGGACAAGGCGCTCGAGGGCTTCACGATGTTCGCCCTCAACCAGGGCGAGGTGTGCACCTGCCCGTCGCGTTCGCTGATCCAGGAGGACATCTTCGACGAGTTCCTCGCGATGGCGGCCATCCGCACCAAGGCCGTCCGCCAGGGCGACCCGCTCGACACCGACACGATGATCGGCGCACAGGCCTCGAACGATCAGCTCGAGAAGATCCTGTCGTACATCGAGATCGGCAAGGGCGAAGGCGCCAAGGTCGTCACCGGCGGTGAGCGCGCCGAACTCGGCGGCGACCTGTCCGGCGGCTACTACGTGCAGCCGACGATCTTCACCGGTCAGAACAAGATGCGGATCTTCCAGGAGGAGATCTTCGGTCCCGTCGTCTCCGTCACGTCGTTCAAGGACTACGACCAGGCCATCGAGATCGCCAACGACACGCTGTACGGCCTCGGCGCCGGCGTGTGGTCGCGGGACGGTGGCGTCGCCTACCGGGCCGGACGTGACATCCAGGCCGGCCGCGTGTGGACCAACACGTACCACCAGTATCCCGCGCATGCCGCGTTCGGTGGCTACAAGCAGTCCGGCATCGGCCGCGAGAACCACCTGATGATGCTCGAGCACTACCAGCAGACGAAGAACCTGCTGGTCAGCTACGCCCAGAAGGCTCAGGGCTTCTTCTGATGGACGCAGCCCGGGCGCCTGCGCGCCTGAAGGCAACCGCCGGGGCGGTGGAGCTTCTCCGCCGCCTCGGCGGTACCCACGGGGCGCTGATGATGCATCAGTCCGGCGGGTGCTGCGACGGCTCCGCGCCGATGTGTTACCCCGACGGTGAATTCATCGTCGGCGACCGCGACGTGCTGCTCGGCGTCCTCGACCTGCGTCTCGGTGTCGGGGAGATCCCGTCCACCCGGGCCGAGGGTGCCGATGCCGTGCCCGTGTGGATCTCCGGTTCGCAGTTCGAGGCGTGGAAGCACACTCAGCTGGTGCTCGACGTGGTGCCCGGCCGCGGATCGGGATTCAGCCTGGAAAGTCCCGAAGGCATGCGCTTTCTCAGTCGTGCACGGGCCTTCACCCCGGAGGAGAACACCAGCCTCGCCGCGGAGGAGGTCATCGTGGGCCAGCGGTGGGAGCAGGGCTGGAGGCCCGCCCCGTCCCTCGAACCACAAGTGGTCGCCGAAGCCGTCGACGCATGTCCCGTGCCCGCCCGCCGCCCGGTCCCATAGCACCCGAAGCGCGCTACGACCCAGGTTTTTACGTCGCGGTCACGTTCTGCTGACACGACGTGTACACAACTCGTTCACCATTGGCCTCGGCCGTTCGATTCCGCTCCCCGAGCGGTGCGGACGAGGCACCATTCGGATCGACGTAGGGGACGGAATGTCACTCGTAGAACCATCCAAGAATTCCGGAACCGGTCAACATCACGATGCTGCCGATTTCCACTCGGAAGACAGCAGCTACCTGGAAAAACGCACGCTCCGTAAGGGTTCGGCGGGCTGGGTGCTGCTCGCCGGCCTCGGTGTCAGCTACGTGATCTCCGGCGACTACGCCGGATGGAACAACGGACTGGCCGAGGGTGGATTCGGCGGCCTGCTGATCGCCGGTGTCGTCATCGCGGGCATGTACCTGGCCATGGTGCTGGGCATGGCCGAGATGTCGTCCGCCCTGCCCGCCGCCGGCGGCGGTTACACGTTCGCGCGGCGCGCACTCGGGCCGTGGGGCGGATTCGCCACCGGCACGGCCATTCTCATCGAATACGCGATCGCGCCCGCCGCCATCGCCACGTTCATCGGCAGCTACGTCGAGTCGCTGAACCTGTTCGGTATCACCGACGGGTGGTGGGTGTACCTGGCGGTCTACGCCATCTTCATCGGAATCCATCTGACCGGCGCCGGCGAGGCACTAAAGGCCATGTTCGTCATCACGGCGATCGCACTGGTCGGTCTCGTGATCTTCGCGGTCTCCGCGATCGGCCTGTTCGACGCGGGCAACCTCACCGACATCGCCGCGACCGATGCGGTGGGCGCGTCGAGTTTCCTGCCGTTCGGCGCATTCGGAATCTGGGCGGCCGTCCCATTCGCCATCTGGTTCTTCCTCGCCGTCGAAGGCGTGCCGCTGGCCGCGGAGGAAGCCCGCGAGCCGGAGAAGAACGTGCCGCGCGGCATCATCATCAGCATGCTCATCCTCATCGTCACGGGGGCAACTGTCCTGTTCCTCGCTACCGGAGCGCTGGGTGCCGAGAGCCTGTCCACGTCCGGCAATCCGCTGGTCGAGGCGCTCGGTGACGGAACCGCGGCCAAGGTCGTCAACTACATCGGACTGGCCGGCCTCGTCGCCAGCTTCTTCTCGATCATGTACGCCTACTCGCGGCAGACGTTCGCGCTGTCCCGCGCCGGCTACCTGCCGACGAGTCTGTCGATCACCAACTCGCGGAAGGCGCCCACGCTCGCCCTCATCGTGCCGGGTGTCATCGGGTTCGTGCTGTCGCTCACCGGTGAAGGCGCGATGCTGCTGAACATGGCGGTGTTCGGCGCGGCCGTCAGCTACGTGCTGATGATGGTCAGCCACATCGTCCTCCGCAGGCGTGAGCCGGAGATGAAGCGGCCGTACCGCACCCCGGGCGGCATCGTCACCACGTCGTTCGCGCTCGTCATCGCCGCCGCCGCGGTGATCGCCACCTTCCTCGTCGATCCGGTCGCCGCACTCTGGACGCTGATCGCATTCGCGGCCTTCATGGCGTACTTCGGCCTGTACAGCCGCCATCACCTCGTTGCCAATTCGCCCGACGAGGAGTTTGCTGTTCTTGCGAAGGCAGAGGAAGAATTGGAATGACCACCTACAGTCACGGAATCGCGGGAACCGGGTACACGTTCGACGGTCTCGTCGACCTCATGGCCAAGGCGACTCCGCTCCGCAGCGGCGACGAACTGGCCGGGTGCGCGGCGTCCTCCGACGCCGAACGCGCCGCCGCGCAGTGGGCGCTGGCCGACGTCCCGCTCGGCACGTTCCTGAACGAACTCGTCGTTCCCTACGAGGACGACGAGGTCACGAGGCTCATCATCGACTCGCACGACAGGGTCGCGTTCGGCGAGATCTCCCATCTCACCGTCGGCGGCCTGCGCGACTGGCTGCTGGACGTCGCGGCGCGAGACGGTGCGGCCGAGACCTTCCGTCGCGTCGCCCCGGGGCTGACACCGGAGATGGTCGCGGCGGTCAGCAAGATCATGCGCAACCAGGACCTCATCGCGGTCGCGCGGGCCGTCACCGTCACCGCGGGGTTCCGGACGACGCTCGGCGTACCGGGACACCTGGCAACCCGGCTGCAGCCCAACCATCCCACCGACGACCCGCGTGGAATCGCGGCCGCCACGCTCGACGGCCTGCTGCTCGGCTGCGGTGACGCCGTGATCGGAATCAACCCGGCCACCGATTCGCCGCACGCCACCGCGGAACTGCTCCACCTGCTCGACGACATCCGTCAGCGCTTCGACATTCCGGCGCAGTCGTGCGTGCTGTCGCACGTGACCACCACGATGGGCCTGATCGAGGAAGGCGTTCCCGTCGACCTCGTGTTCCAGTCCATCGCCGGAACACAGGGCGCCAATTCCAGTTTCGGTGTGGACATTTCGCTGCTCCGTGAGGCCAACGCGGCCGGCCGGTCCCTGAAACGCGGCACCGTCGGCGACAACGTCATGTATCTCGAAACCGGTCAGGGCTCGGCGCTCAGTGCGGGCGCCCACCTCGGCACGGGTGGCAGGCCCGTCGACCAGCAGACCCTCGAGACCAGGGCGTACGCGGTGGCCCGTGATCTCGAACCACTGCTTATCAACACGGTGGTCGGGTTCATCGGTCCGGAGTACCTGTACGACGGCAAGCAGATCATCAGGGCCGGGCTCGAGGATCACTTCTGCGGAAAGCTCCTGGGCCTGCCGATGGGTGTCGACGTCTGCTACACCAATCACGCCGAAGCCGACCAGGACGACATGGACACGCTGCTCACCCTGCTCGGGGTGGCAGGCGCGGCCTTCGTCATCGCGGTACCCGGCGCGGACGACGTCATGCTCGGGTACCAGAGTCTGTCGTTCCACGACGCGTTGTACGCACGTCAGGTGCTCGGACTCAGGCCGGCACCGGAATTCGAGGATTGGATGCGCCGTCTCGGCATGGTCGACGACGCGGGACGGGTCCTGCCGGTCGACGCTGCGGCGTCGCCGCTGCGGGCGCTGACGGTGGCACGATGAGCGATCCTGTGGTGCAAGACTTCTGGGCGGAACTGCGGGCCACGACGCAGGCGCGTATCGGTCTCGGCCGCACCGGTGACGCCCTGCCCACGCAGCGCGTCCTCGAGTTCCGGTCGGCGCACGCCGCCGCACGTGACGCCGTCCACCAGCCGCTCGACGCGGAGGCGCTGGCCGAGCAGGTCGAGGCCGTGGGCCTGGGCAGGCCCGTGGTCGTCACGAGTCAGGCATCGGACCGCAGCGAATACCTGCGCCGGCCCGACCTGGGCCGCACACCGGCCGACCTGTCCGCGGTACCCGCGGGAACGGCCGAGGTGGGATTCGTCCTCGCCGACGGGTTGTCGCCCCGGGCGCTCACCGATCACGGGGTGTCCCTGCTGTCCGCTCTGGTCGACGAGTTCGGCGGGACGTACTCGCTGGCGCCGCCGGTGATCGCGACCCAGGCCCGGGTGGCGCTCGGAGACCACATCGCGCAGGCACTGGGCGTGCAGACGCTCGTCCTGCTGATCGGGGAGCGGCCCGGACTGTCGGTGGCCGACAGTGTCGGCGTTTACCTCACGCACCTCCCGCGTCCCGGACGCACCGACGCGGACCGGAACTGCGTGTCCAACATCCACCCACCCGAAGGGCTCGGCTACGAACTCGCGGCCCGCGTCGTGGCGGGTCTCGTGTCCGGTGCCAGGAAACTGGGCCGGTCCGGAGTGGAGTTGAAGGACACGTCCCGCGCGGATGCGCTCGCAGCCCCCTCGGAGATCCTCGAACTGTAGTCGTGTTATCTAAAGGGCGGCAGGTCCGGCCGGGCCTGCGGAGAACCGCCCTGGACGGGGTGTGACGAGGAGAGATCTATGGCCTTCGCTGGCAATGTGGACGAGTTGGCCCTGCTGCAGGCGGTCCGGTTGAAAGAGCAGGTCAGCGCGGCTGTTCTGGCCGAGCATCTCGGCGTGAGCGCTGCGTCCGCGCAGGCCGCCTACGACGCGCTGCTGACCCAGGGAAAGGCGCAGGAAGTCTCCGACGGCCGGATCGGGCTCACCGAGGCCGGACTGTCGGAGCTCGAGGATCAGCTCGACGCCGAGCGGGTATCCATCGACGAGGACTCCATCGCGGAGGTGTACGAGAGCTTCGTGCCGTTCCACGAGGAGTTCGTCGGACTCATCGATTCGGCCGACGCCGATCAGCTGGCCGACCTGGACCGCCGTGCGTCGGTCGTGTTCGACGACCTGTCGGCGTTCGTGCCCCGGTTGTCCCGCTACCAGGACCTGTTCGCCGACGCCCTCGCGAAAGTCGCTGCGGGGGAGACGAAGTGGATCTCGGAACCCGTGATCGACTCGTACGCCACCGTGTGGACCGAACTCCGCAAGGAGCTGCTCGGCGCGTCCGGCACCGCCGAGTGACGTGACACGCGTCACCACCCCCCCTATTCGGGGGTGGTGACGCAGTGAGCCGCATCACTACTTTTCCTCTCATCCGGGATACGCCCACCAGGGTGTTCCCCACGGACCACGGAGGAATCGAGTGACCACAGTCTCCAACTCGGGTGCGGGCGCCCCCCACGCCCCCACACCGGTGCGCCAGGGCGGTACCAGCGTCCGCAAGGTGGCCATCGCCAGCGGCATCGGTACGACCATCGAGTTCTACGACTTCTTCATCTACGGCACCGCCGCAGCCCTGGTGTTCCCCACGGTGTTCTTTCCCGCCCTCGGCTCCACCGCCGGCACCGTCGCCTCCTTCGCGACCTTCGCCGTCGCGTTCGTCGCCAGGCCCGTGGGTGCGATGCTGTTCGGCCACTACGGTGACCGGATCGGACGTAAGAAGACGCTGATCTCCACGCTCATCCTGATGGGTGTCTCGACGTTCCTGATCGGCCTGCTGCCCGGTGCCGCGACGATCGGGGTCGCGGCACCGATCCTGCTGGTGCTGCTGCGTTTCGGTCAGGGATTCGCCGTCGGCGGCGAGTGGGCGGGCGCCACACTGCTGACGGCGGAGTACGCACCCCCGGGCAAGCGCGGCCTCTACGCGATGTTCCCGCAACTCGGCCCCGCGGTGGCCTTCATCCTCTCCAGCGCCACGTTCCTCGTCACCGGCACCCTGCTCGGCGACACCAACGAGGTCTTCCTCGAGTACGGGTGGCGGATTCCCTTCCTGTTCAGCGCCGTCCTGGTCGGCATCGGCCTCTACATGCGGCTGGCGATCGAGGAGACACCGGTGTTCCGCGCGGCCCAGCTGGCCGACCGTGCCGATGCGACCCCGCGGAGCCTCCCGCTGATGGACGCCTGGCGGTACCAGACCAAGGAGATCCTCCTCTCGGCCGGCGCGCTCGCCACACTGTTCGCGTTCTTCTACATGGGCACAGCGTTTCTCACCAGCTACGGCACCAAGACCCTCGGGTTCAGCCGCCCGTTCGTGCTGACGGTCGGGATCGCCTCGGCCGTGGTCTTCGGATTCACGATCGTCGTCTCCGCTCTGTACTCGGACCGGATCGGGCGTCGACGGGTCATCATGATCTCCTGCGGACTGGCCGTCGTGTGGGCGCTCGCACTGTTCCCGCTGCTCGACACCGGTTCACCCCTCGCGTTCACGATCGGCGTGGTGGTCACGCTCGCCATCTTCGGAATCGCGTACGGCCCCTGCGGCGCCCTGCTTCCGGAAATGTTCCAGACGCGCTACCGCTACACCGGCGCCGGACTCGGCTACAACCTCGCCGGCGTGCTCGGCGGCGCCGTGCCGCCGCTGATCGCCGCACCGCTGGCGTCCGCGTACGGCAGCGCCGCGATCGGTGTGATGCTCGCCGTCCTCGGCGTGGTGAGCCTGCTGTGCACGAAGGCCCTGGTGGAAACGAAAGACGACGCGCTCTGACAGGGCCGGCGAGGGGTGTCCGGACTTCGCACAGATACCGGCGCCCCTCGCCGTGCAGTATGCCCTGGATCACATCAACCAAGAGTAAGTTCGACCGCGGAAGGGCCTTCGGGTCTGCCCGTCCCGTAGGCGCCCGAACGGGCTCCTAGAGAGGAAGAGTGATGACAACCCCGCTTCCCAGCTACACCAACGGCGTGTGGGACGCCCCGATGCTCGGCGACACCATCGGAGACAACTTCGACCGGACCGTGGCGGCCCACGGTGATCGTGACGCCCTGGTCGACCGGCCCTCGGGGCGGCGGTGGACGTACGCGGAGCTGAGGCGGGACGTCGACGCCGTGGCGGCGGGGTTGCTGAAGCGGGGTATCGGGAAGGGCGACCGGGTGGGGATCTGGGCGCCGAACTGCCCGGAGTGGACGCTGATCCAGTTCGCGACGGCCAAGATCGGCGCAGTGCTCGTCAACATCAACCCCGCCTACCGGGCGCACGAGTTGAAGTATGTGCTCGATCAGGCCGGTATCCGTCTGCTGGTGTCGGCGCCCGAGTTCAAGTCCTCCGACTACGCGGCCATGATCGAGGAGGTCCGGCCCCAGTGCCCCGACCTCGAGATGGTGGTGCTCCTCGGCAGTGCCGAGTGGAGCCGGCTGGCGTCGGACGGCATGGCTGCGCACGCCGCCGACCCGTCCCTGCTGCCTGCCGCGCAGGCGGCCCTGTCCTCGGACGATCCGATCAATATCCAATACACCTCGGGGACAACCGGATTCCCCAAGGGTGCGACGCTCAGCCACCACAACATCCTGAACAACGGGTACTTCGTCGGCGAGTTGTGCCACTACACGGAGAACGACCGCGTCTGCATCCCGGTGCCGTTCTACCACTGCTTCGGCATGGTGATGGGCAACCTGGCCTGCACGAGTCACGGCGCGACCATGGTCATTCCGGGGCCGTCCTTCGACCCGAAAGCCACGCTGCAGGCCGTCGAAGCGGAGAAGTGCACGTCGCTGTACGGGGTGCCGACGATGTTCATCGCCGAACTCGCCGAACCGGACTTCGCATCGTTCGACCTGTCGAGCCTGCGGACCGGAATCATGGCCGGATCACCCTGCCCGGTGGAGGTGATGAAGCAGGTCATCGAACAGATGGGGATGGCCGAGGTCTCCATCTGTTACGGCATGACCGAGACGTCGCCGGTGTCGTTGCAGACCCGGTCGGACGACACGATCGATCAGCGCGTGTCGACGGTCGGCCGGGTCGGCCCGCATCTCGAGGTCAAGATCGTCGATCCGGCAACGGGGTTGACCGTTCCGCGGGGCACGCCGGGCGAGCTCTGCACCCGGGGTTACTCGGTGATGCTCGGGTACTGGAACAACCCGGAGAAGACCGCCGAAGCGATCGACGCCGGACGATGGATGCACACCGGCGACATCGGTGTGATGGATTCCGACGGCTACGTCGCGATCACCGGGCGGATCAAGGACATGGTCATCCGCGGCGGCGAGAACGTCTATCCCCGCGAGATCGAGGAGTTCCTGTACACGCATCCGGACATCCTCGACGCCCAGGTCATCGGGGTGCCGGACGCGAAGTACGGCGAGGAACTGATGGTGTGGGTGCGGATGAAGGACGGTACCGAACCCCTGGACGCGGCGAAGGTGCGCGAGTTCTGCACCGGCAAGCTCGCCCACTACAAGATCCCGAAATACGTGCACGTCGTCGACGACTTCCCGATGACGGTGACGGGCAAGGTGCGCAAGGTCGAGATGCGCGAGCAGTCCCTCGACCTGATCGGGCGCACCTGACCCGCCTCGTCACCTGGTCCGCAGCAACGTCGCGACGGCGTCGAACAGCGTGTTCCAGTTCGGGCGTCGACACGGGGGCAGCTCTTCACCCCAGCGTCCCGGCGATCGCGTCGAGCCCGGCGGCCGCACACGCCTGATCCCGCATTCCGTCGGGAGCGCCGCCGACGCCGATTCCCGCGATCGACCCGCCGGCCGACTTCACGCTCACCCCGCCGGCGAGGAACAACGTGCCGGGAAGGTCGGCGACCGTCGCGCCGTCGCCCTTGGCCCGTTCGCTCAGATCGCTGGTGTTCGCGCCGAACGCGGCAGCGGTGTACGCCTTCTGACGCGCCGCCTCCACGGTGTGCTGAGCGGCATTGTCCCCGCGCAACATCGCCTGCACGTTGCCGGCGCGATCGACCACCGACACGGTGACGAACCCGAGCCCGTCGGCCTGGCACTTCGCGAGCGCCGCCTGCGCTGCGGCCTGCGCAGTGCCGATACCGAGACGGTTCTGGCTCACCACGCCGTCCGCACCGTCGATCGCGGCCGGCGCGGCGGCGGTCGCCACCGGAGTGGACGTCGGACTCGCCTCGTCGGACGCGGACGTGCCGCACGCCGAGGTGGCGACGATCGCGGCAAGCGGGACGGTGATCGCCAGAATGCGGGGCAGGCGGTGGAAGGTGCGCATCGGAGGGCCTTTCGGGAAGTGACGAGCTGATGTGACCAGCCTGGCCCGGCGGTGCCGGTGACCGCATCGGGCCGACGGCGCTCCCGAACTCATCCGTCCGGCCCCGGCAGATCATCCGAACGGTGGATCCGCCACCCACGGCACATCCGTAGGATCAGTCGACGTGACGACACCCGTGGACGGAGTGGACAGGCCGGACGGCGCGGGTCTGCGCGGCCCGCTAACTACCGCCATCCATGTGTCGTTCTACGTCCTCCTCGCGACGTCGACGGCGCGGTACCTTACGTACCACGGCGTGAGCGGACGGTTCGTCGTGGTGGTCGCGTTGATCGCCGTGCTTGCCGCGTTGTACACGGTCACCGCCGTGGTCGCGCGGCGGGAAGGCGTGTGGGAACCGTGGGTATGGCCGGTCCTGACGACGTGGGCGGTGCTCGTCTGGCTCGCGCCGAGTTTCGCCTGGTGTGCATTTCCCATGTTCTTCCTGTGCACGCGGGCGTACCCGAGCCGGATCGCGTACCCGGTCGTCGGGGTTCTCGCCGTCCTCACCTCGGTGGCGTTCTTCACCTTCTCCGGCCGCACCGAGTGGGCCGTGCTGGTGGGACCGCTGTGCACCGGGGCGCTGATCGTCATGGCGTACAGCCAGATCGAGCGGGACGGCCGGGAACGGGTGCGACTGCTCCGCCAGGTGGCGGAGACCCGGTCCCGGCTCGCGGAGACCGAGCGGGAGGCGGGGGTGCTCGCCGAACGCGAACGACTGGCCCGCGAGATCCACGACACCGTGACGCAGGGACTGACCAGCAGCCTGCTCCGCCTCGAGGCGGCCGAGCAGATCTGGGCGCAGGCAGATCCGCGGACGGAGGAACGGGCACGTGAGGACGTCCGCGTGGCGACCGGAACGTTGCGCGAGAACCTGGCGGAAACCCGCAGTCTCGTGCACCATCTCGCGGCGCCCAAACTGGAATCCCAGCCACTCGACGCGGCACTGCTCGCCGCCGCGCGCACGCACCACCCGCGGGCGGAGCTCCGGATCGTGGGCACTCCGATCGCGATTCCGGCGGAGGTGACGCACGCTCTGCTGCGGATCACCCAGAGCGCGGTGTCCAACATCGCCCGGCACGCCCACGCCGAGACCGTGGGCGTCACGTTGACATACCTTCCGGAGGCCGTCGCCCTCGACATCTTCGACGACGGCACCGGTTTCGACCCCGCGCCCACCGGATCTCCCTCGACGCGCGGCGGATACGGCCTGCGCGCGATGCGCAGCCGCGTCGAGCAACTGGGCGGCACGTTCACCGTCGAGAGCGCGCCGGGCGAGGGCACCGTGGTGGCCGCCCAGATACCGTGTGCGAGAGGAACCGCGGCATGACGCGAGTGACCGTGCTGTTGGTCGACGATCACGTGGTCGTTCGTGCCGGGCTGCGAGCGCTTCTCGACTCGCAGCCGGACATCGAGGTGATCGCCGAGGCGGGCACGGGGGAGGAGGCGGTCGACGCCGTGAGCACCTGCCGGCCGCAACTCGTGACGATGGACCTCGCCCTGGGCGCCGGTATCGACGGGGTCGAGGCCATTCGCCGCATCCGGCAGGTCGATCGGGCCCTGCCGGTGCTGGTGTTCACGACCTACGACACGGATGCCGACGTGGTGCGCGCCATCGACGCCGGTGCCATCGGATACCTCCTGAAGGATTCGACACCCCAGGAGATCTTCGCCGCCGTGCGCGGCGCGGCCGCCGGCCAGAGTGTGCTGTCGCCGCCCGTCGCATCGCGACTCCTGCAGCAGATGCAGCGCCCCGAGGAAGCTCTCACGCCGCGGGAGGCCGAACTGCTGACCCTGCTGGCCGAGGGCATGACCAACAAGGAACTCGGAAAAGCCCTCTTCATCAGCGAGGCGACGGTCAAGACCCATCTCGCCCACATCTACGCGAAACTCGGTGTCGACACCCGCGCCGCGGCGGTGTCCGTTGCCCTGCGACGGCAGGGCATTCGCTGAACCGAGGGGGTTCACAGCGGTACGCCGCGTGAACCTTTTGGCAACGATTTGCCGAAGCCCTGTCGAACGGGTGTCCAGGTGGCTATGTTCGAAATGAGCGGTGACCTTCCGCTCGCACCATGAATTGCGTGTTGAGAGGACAAGGGCCATGGTCATGGACATCATCGGCACCATCATCTTCGGTGCGGTCATCGGCGTTCTGGCGCGTCTCGTGATTCCGGGTAAGCAGGCGATGGGGTGGGTCATCACCGTCGTGCTCGGCATCATCGGTGCGCTGATCGGGTACTGGGTGTGGGAGGGGCTCCTCGACAAGGGGGACACCGGCGGAATCGACTGGATCCGGTGGATCATCAGCATCGCCGTAGCGGCCGTGCTGACCCTCGGATACACCTCGATGACGAGCAAGAACAGGGTGTAGGCGCGCCACATCGCACCGTCACGAGAAGGGCCCCGTCCGGTCAGGGCGGGGCCTTTCTGCGGCTTCGCCGCCCGTGCGTACTTGTCAACCGCCGGACGTTAACGAGTACTCACGGGCGCAGGCAGAGAAGCGTCATGTCGCGCAGTACTTTCCGGGTGCGCGAGGGGGTCGTGGGATCGGCGCTGTGCGGGGTCGAGTTGATGAGCCCGAACGTGGCGTGTGCCTTGGTGCGGGCATCCGTCTCGTCCAGTGACGTGTCCACCTGCAGCAGCACCTTCACCCAGATCTCCACGTAGCGCCGCTGCGTCTGCCGGACCTCCCGGCGGGCCTCGGCGGGCAGGCTCTCCAGGTCCCGGTCCTGGATGCGAATGAGGTCGGGTTCGCCGAGCGCGAAGTCCAGATGGAAGTCGATCAGACCCTCCAGGGCCGCTTCCGGGGAGGCGGCCTCCGCCACGACGAGCGACCCGCCCTCGAGCAGGCGCGTGCTGATCCCGACGAGCAGTTCGACGAGGACGGCGTCCTTGTTGGGGAAGTGCCGGTACACGGCGGGGCCGCTGATTCCCGCCGCGGAACCGAGGTCCTCGAGGCGGACACCGAGGAAGCCCCGTTCGGCGATGAGGCGGGCGGCGGCGTCGAGCAGTTGGCGGCGACGATCCGCCTTCATCTGTTCCCGGCGCGTGATCGGCGCTTCGGTGCCGTCGACGTCTGTGGTCATCGCCTTAGCTCTTTCTCGGATGTGGTCTGGACAACTCAGTTAATCACAGTTATCTTAGATTCAGTTATCGAGTATTAACTCACTCGGCACGGGCGTCAAGACGAGAAGGCGGCAGGATGGCACTGAGCGGAACCACTGCACGGGAGGGCTACCGGGCAGAGCACACGAAATTGGTGGACGAGCTGAAGTCGAGGCTGGCCGTGGCCGCGCTCGGCGGCAGCGAGAAGTCGCGCGAGCGGCACGTCAGCCGAGGCAAGCTCCTGCCCCGCGAGCGAGTGGACACCCTGCTCGACCCCGGAAGCCCGTTCCTCGAGATATCCCCGCTCGCGGCGAACGGCCTGTACGACGACGAATGCCCCGGAGCGGGCGTCATCGCCGGCATCGGCCGGGTGTCCGGGCGGGAATGCGTGATCGTCGCCAACGACGCGACCGTCAAGGGCGGCACCTACTACCCGATGACGGTGAAGAAGCACCTGCGGGCGCAGGAGATCGCGCTGCAGAACCAGCTGCCGTGCATCTACCTCGTCGACTCCGGCGGCGCTTTCCTGCCCAGGCAGGACGAGGTGTTCCCGGACCGCGAGCACTTCGGCCGCATCTTCTACAACCAGGCCACGATGAGCGCGCAGGGCATCCCGCAGATCGCGGCGGTCCTCGGCTCGTGCACCGCCGGCGGCGCCTACGTGCCCGCGATGAGCGACGAGGCCGTCATCGTCCGCAACCAGGGCACCATCTTCCTCGGCGGTCCGCCGCTGGTGAAGGCCGCCACCGGTGAGGTCGTGACAGCGGAGGAGCTCGGCGGCGGCGACCTGCACTCGAAGGTCTCCGGCGTCACCGACCACCTCGCGGAAGACGACCAGGACGCGCTGCGGATCGTGCGGAACATAGTCGCGACCCTCGGCCCGCGCGCCGAGCGTCCGTGGGACGTGATCAGCGCCGTCCCCGCGTCGGCATCGCAGACCGACCTCTACGACGTGGTCCCCACCGACCCGCGCACCCCGTACGACGTCCACGAGGTCATCGACCGCATCGTGGACGGCAGCGAATTCCAGGAGTTCAAGGCGGAGTACGGCAAGACCCTGGTCACCGGTTTCGCGCACATCGAGGGCCACCCGGTCGGCATCGTCGCCAACAACGGCGTGCTGTTCGCCGAGTCCGCGATGAAGGGCGCTCATTTCATCGAGCTGTGCGACAAGCGCAAGATTCCACTTCTGTTCCTGCAGAACATCGCAGGCTTCATGGTCGGTCGCGACTACGAAGCGGGCGGCATCGCCAAGCACGGCGCCAAGATGGTGACCGCGGTGGCGTGCGCCCGGGTTCCCAAGCTGACCGTCGTGATCGGCGGCTCCTACGGGGCGGGCAACTACTCGATGTGCGGGCGGGCCTACTCGCCGCGGTTCCTGTGGATGTGGCCGAACGCCCGGATCTCCGTGATGGGCGGCGAGCAGGCGGCGTCGGTGCTCTCGACGGTGCGCAGCGAGCAACTCGACAGCGCGGGCAACCCGTGGTCGGCCGAGGACGAAGAAGCGTTCAAGGCGCCGATCCGTGAGCAGTACGAGGCGCAGGGCAATCCGTACTACTCGACGGCCAGGCTGTGGGACGACGGCATCATCGACCCCGCCGACACCAGAACTGTTCTCGGACTGGCGCTCTCGGTGTGTGCGAACGCACCGATCGAACCGGTCTCCTACGGCGTTTTCCGGATGTGAGTGGAATGACTGAAATGACTCGGATAGATACCGTCCTGGTAGCAAACCGCGGCGAGATCGCGGTGCGCGTGATCCGCACGTTGCGGGCCATGGGAATCCGTTCCGTCGCCGTGTTCAGCGAGGCGGACCGGGACGCGCGGCACGTCCGTGAGGCCGACACCGCGGTGCTGCTCGGTCCGGCCGCGGCCCGGGAGAGTTACCTCGTCATCGAGAAGGTGATCGCGGCGGCCCGCGCCACCGGTGCGCAGGCCATCCATCCCGGTTACGGGTTCCTGTCGGAGAACTCCAAGTTCGCCGGGGCCTGCGCGGACGCGGGAATCGCGTTCCTCGGTCCGTCCGCTCACGCCATCGAGGTGATGGGCGACAAGATCACTGCCAAGAACGCGGTGGCGAAGTTCGACGTGCCCGTCGTCCCCGGCATCGCCCGTCCCGGCCTGTCCGACGACGAACTGATCGCGGCCGCAGGCGACATCGGATACCCCGTCCTCGTCAAGCCGTCGGCAGGTGGCGGCGGCAAGGGCATGCGACTGGTGGAGGAGCCGGGCGCACTCGCCGAGGCACTACGCAGCGCGCGGCGGGAGGCGGCGTCGGCGTTCGGCGACGACACCCTCTTCCTCGAGCGATTCGTGCTGCGGCCCCGGCACATCGAGGTGCAGATTCTCGCGGACGGGCACGGGAACGTCGTCCATCTCGGTGAGCGCGAATGCAGTCTGCAGCGTCGCCACCAGAAGGTCATCGAGGAGGCGCCGTCGCCGCTGCTGGACGAGGCGACCCGCGCCCGGATCGGCGAGGCCGCCTGCAATACGGCGCGCAGCGTCGACTACTCCGGAGCGGGAACGGTCGAGTTCATCGTCTCCGCCGACAAGCCCGACGAGTTCTTCTTCATGGAGATGAACACCCGGCTGCAGGTCGAGCACCCGGTCACCGAACTCGTCACGGGCCTGGACCTCGTCGAGTGGCAGGTGCGAGTGGCCGCCGGTGAGCCGCTCGGCTTCACCCAGGACGACATCACCCTCACCGGTCATGCCATCGAAGCCCGCGTCTACGCCGAGGATCCGAGTCGCGGATTCCTCCCCACCGGCGGACTCGTGGCCGACGTCGTCGAACCCGCCGGTCCCGGTGTCCGGGTCGACTCCGGACTGCAGCCCGGCACGGTGGTCGGCAGCGATTACGACCCGATGCTGGCGAAGGTCATCGCCCACGCCGACGACCGCGCCGGTGCGCTGCGCAAGCTGGACCGGGCGCTGGCCGGCACCGGTGTGCTGGGAGTGGTCACCAACATCGAGTTCGCGCGCTTCCTGCTCGCCGATCCCGACGTGGTGGCCGGCAACCTCGACACCGGTCTGCTCGACCGACGGCTCGAGGACTTCGTCGCCGCGGAGGCCACCGACGCCGCCCTGATCGCCGCTGCGGCTTTCCGCTGGTTGCAGCGCTGGCCCGAGCGGGCACAGGCCGATCCGTGGGACGTTCCCAGCGGCTGGCGGGTCGGCGTTCCCGCGCCCACCAGCATCCGGTTGTCGTCTGCCACCCGCACCGACCACGTGCGCATCACGGGCAGTCCGTCCGAGGCCACCGCGCAGGTCGAGGACGGCGACACCCTCTCCCTGACGGCGGCGCTCGACGGGGCCACGCTCTCCGTGGTGATCGACGGCAGGCGCGAAACCTACCGGGTCGCCCAGACCGACGGGCACATCTGGCTCGCCGGTTCCGACGGCACGACGATGCTGCGTGAGGTTCGCGAACTCAGTGTCCGCACCGGCGACGTCCACGCCGGCGAGGCCGAGATCACCAGCCCCATGCCCGGATCCGTCATCGCCGTCGGCGCCGAAGCGGGTGCCCACGTCACCACAGGCCAGACACTCGTCGTGGTCGAGGCGATGAAGATGGAGCACTCGCTCACCGCCCCCGTCGACGGCGTCGTCGACATCCTCGTCGCACCCGGTGACCAGGTGATGGTCGACCAGCTGCTCGCGCGAGTCACCCCGCACACCGACACCACCGACACGAAAGAAGACGCGTCATGACCGAATTCCTTGCCACCGGCCAGCTTCCCGACGAGTACCAGCAGTTGGCGAAGACCGTCGCCGATTTCGCCAAGAACGTGGTGGCACCGGTCGCGGCGGAACACGACGCCAACCACACGTTCCCCTACGAGGTGGTGGCGGGAATGGCCGACATGGGCCTGTTCGGCCTGCCGTTCCCCGAGGAGTACGGCGGAATGGGCGGCGACTACTTCGCACTCTGCCTGGCACTCGAAGAACTGGGCAAGGTCGACCAGAGTGTCGCGATCACCCTGGAAGCCGGCGTGTCGCTGGGCGCGATGCCGATCTACCGGTTCGGCAACGAGGAGCAGAAGCAGGAGTGGCTGCCGCAGCTGACGAGCGGCAAGAGCCTGGCCGCGTTCGGGCTCACCGAGCCGGGTGCCGGAAGCGACGCCGGCGGGACGAAGACCACCGCGAAGTTCGACAGCGGTGAGTGGATCATCAACGGCAACAAGCAGTTCATCACCAACTCCGGCACCGACATCACCAAGCTCGTCACCGTCACCGCGGTGACCGGAACGAAGGAAGGCAAGAAGGAGATCTCCACCATCCTCGTGCCGACGTCGACGCCGGGCTTCACCGCCGAGCCGGCGTACAACAAGGTCGGCTGGAACGCCTCCGACACCCACCCGCTCACGTTCTCGGACGTGCGCGTTCCCGAGGAGAATCTGCTCGGCGAGCGTGGCCGCGGGTACGCGAACTTCCTGCGGATCCTCGACGAGGGCCGCATCGCCATCGCCGCGCTGAGCGTCGGCGCCGCCCAGGGATGCGTCGACGAGTCGGTCAAGTACGCCAAGGAACGCGAGGCGTTCGGACGGCCCATCGGCCACAACCAGGCCATCGCCTTCAAGATCGCCCGCATGGAGGCGCGCGCCCACACCGCGCGCACCGCGTACTACGACGCCGCTGCCCGGATGTTGTCCGGCAAGCCGTTCAAGAAGCAGGCCGCCATCGCCAAGCTCGTCGCCTCCGAGGCCGCGATGGACAACGCCCGGGACGCCACCCAGATCCACGGCGGCTACGGATTCATGAACGAGTACACCGTGGCCCGGCACTACCGTGACAGCAAGATCCTGGAGATCGGCGAGGGCACCACCGAGGTGCAGCTGATGCTGATCGCGCGGGAGGCCGGCCTGTGACCGCGACGACCGAACCGAAGCGAATCGTTCAGCGGGGCCTGTGGTTCGAGGAGTTCGAGCTGGGTGCGGTGTACGAGCACCGTCCCGGCCGGACCGTCACGGAGGCCGACAACGTCCTCTTCACGACGCAGACGATGAACACCCAGGCACTGCACCTGGACGCCGCGTACAGCGAGAACACCCAGTTCGGTGAGCGCCTCGTCAACTCGATGTTCACCCTCTCGACCGTGGTCGGATTGTCGGTGGCACAACTGACGCAGGGGACGATCGTCGCGAATCTGGGGTTCTCGGAGATCAGTTTCCCGAAACCGCTGTTCCACGGCGACACGCTCTACGCGGAGACGAAGATCGTGGACAAGCGCGAGTCGAAGAGCAGGCCCGGCGAGGGCATCGTCACGCTCGAGCACACCGGCCGCAACCAGAACGGCGACGTGGTGGCGATCGCGGTCCGCAAGACCCTCGTCCAGAAGAAGCCGTCGTGAGCTGGGAACTGCCCGGGCCCGCCTGGTTGTTCTGCCCGGCAGACCGGCCCGAACGGTATGCGAAAGCGGCTGCGGCAGCCGACGTCGTGATCCTCGACCTCGAGGACGGGGTGGCGCCCGCGGACAAGGAAGCGGCGCGGGTCGCCCTGATCGACACCCCGTTGGATCCGGATCGCACGGTGGTGCGGGTCAATCCGGTCGGAACCGAGGATCACGAGCGCGACCTTCTGGCACTAGACGGCACCCGCTACACGAGGCTGATGCTGGCGAAGTGCGAGTCCGCCGACCAGGTGCTGTCGTTGGCGCCGCGTGAGGTGATCGCCCTCGTCGAGTCGCCTCTCGGTGCGCTCGCGGTGAGCGAGATCGCGCTGGCGGCGAGCACGATCGGCGTGATGTGGGGCGCCGAAGATCTCGTGGCGGCGATGGGCGGCAACTCCAGTCGCCGCGAGGGCGGCAGCTATCGTGACGTCGCCAATCACGTGCGGTCGTCGACACTGCTGGCGGCCAAGGCGTATCACCGGCTCGCCCTGGATTCCGTCTATCTCGACATCAAGGACCTCGACGGGTTGCGCGCGGAGGCGGTCGACGCCGTCGCCGTCGGATTCGACATCAAGGTCGGCATCCATCCCAGCCAGATCGCGGTGATCCGGGAGGCGTACGCGCCGTCCGACAGGGACGTCGACTGGGCGACGCGGGTTCTCGCCGCCGTCGCCGACGAACGGGGAGTCTTCGCGTTCGAGGGAAAGATGGTGGACGCGCCGGTCCTGCGTCACGCCGAGGCGATCCTGCGCCGCTCCCAGGTCGGTTCGAAGGGGAAGAGCACGTCCGAGTCCCCGCAGTAGGCGGCGAAAGAGCGCGGAACGGTCGCGCTCTCGGGGAAGATGGTGCCCATGACTGCCGATCCGCAATGGGTGCCCACCGAATCCGACGTGCGCGACGCGGTCGTCACCGATTTCGCCCGGTTCGTCGCACGGCGTCACAGCGTCCGAGTCGACGACTACCGGGCGCTGTGGCGCTGGTCGGTCGCCGACCCGGCGGCGTTCTGGCAGGACGTGTGGGACTACTTCGAGATCCGGTCCGCCACCGACCCCGGACCGGCCCTCGCGGACGACGCGATGCCGGGGGCCGTCTGGTTCCCCGGGGCGACCCTCAACTACGTCGACCACGTCTTCCGGAACGCCCGCCCCGGCACACCGGCAATCCTGTACGCGGGTGAGGGCGCCACCGACATCTCCGTCGGGTGGGACGAGTTGCGGTCCGCGGTGGCGGGCCTCGCCGCGACTCTCCGCGAGCACGGAGTCGGGGTCGGTGACCGGGTCGTCGGTTACCTCCCGAACATTCCCGAGGCCGTCGTCGCGTTCCTCGCCACGGCGTCGCTCGGTGCCGTGTGGGCCGCGTGCGGACAGGACTACTCCGCGCCGGCCGCGCTCGATCGACTGGGTCAACTGGAACCGAAAGCGCTGATCACCGCGGACGGCTACCGGTTCGGGGGCAAGGAACACGATCGGCTCGCCGCGTCGGCCGACCTGCGCGGCGGATTGCCGTCGCTGGCCCTCACAGTGGTCGTGCCGCGTCTCGATCCGGACGCCGCCGTCGACGGCACCCTCACCTGGGCGGAGGCCACCGGCCGGGACGCCGCACTCGAGTCCGTCGCCGTCCCGTTCGACCACCCGCTGTGGGTGGTGTTCTCCTCGGGGACCACGGGCCTGCCGAAGGGCATCGTGCACGGTCACGGCGGCGTTCTCCTCGAGCACGTGAAGTCGCTCGCGCTCCAACTCGACATCGGCCGCGACGACACCCTCTTCTGGTACACCAGTCCCAGTTGGATGATGTGGAACTTCCAGACGGCGGGCCTGCTGGTGGGGGCCACCATCGTCTGCTACGACGGAAGTCCGTCCTATCCGACGCCGGATGCGTTGTGGTCCTTGGTGTCACGGCTGGGTGTGACCGTGGTCGGAACCAGTCCCGGTTATGTTCTCGCGTGCGACAAGGCGGGTGTGGTCCCCGTGCGCGAGCACGATCTGAGCGCACTCCGGGCGGTGGGGGTGACCGGGTCCACGCTGCCGGCGGCGTCGTCACTGTGGTTGTCCGAGAACGTCGGTCGCCGCGTTCCCGTCGTGTCGATCACCGGTGGGACCGACGTGGTGTCGGCGTTCGTCGGGGGAGCGCGGAACGTCCCGGTCTGGCCGGGGGAGCTGTCCGCCCCGTGCCTGGGTGTCGCCGTCGACGCGTTCGACGAGTCGGGGCAACCGGTGCGAGGTGAGGTCGGTGAACTGGTCGTGACGGCGCCGATGCCGTCCATGCCGGTGTCGTTCTGGAACGATCCGGACGGAAAGCGTTACCGCGAAGCATATTTCGATGTGTTTCCGGGAGTGTGGCGGCACGGCGACTGGATCACGATCACCGATCGCGGGACCGTCCTGATGCACGGAAGGTCCGATTCCACCTTGAATCGCAACGGGATTCGGATGGGTAGCGCCGACATCTACCAGGTGGTGGAGAAGCTCCCCGAGGTCGCCGAGGCACTTGTCGTCGGTGTCGATCTGGCGGACGGCGGATACTGGATGCCGCTGTTCGTGGTCCTGTCGGAGGGGGCGGAACTCGACGACGCGCTGAGGCGGCGTATCCGCGCAGCGATTCGTGAGCAGGCCTCTCCGCGGCATGTGCCCGACGACATCATCGAGGCGCCCGGCATCCCGCACACCCGGACCGGCAAGAAACTCGAGGTGCCCCTCAAGCGCATTTTTCAGGGTGCGGATGCTCGGCGCACGGTGGACCGCAGCGCCGTGGACGACCCCGATCTGCTCGACTGGTTCGCGAGCCACGGACGGTGAGCGGCGAGTCGGTCGATGTCAGTGTCGTTGGGCGACAACGGTTAGGTTAGACTTACTTTAGTTACTCGTTGGTAGAAGCGTTCTTCCTGATGTCGGCGCGTCCCTGAATGTGAGAAATCTCCCGTCTGCCCGCGATCGGTCGCGCGGCGGCGATCGCGACTAATCGGACATCGACAGTGCCGAGCGTCGGGAGGGTGTTCCAGATGCTGGGATACAACCGGGGTGTCGCCGGTGCACATCCCGTCGCCGGGGACGCGTGTCTGCGTCCTCGTGGCAGGTCAGCGGGCGATCTGCCGGCACCCGAGCGCTCACGTGAACGTCCAAGTTTTCGTTCGATGCGGCTATGCGACGAACCTGCTCGGTTATTCCCGGTATGCAACTTCGGGTGCTCTTCGTTTTGAGACCTGCGCGGGGCTTTGGTAGACACGGTGGTTGGCAAAACTGCGGTCACGGGGGGCAGTGAGTGTTCAACGCCGCGGCCGGACATCAGATCGGCTGCACCGTGCACGGATAACAGTCGGGAGGCGGAACATGAAACTGGATACGACAGTTGTACACCTAGTGAAATTCCGACTCTCGGTACGGTATCCGTGTTCTGGTTGTACACAGTGCCCGGAATGTGGTCCGGCCTGTTGAATATGTGCGCGTCGAAGATCGAATCTAGGCCTGGTTCTGGAAGTATCGAGGGTTGGGTACGTCACACCGGCGCCGGTAACGGCAGTGGATCCGACACCGATGTAATTCCCGGCGCTACCGCAGAACCGTACGAACCGAGATTGTCACCACCGAGCGAGAGGAGGCCGAAGCAATGATCGCGACGATGTTTCGCTCCTCCACCAGCGCCGTAGACTCGGCTCTCGACTCGGAGGATGACGAGCACCGATTGGGTGGCCGCTTGTTGGATCGATGAGAGAACGGAGCCACGTATGAACCCGCTCACCGCAAGTAGTTCGGGATGTAAGGGCCTTGGAGTGTTCAGCGTCGCAGGCAATCGGGTTTCGGACGATCGTCTGACATCGACTCCGAGTGTGGTGGAACTCTTCGATCAGCGCAGGGCGTCCCATGCCCGGCACGTCCCCGCTCCGCGAGATGCTTCGAACCGGCAAGGCCTGTTCATGTGATGGCGTTCATCGGAAGACCGGCTCACGACGCAGTCCGTGGGACCGAGAGCTACGAATCACCAAAGACACAGGCGGCAGTCGCCACGCGTTCGAGAACGGAGTAACCCTTGGGGTCGGGACAAGCAGCGGGTAGTAGCGGTGCTCCGGAAGGGGCGTTTCCGCTGTCGGCTGCGCAGCGAGGCATCTGGTTCGCGCAACACGCGATGGGCGAGGTTCCTCTCACCATCGCCCAGTACATCGAGCTTCGCGGTGACATCGACCTCGACCTGCTGACCGAGGCCACGGTTCGTACCGGCCGGGAGTTCGGCTCCGGCTTCCTCCGCCTCGTCGAGATCGAGGGGATGCCCTACCAGTACGTCGACAAGTCCCTCGACGACGCCATCACCTACGTCGACCTCCGCGGCGAGGGCGATTCCGTCGACGCCGCCGAGAAGTGGATGCGGGCCAACTACAGCGCCCCCGTCGACCTCCTCGAAGACCGCCTCGTCGTGGTCTACCTGCTCCACGTCGGGGAGAATCACTACTTCTGGTTCTGCCGCATCCATCACATCGCGCTCGACGGATTCGGCGCGATGGCGCTGATCGCACGCATCGCCGAGATCTACACGGCGCTGGTCGAGGGCACCGAGCCGCCGGCCTGCCGCGCCGAGGACCTGGTCCGGATCGTCGAGGACGAGCAGCGGTACCGCAACTCCGAGCGGTTCGCGAAGGATCGCGAATACTGGGCCGAACGCACCGCGCACCTGCCCGAGGCCCCGAGCCTCGCCGGTCGTGCGGCCATGGTGGGCAAGTTCGCGCGGCTCTCCTCCGAGGCACTGCCCGAGTCCACCGCCACCCTGCTCGACGAGGCCCTCGGCGGCAGCAACGCCAGCTCCGCGCCCATCGTGGTGGCCGCATTCGCCGCGTACCTGGCCCACATGACCGACCGGACGGACGTCGTCCTCAGCCTCCCGGTCTCGGCGCGCACCACCGCCACGCTGCGCCGTTCCGGCGGAATGGTGTCGAACATCGTTCCGCTCCGGCTCCAGATCACCCCGGAGATGACCGTCCCCGAGCTGGTCAAGAGCGTTCAGATCGAGCTGACCGGCGCCCTGCGCCGCCAGCGGTACCGCCACGAGGACATCCGCCGGGACGCGGGAGCGCCCCAGGGGCAGCGTGGCTTCTTCGGTCCCTCGATCAACATCATGATGTTCCACAGCGAGATCAAGCTGGGGACGGTCACCGGACACCAGAACGTCCTCACCACCGGACCGGTCGAAGACCTCTCCCTGAACATCTACCAGGGTGTGGCAGGCAGCAAGATCCACATCGACTTCGAGGCCAACCCCAACCTGTACTCCGCGGACGAGCTGGACCGTCACCACAGCCGCTTCTTCGACTTCTTCGAGCGCTTCCTCGGCGCCGGCGACGACGCCTCGGTGTCGGACCTGGCCGCGATGAGCGACGAGGAACGCGGACAGGTCGTGACCGGGTGGAACGGCGACGTCGTGTCGCCGCCGGCGGGGACCGTCGTCGACCTGTTCGACGCCCAGGTCGGGCGCACCCCCGACGCGACGGCACTCGTCTTCGATGGCGAGGAGCTCACGTACGCCGAGTTCGACGCGCGGGTGAACCGTCTCGCCCGGACGCTGATCGGCAGGGGAGTGGGTCCGGAGACGAAGGTCGCCCTCGCGATCCGCCGCTCGCTCGACTCCATGGTCGCGATGTACGCCGTCGTCAAGGCGGGCGGCGCGTACGTGCCACTCGACCCCGACCACCCCGCCGAGCGCACGGCGTACGTACTCGAGAGTGCCCGCCCGCTGTGCATCCTCACGGTCGCGCGCGACGGCCTCGTCTTTCCCGCCGATCAGGACGTCCTGGAGATCGACGCCCTGGATCTGAGCGGCGTCCCGGCCGGCCCGATCCGCGACGACGAACGGGCAGCCGATCTGCGGCCGGCGAACCCGGCCTACGTCATCTACACGTCCGGGTCCACCGGACGTCCGAAGGGCGTGGCGGTGAGCCACGCTTCGGTCCTGAACCAGGTCACGTGGATCGCGTCGCGCTACGAGCTCGATGCGAACGATGTCGTGCTGCAGAAGACCCCGACGACGTTCGACGTGTCGGTGTGGGAACTGTTCGCCGCACTCGCCTCCGGGTCGCGCCTGGTGATCGCCGCACCCGAGGGGCATCGCGATCCCGCCTACCTCGCCGACGTGATCGCGCGCGAGAAGGTCACGGCGACATCGTTCGTCCCGTCGATGCTGTCGGTGTTCGTCGCCGAAGCGGACCGCGAACAACTCGTCAGCCTGCGCGTCGTTCTCGTTGCGGGAGAGGCGTTTCCGCCTGCCGTCGCCGCGGCGTTCCGCGCGAAGTCCGACGCCGGGTTGCACAACCTGTACGGCCCCACCGAGTTCACCGTGCACGCCACCGCAGGCGAGGTGGATCGGGAGACCCTCCACACGATTCCCATCGGCACCCCGGTGTGGAACACCGAGGCGTACGTGCTCGACGGCCACCTCCGGCCCGCTCCCATCGGATCCGCGGGAGAGCTCTATCTCGCGGGCGCCCAGGTCGCGCGCGGCTACGAGGGCAGGCCGGAGCTCACGGCAGAACGCTTCGTGGCCAATCCTTTCGGCGCCGCGGGAACCCGTCTGTACCGCACCGGCGACCTCGTCAAGTGGCGTGTCGACGGCAGCATCGAGTACCTCGGCCGCACCGACTTCCAGGTGAAGGTGCGCGGCCTGCGCATCGAACTGGGCGAGATCGAGGCCGCGATGTCCTCGTATCCGCATGTGGCGCAATCGGTTGCGGTCGTGCACGACAGCTCCCTGGGACAGCGGCTCGTCGGGTACGTCGTCCCCGAACCCGGTTCGGCGGTGGACGTCGAGGATCTGACGGTCCACGTCGGCCGCGCGGTGCCCTCGTACATGGTTCCCGACGCCGTCGTGGTGATCGCCGAGATGCCGGTCGGCGCGAGCGGCAAACTCGACCGGAAGGCCTTGCCCGAACCCACGTTCGCGGCGGAGTCCAGTGAGTACGTGGCCCCTCGCAGCACCATGGAGGAGTCGATCGCCGGACTGTTCGCCGAAGTTCTCGGTCTGCCGCGGGTCAGTGTCGGCGACTCGTTCTTCGCGCTCGGTGGCGACAGCATCGTCTCGATCCAGCTGGTGTCCCGCGCGAAGGAAGCCGGTGTCCTGTTCACGGCCCGCGACGTCTTCGAGCGCAAGACCGTGGCCTCGCTCGCCGAGGTCGCGAAGTCGGCATCCGAGTCGGCGACGGTGCACGTCCTCGAGGAACTTCCCGGCGCCGGTATCGGCACGATGCCGCTGACACCGGTCGTGCACTGGATGACGGAGCTGGGCGGCGACTTCCACCGCTTCTCCCAGTCCATTCTCCTGGCCCTGCCGCCGAAGGTGGAGCGGGACCGCCTGGTGCGCACGCTGGCGGCCGTCGTCGATCGCCACGACGCTCTGCGTTCGTCGTTGCGCCGCACCGACTCTCCGGCCGGATGGTCGCTGGAGGTCGCACCGATCGGCTCCGTCGACGTCGACCGGCTCGTCGATCGCGTCGAGTTCAGCGAGGGACCCGGCACCGACTCGTTCGAGGCGCTCGCCGCGCACGCCCTCGACCGCACGGTGGACAAGCTGGACCCGGCGACCGGCAGCGTGGTGCGTTTCGTCTGGTTCGCGCCCGCAGAGGACTCCGGCGATCTTGCACCGCGGGACGGCGAGGACGGCGTCAGCGGGGAGGACGAGAGCACCCCGCAGACGGGACGACTGCTCGTCGTGATCCATCACCTCGCCGTGGACGGGGTGTCCTGGCGAGTGCTGGTGCCCGACTTCGCATCCGCGTGGGCGCAGATTGCCGCCGGTGCCGACCCGCTGCTCCCGGCGGTCGGCACGTCGGTGCGCCGCTGGGCGCACGGCCTCGCCGACAACGCCCGGAGCGCCCGCCGCGTGGCCGAACTCGACCACTGGCGCACCACTCTCGACGGTGCGGACCCGCTGATCGGTTCGCGCGCCCTCGACGGCCGCGACACGGTCTCGACCACCGGCCGGGTCCGCCTGGAGGTCCCGGCCGACGTCACCGACGGTCTGCTGACCGACGTGCCGCGCGCGTTCCACGGCGGCGTCAACGACGGCCTCCTCACCGCCCTCGCCCTCGCCGTCGCGGCGTGGCGCGCGGAACGCGGCGTCACCGAGTCCTCGACCCTCGTGCACCTCGAAGGCCACGGCCGCGAGGAGACGGTGCTGCCCGGCGCCGATCTCTCCCGCACGGTCGGCTGGTTCACCAGCATGTTCCCGGTCCGGTTGTCGGCGCCCGGCGTCGACGTGCGCGACGCCCTCGCCGGCGGCGCGGCCGCAGGTCGGGCCGTCAAGTCGGTGAAGGAACAACTCGCCCGGGTACCCGAGCACGGCATCGGCTACGGAATGCTGCGATTCCTCAACGCCGAGACCCGCGCGGTTCTCGCGGCGTTGCCGAGCCCGCAGATCAGTTTCAACTACCTCGGCCGCGTATCGGTGGGCGAGATCCCCGACGCGTTCCGGGCGGTGGGCTGGGTGCCCGACACCGACACGATGGAGCTGACCGGTACCCGCAACAGCGAGATGCCGGTGCACTTCGCCCTCGACATCAACGCGATGATCGTGGATGTCGAAGGAGAACAGCGACTTTCGGCCACCGTCGACTTCCCCCAGGGCGTCCTCACCGACGCCGAGGTGGGCGAGCTCACCGGCCTGTGGACGCGCGCGCTCGAAGGGCTCGTCGAACACACGAAGCGGCCCGGAGCCGGTGGCCGGACGCCGTCGGACCTCGACCTCGTCTCCCTGAGTCAGAGCCGGATCGACACCCTCGAGAGCGACTACCCCGCACTCGCCGACGTCTGGTCGCTGGCCCCGCTGCAGGTGGGCTTGCTGTTCCACGCGTCGCTGGCCGGTACCGCCACCGACGTGTACACCACCCAGCTGGTGATGGACCTGGGCGGGTCCGTCGACACCGACCGCCTCCGCCGCGCCGCGGAATCACTCGTCGCGAGGCACCCCAACCTGCGCACCGCGTTCGTCGCGGGCGACGACGGCACCGGCATGCAGGTGGTCGTCGACCGGGTGGACGTGCCGTGGACGCACGTCGACCTCTCGGCCGCGTCCGAGTCCGACCGTGCTGCGGAACTCGAGGCGCTGATGCTCGCGAACCGGACCGACCGGTTCGACATGACCGCGCCGCCTCTCGTGCGATTCCTGCTGGTCGAGACGGGCGAGGACCGCTACCGGTTCGCCGTCACCAACCACCACATCCTCCTCGACGGCTGGTCGCTGCCGATCCTCATCCAGGATCTGCTGACCCTGTACGCGGTGGACGGCGACGCGCTGGCACTGCCGCAGCCGCGTCCGTACCGCAGCTACCTCGAGTGGCTGTCCGCGCAGGACCCGCAGGTGCCCGTGGCCGCGTGGACGAAGGCCCTGAGCGGCATCGAGGAGCCCACCCTCCTCGCACCCGCGCACGCGGAGACCGCCCCGACGCTCACCCCCGGTGAGCTGGTGATCGACCTGCCGGACGACCTGCTCGCCGACATGACCGCGCGCTCGCGCGAACTCGGCGTCACCATGAACACCCTCGTTCAGGCCGCGTGGGGAATCGTGCTGGGCAGGCTGACCGGACGGGACGACGTGGTGTTCGGCACCACCGTCTCGGGTCGTCCGCCGCAGGTGCCCGGCATCGAGTCCATGCTCGGGCTCTTCATCAACACCCTGCCGGTGCGGGTGCGCGTCCGGGCCGGCGACGCCGTCCGCACCCTGCTCGACCGCATCCAGCACGAGCAGACCGAGTTGCTCGATCACCATCACGTCGGGCTCACCGACATCCAGCAGGGACTCGGCCTCGGCGCGCTGTTCGACACGCTGATGGTCTACGAGTCCTACCCGCTCGACCGCGAGGCGCTCACGAAGAGCAGCGACATCGAGGGTCTCCGCGTTCTCGACGTGACGTCCAACGACGCCACCCACTACCCGCTGGCGATCGTCGCGATGACCGACCCGCGGCTGCACTTGACGGCCAAGTTCCTTCCCGAGATCTTCGAGGCCGCCGAGGTCGAGGAGATCATGGAGCGGGTCGTCCGTGTGCTCGGTGCGCTGTCCGGGGACGTCGACACGCTCGTCGCGGACATCGACATCCTCGCTCCCGGCGAGCGTGCGTCCCTGCTGGCGGCGCACGGCACCGACGCCGCCGCACCGCTGTCGCTGCCGCAGATCCTCGCCGCGACCGCAGCCGAGAACGGTGAGCGCATCGCGCTGGTCGCGGACGGCGAATCGCTGACCTACGCGGAACTCGACGCGCGCTCGAACCGGCTCGCCCGGGTTCTCGTCGATCGCGGTGTGGGACCGGAAACGTCTGTGGCGCTCGGGATGACGCGCTCACTGCACTCGGTGATCGGAACGTGGGCCGTCGCCAAGGCCGGCGGCACCTTCGTGCCCGTCGACCCCCGCTACCCGTCCGAGCGCATCGCACACATGGTCGTCGACTCCGGTGCGATTCTCGGCCTGACCGTGGCCGCTCAGCGCGACACCCTTCCCTCGGACGTCGAATGGCTCGCCCTCGACTCGTCCGAGTGCGACGCGCTGTGCGCCGCGAAGTCGGCGGAGCCGGTCACGGATTCCGAGCGGACCGCGTCGGTTCAGCTCGAGCACCCGGCGTACATGATCTACACGTCCGGTACCACCGGTCTGCCCAAGGGCGTCGTCGTCACCCACACCGGTCTGGCCAACTTCTCCGCCGAGCAGCGCACCCACTACGGGGTGAGCCCGTCGGCGCGGACTCTGCACTTCGCGTCCCCGAGCTTCGACGCGTCCGTCCTCGAACTGCTGCTCGCCTTCGGCTGCGGCGCGACGATGATCGTCGCGCCCGCCGACCTGTACGGCGGTGAGGAACTGCGAAACTTCCTCGCGGACAACGAAATCACCCACGCCTTCGTCACGCCGGCCGCGCTCGCGTCGGTGGAGCCGGCCGGACTCGACCGGCTCGAGGTCGTCGTGGTCGGCGGCGAGGCGTGCCCGCCGGAACTGGTGGAACGCTGGGCGACGGGTCGTCGGATGTACAACGGCTACGGACCCACCGAGGCCACCATCATGAGCAACGTCAGCAACCTGCTGGTGCCCGGGAGCCGGATCGAGATCGGCGGTCCCGTCTGCGGTGTCACCGTCTACGTTCTCGACGAATTGCTACGCCCGGTACCTGTCGGCGTGGCGGGGGAGTTGTACATCGCAGGCCCAGGCCTCGCCCGCGGCTACCACGACCGTCTCGGCCTCACCGCCGAACGATTCGTCGCGAACCCGTTCGGCGACAGCGGGAGCCGGATGTACCGCACGGGCGACATCGTCCGGTTCGTCGTCGACCACGGGCACCGCGCCGGCTACGGCGTGGAGTACGTCGGCCGCAGTGACTTCCAGGTGAAGGTCCGTGGTTTCCGGATCGAGCTCGGCGAGATCGACGCCGCTCTGGTCAAGCACCCGGACCTCGAATTCGCGGCCACCCTCGGCACGTCGATGCCGTCGGGTTCGACCGCCCTCGTGTCGTACGTGCTGCCCACCGCGGGCGCCGCGGTGGACGTGGCCGAGGTGACGCATTTCGTCGGCGACATGCTTCCGGCGCACATGGTGCCGAGCGCCGTCCTCGTCATCGACGAGATCCCGCTCACCACCGCAGGCAAACTCGACCGGAGGGCTCTGCCCGAGCCCGACTTCGACGCCCTGCAGGGCGAGATGATCGAGCCGCGCACGCCCACCGAGGAACTGGTCGCCGGTGTGCTCGCCGACGTGCTCGGCCTCGCGAAGATCAGTGTCGCCGAGTCGTTCTTCGACCTCGGCGGCAACTCGCTCGTGGCGACGAAGGCTGTCGCCCGGCTCAACGCTGCCGCGGGTACCCGTCTGGGTGTGCGCGAGTTGTTCGAGGCGCCGACCGTGGAACGGCTCGCCGTGAAGGTAGCCGAGCAGGCCGGCACCGGCTCCGACCGGCCGGTTCTCGTCGCGCGGCCGCGCCCCGAGCGGGTTCCGCTGTCGATGGCGCAGCAGAGCATGTGGCTGATGAACCGGTTCGACACGGCGTCCTCGGCGTACAACATTCCGCTCGCCGTGCGTCTGTCCGGTTCGCTCGACATCGACGCGATGTCGTCGGCCGTGTCGGATGTACTCGCGCGGCACGAGTCGCTGCGGACCGTGTTCCCCGACTCCGGTGACGGCCCGTACCAGCAGGTCGTCGACACCGCGCAGGTTCCGTTCGACCTGACGCCCGTCCCGGTGACCGAGGCCGAACTCCACACGGCGCTCACCGAATTCGCCACCGAAGGATTCGACGTCACGGTCGCGCCCCCGCTGCGTATCCGGCTGTTCGCCACCAGTGAGAGCGAGTTCCTGCTCGTCCTCGTCGTACACCACATCTGCGCCGACGGCGCGTCGATGTCGCCGCTCGCGCGCGACGTCATGGTCGCGTACAGCGCGCGCACCGCCGGTGCGGCTCCGCTGTGGCAGCCGCTGCCGGTGCAGTACCCCGACTTCGCGCTGTGGCAGCGCGAGGTCCTCGGCGACCCCGCCGACACCCGGTCGCTCGCGGGCAAGCAGATCGCGCACTGGGCCGACACCCTCTCCGGGGCACCCGAGCTGATCGACCTCCCGCTGGACCACGCACGCCCGGCCAGGCAGTCGATGCGAGGCGATTCGATCGACTTCGCGATCACCCCCGAACTGCGGCGCGGCCTCGAAGCGGTCGGCAGGGAACGCGGCGCCTCGCTCTTCATGGTGACGCACGCGGCGTTGACGACGCTGCTGTCGCGGCTGAGCACGAGCGACGACATCACCGTCGGCACCCCGCTCGCCGCACGCAGCGATCAGGCGCTCGACGACCTGGTGGGCATGTTCGTCAACACCCTCGTCCTGCGCACCCGCGTGCGGCCGGGGGATTCGTTCGCCGATCTCGTCGAACGGGTCCGCGAAGGCGACCTGGCGGCGTTCGGCAATTCCGACGTGCCGTTCGAGAAGATCGTGGAGGCACTGCGGATCCGGCGCTCGGCGGCGTACTCGCCGCTGTTCCAGGTGATGTTGTCGTTCCAGAACAACCGGATGGACGCGCTCGAACTGCCCGGGCTGGCCGTGCGCGTGATCGAGGACATGGCGCAGGGCGCCAAGTACGACCTCACGTTGACGATCACCGAGAAGGCCGACGAGTCGGGTGAACCGGCAGGCCTCGGCGGCAGGTTCACGTTCGCCACCGACCTGTTCGAGCGGAGCACCGCGGAACGGATCTCCGAGCGGTTCGTCCGGATCCTCGAGGCCGTCGTCACCGATCCCGGTGTCGCTGTAGGCGACATCGACATTCTCACCGAACACGAGAGAGCAAAGTTGAGCCCTGTCAGGCCCGCACGCACGATGACCGTTCGCGAGCTGCCGCAGCTTCTGGCCGCTGCGGTCGAGGTCGCTCCCGACGCCGTCGCCGTCGCTCACGACGGCATGCAGGTGACGTACCGCGAGTTCGACGAGCGGCTCCGCTTGATGTCCGCGCCGCTGTCGGAGCGGGGGATGGGTCCGGACGCGATCGTCTCCGTGGTGCTGTCCGGTCTGGTTCCCACGATCATGATGGCTCCGCCGTCCGAGGACGGGAAGGACGGCTTCGGCACGATCCTCGACCAGGTCATCGCGGACGCGCACGCCCTCGTCGGTGACATCGAGATCGCCGCGCCCGCACCGGAGATCGTTGCGACGCCGGAGGCGGAGGTCACCGAAACGTCGGGATGGCCCCTCGAACTCTTCGTCACGCGCTGGCAGGAGTGGGTCGAGCGCGACCCGGAGGCTCGCGCCGTCGTGGCGGGCGGCGTCGAGACCAGCCGCGGCGAATTGAACCGCCGGGCCAACCAGCTCGCACGCGAACTGCTGTCCCGTGGTGTCCGCCCCGACGACGTCGTCGCACTGCTCACCCCCCGTTCGGTCGAATGGGTGATCGGGATGCTCGCCACCTGGAAGGTCGGCGCGGCGTACTCCCCGTTCGACCAGAAGTGGGGAATGGAGCGGATCACGGGCCTCGTCGAGGACAGCGGCACGCGGACCGTGGTGGCCACCCGGTCCTGGAGCGGGCTCACCGAGGCACCCACGGGGAACGCGGCGCTCGACGACCCGATCGTGCTCGACGACCCCGAGACGGCGCGCCACCTCGAATCGCTCGACGACACCGACTTCCCGCACGACCCGTGGTCGGACGAGCACGCAGGCACGCGCCTCGGGCACGTCATCTCGACGTCGGGCTCGACCGGGCGGCCCAAGCCCACGATGGTGCCGATGCTGGGCCTGTCCAACAACTATCAGTCGTACCAGTGCGACCTCCGGGTGAAGGACGGCACCGGACTGCTGATCGCGAACTCCCCGCTGTTCGACCAGACCCAGAAGAACATCTGGGTGGGTCTCGCGTACGGCGGTGTGCTCCACCTCGCCGACGACGGCTTCGATCCGGGACCGATTCTCCGCATGATCGGCACGGGCGAGGTCCAGATCACGAACCTCGCGCCCAGTGCGTTCGAGGTCCTCACCGAACTGGACACCGAGGGCGTCCTGCCCAATCTGAAGGTCGTCCTCCTCGGCGGTGAGATGCTGCGGCCTGCAGCCTGCACGGCGTTGATCGGCACGGACTCGCGCCTGCTCAACAACTACGGCCCGACCGAGGCATCGGTCACCTGCTCCTCGTACGAACTGGACCTGTCCACCGAGGATGCCGAGTCGTGGCCGGTCCCGTTCGGCGCCGCGTTCCGCGGTGTCCGGTACCACGTGCTCGACGGCCGGATGCGCCCCGTGCCGCCGGGAGTGACCGGTGACCTCTACATCGGCGGCCAGGTCCTGGCCCGCGGGTACGGCAACATGTTCGGCACCACCGCGTCACGATTCGTGGCGAATCCGTTCGAGGGGCCCGGCGCCCGCATGTACCGGACCGGTGACCTCGTCCGCGAGCGTGCCGACGGCGGGCTCGTGTTCGTGGGCCGCAGCGACTTCCAGGTGAAGATCCGCGGTCTCCGAATCGAACTCGGCGAAATCGAATCCGCACTCAACGCGACCGACGCGGTGCAGAAGTCGGTGGTGGTCGTCCACGACAGCGAGCAGGGTCCCCGGCTCGTCGCATACGTCACCGCGACCGCAGGCGCCGAACTCGACGTCGATGCGACGCTCGACGCACTGCGGCACGTGCTGCCGTCGCACATGATCCCGGACACGGTGATGGTGCTCGACGAGATGCCGCTCAACGCGAATCTCAAAGTCGACCGCAAGGCCCTCCCGGAGCCGGTCTTCGCCACGAGCACGGTCGAATTCGTCGCGCCGCGCACCCCGCTCGAGGAGGTCGTCGCCGGCATCTTCGGTGACATCCTCTCCGCGACGCGAGTGAGTGTCGACGAGTCGTTCTTCGACCTGGGCGGCAACTCGCTCAGCGCCACCCGCGTCGCTGCCCGCGTCACGTCCGCGACCGGCACCGAGGTCGGGATCCGTGATCTGTTCGAGGCCCCCACGATCGCGACCCTCGCGAAGCTCGTCGAGGACCGGGCTCACCACGGCTCCACCCGGCCGGCACTCGTCGCGGGCGAGCGCCCCCGGGAGTTGCCGCTGTCGCTCGCGCAGCAGCGGATGTGGTTCCTCAACCGTTTCGACCCGTCGTCGCCGGCGTACAACGTTCCGCTCACCGTGCGACTGCGCGGCGAGCTGGACGTCGCCGCGCTGGCCGCGGCGCTGTCCGACGTCGTCGCGCGGCACGAGGTGCTGCGGACCGTGTTCCCGGACTCCGATTCCGGCGCGCACCAGGTGATCCTGCCCGCCGCCGGCATCGACCTCGCTCTCGAGCCGGTCGACGTCCGCGAGGAGGACCTGCGGGACCGGATGTTCGAGTTCGGTTCCACCGGCTTCGACGTCACCGACACGATCCCGGTCCGGGCCCGCCTGTTCCGGCTCGGCGCGACCGACCACGTCCTGGTGCTGGTCATGCACCACATCGCGTCCGACGGCGCGTCCACGTTGCCGCTGGCCCGCGACGTCATGACGGCCTACGCGGCCCGTCAGGACGGGACGCAGCCCGCCTGGCCGGCGCTGCCCGTCCAGTACGCCGACTACGCGCTGTGGCAGCGGGACGTGCTCGGTTCCGAGGACGACCCCGACTCCCTGGCCGCGGCGCAGATCGACTTCTGGTCGAAGACCCTCGCGGGTGTGCCCGACGTCCTGGCACTCCCCACCGACCGGCCCCGCCCGACGGTGCGGTCGATGGCAGGCGCCTCCGTGGGCTTCTCCGTCGACGAGGACATCCACCGTCGTCTCGGTGAGGTCGCGCGCGCACACAACGTGTCGCTGTTCATGGTGCTGCACGCGTCGCTGTCCGTTCTGCTGGCACGGCTCAGTTCGAGCACCGACATCGCCATCGGCACCGCCGTGGCCGGTCGCGGTGGCGAGGCGCTCGAGAACCTCGTCGGCATGTTCGTCAACACACTGGTGCTGCGGACCGAGGTCGAGCCCGGAACGTCCTTCGCCGAACTGCTCGAGCAGGTCCGCACCCAGGACCTTGCCGCGTTCAGTAATCAGGACGTCCCGTTCGAGCAGTTGGTGGACGCCCTGAAGCCGACCCGGTCCACGGCGTACTCGCCGCTGTTCCAGGTCGTGCTGACCCATCAGGTCAACGGCATTCCGTCGCTCGAATTTGCCGGACTCGAGGCGACACCCGGCGCCGTGGACGTCGAGTTCAGCAAGTTCGACCTCACCGTCGACCTGCGCGAACTGTGGTCGGACGAGGGTGCGCCCACCGGGATCACCGGCGTTCTCGGGTTCGCCACCGAGATCTTCGACGCGGAGACCGTGCAGGGCTTCGCGGACCGTTTCGTGCGGATCCTCTCCGCCGTCGCAGGCGGCGGAACCGACATCGCGGTAGGGGACATCCCCATCCTCGACGCCGAGGAGACAGCGGAACTGATACCGGTCCGCGGTATCGAGGGCACCCCGCCCACGACTCTCGTCGAACTGCTGTCCGCGGCGGTCGCCGCGAACCCCGACGGGGTCGCGATCGTCTCGGGCGGCGAGAGCATCACCTACCGCGAGCTGGACGAGCGCTCGAACCGTGTGGCGCGCATCCTGATCGAGCGCGGAGTCGGCGCGGAGACGTTCGTCGGACTCGGCATCACCCGCTCGATCGCGTCGATCGCCGGCATCTGGGCGGTCGCCAAGAGCGGCGGCGCGTACGTGCCGATCGACCCCCGGTACCCGGACGAGCGCATCGCGCACATGGTCACCGATTCCGGTGTGGCGCTCGGGCTTTCCGTGAGCTCCGAGGTCGGCCGGCTTCCGGCGGGCGTGGACTGGCTGGTCCTCGACAGCGAAGACTTCGAGAATGCCGCCGCGCGGTACTCCACCGCTCCCGTCGCGGCGGCGGAGCGTCGCACGGCGGTGACACCGGCCAACAGCGCCTACGTGATCTACACGTCCGGCACCACCGGGCAACCCAAGGGCGTCGTCGTGACGCACCGGGGTCTCGCCAACTTCGCGGCCGAACAGCGTGAGCGTTACCAGGTGACGACGGACTCGCGGACGCTGCACTTCGCGTCGCCGAGCTTCGACGCGTCCGTTCTCGAACTGCTGCTCGCGGTCGGCGCCGGTGCCACCATGGTGATCGCTCCCACCGATGTGTACGGCGGACCCGAGTTCGCGAAGTTCCTGCGCGAGCACCGCGTCACGCACGGCTTCGTCACGCCTTCGGCGCTGGCGTCCGTGGATCCGTCCGGGCTCGACGACTTCCAGTTCGTCGTCGCCGGCGGCGAGGCCGTCCCGGCGGAACTCGCGGCGCGCTGGGCATCCGGACGTTCGCTGTTCAACGGATACGGTCCCACCGAGACCACGATCATGACCAACATCAGCGACCCGATGGCCGCCGACGGCCCGGTCACGATCGGTGGTCCGATTCGCGGCACCAGCGCGCTGGTCCTCGACGATCGGCTCCGCCCCGTTCCGGTCGGTATCGCAGGTGACCTCTATCTGTCGGGTCTCGGACTCGCCCGTGGCTACCACCGGCGCACGCCGCTGACCGCGGGACGCTTCGTCGCGAACCCGTACGGTGAGCCGGGCGACCGGATGTACCGCACCGGCGACGTCGTGCGCTGGACGAAGGACGCGGACGGTGCGCTGACCGTCGACTACGTCGGCCGCTCGGACCAGCAGGTGAAGGTCCGCGGGTTCCGCATCGAACTCGGCGAGATCGACGCGGTGCTCGCCAAGCACCCCGCCGTCGACTTCGCCACGACGTCCGTGCTGCCGGGACCGTCCGGGGATTCGGTCCTCGTGTCGTACGTGCTTCCGGTGCCGGGCGCCGAGGTGGACGTCACCCGGATGCTGGACTTCGTGGGCGAGTTCGTGCCCACGTACATGGTGCCGTCGACGATTGTGACCCTCGACGCCATCCCGCTCACCCCGGTGGGCAAGCTCGACCGCCGCGCCCTGCCCGAGCCCGAGTTCCTGGCGGAGGACCGTGAGTTCCGTGCCGCGGGAACCGCTCTCGAGCAGCGGGTGGCCGCAGTGTTCGCGGAGGTGCTCGGTGTCGACGTGGTCGGTGCCGACGACTCCTTCTTCACGCTCGGCGGAAACTCGCTCGCCGCTACCCGCGTGATGGCGCGGATCAACGAGGCCGTCGGCATCGACGCTCCGGTGCGCGAGATCTTCGAGGCTCCCACGGTGGCGCAGCTGGCGCGCAGGCTGGAAGAGCTCGGTGTGGACGGCGGCGCCCGACCGCCCGTCACCGCCGGACCGCGTCCGGACCGGCTGCCGCTGTCGCTGGCCCAGCAGCGGATGTGGTACGCCAACCGGTTCGATCCCGAATCGGCCGAGTACAACATCCCGTTGGCGTTGCGGCTCACCGGCGCACTGGACGCCGACGCGCTGCGTTCGGCGATCGCCGACGTCGTCGCCCGGCACGAATCGCTGCGCACGGTGTACCCGGATTCCGTCGACGGCCCCTACCAGGTCGTCCTGTCCGCATCCGACACGAAGTCCGGGCTCGACGTCGTCCGCGTGGCCGACGAGCAGGAACTGCGGGAGCGGGTCGTCGCGCTGGCATCGGCCGGCTTCGACGTCACCGCCGACGTCCCGGTGCGCGCCGCCCTGTTCGAACTCGGGGAACGCGACCACGTCCTCGTCGTCGTCGTCCACCACATCTCGGCGGACGGCTCGTCGATGGCCCCGCTCGCACGGGACCTGTTCGGCGCCTACGGCGCTCGCGTGCAGGGGGAGGAGCCCAGCTTCTCGCCGCTGCCCGTGCAGTACCCGGACTTCGCCCTGTGGCAGCGGAATCTCCTCGGCTCCGAGGACGACCCGGAGTCGCTCGCGGGCAAGCAGATCGCGTACTGGACGCACGCGCTCGGCGATGCACCGGAGGTTCTCGACCTCCCCGCCGACCGGCCGCGCCCGGCCGTCCGCAACCCGCAGGGCGGTCTGATCGAGTTCGAGATCGGGCAGGACGTGCACCGGTCGCTGAACGAACTCGCACAGACCCACCAGGCGTCGCTGTTCATGGTGGTGCACACCGCACTCGCCGTGCTGTTGGGGCGACTGAGCAACACCAGCGACATCTCCGTCAGCACCCCTGTCGCGGGCCGCGGTGACCGCGCGCTCGACGATCTCGTCGGTATGTTCGTCAACACGCTCGTGCTGCGCACCGATGTGGACCAGAACGCCCGTTTCAGCACGCTGCTCACGCAGGCACGTGAGGTCGATCTGAATGCATTCGGCAACGCCGACGTGCCGTTCGAGCAGATCGTCGAGGTGCTCCGTCCGTCGCGCACCGCCGCGTACGCGCCTCTCGCGCAGGTGATGCTGAGCTTCCAGAACCTGGAACGGCCGAAGCTCGAGCTCGCCGGGCTGACCGTCGAGGTCCTCGAGAGCGGACTCACCACGAGCAAGACCGATCTCGGTGTCGCCGTCGAGGAGCGGTTCGACGCGGGATCCGTCGCGAACGGCATGCGAGGCTGGTTCTCCTATGCCACCGATCTGTTCGACGAGTCGACGGTCCGCGGTTTCGCCGATCGCTTCGTTCGCGTGCTCGAGGCCGTCACGGCCGACGCGGACGCCGTCGTCGGTGACATCGACATCCTGACCGAGGACGAGAAGGCCGGTCTGGCCGTGCCGGACGAGGGGGCGCAGTCCCTGATGTCGCACTCGATCTCGGAGGAGTTGACGGCCACCAAGTCGCTGCCCGAACTCCTCGACGGCGCGGCGTCGATCAACCCGGACGGAATCGCGCTGTCGCACAACGGCACCGATGTCACGTACGCGCAGTTGCGGGACAAGTCCGCGGAACTCGCGCGCACGCTCGCCGGTGTGGGCGTGGGCCCGGAGGCCGCGGTGACGGTGGCCCTGTCCACCCTGCTGCCCGGACTGCTCGACGGCTCGTCGGGCGAAGGATTCGCGGACACGTTCGCCGGTGTCCTCGCCGGCGTGATCGCGGACGCCACCGCAGCCGGTACCGCGGCAGGCACGGACGAAAGCCGCACCCTCGTCGACCTGTTCGACGAGCAGGTGGCGCGGACGCCGGACGCGGTGGCCCTGGTGTCCGGCGACGAGACGCTGACCTATGCCGAGTTCGACGATCGCGTCAATCGACTCGCGCGAAGCCTGATCGAGATGGGTGTCGGGCCGGAGGTGAGGGTCGCTCTCGCGATTCGGCGATCGATCGACTCGATGGTCGCGATGTACGCCATCGTGAAGGCGGGTGGCGCCTATGTTCCGCTCGACCCCGACCATCCGGCCGACCGCACGTCCTACGTTCTGGACAGCGCCTCGCCGCTCTGTGTCCTGACGGTTGCGCGAGATGCTCTCACCCTGCCCGCCGGATACCGCGTGGTGGAGATCGACCAGCTTCCTGTCGACGCTTCGGCCGCGCCGGTGCGCGACGAGGAGCGCCGGGGGGCCCTTCGGCCGTCGAACCCTGCCTACGTCATCTACACGTCCGGTTCGACGGGACGGCCGAAGGGCGTCGCGGTCAGCCACGCGGCGGTCCTGAACCAGATCTCGTGGATCGTCGACGAGTACGGGCTCGGCGCACACGATGTCGTGCTGCAGAAGACTCCGGCGACATTCGATGTGTCGGTCTGGGAGTTGTTCGCGACGCTCGTCTCGGGTGCTCGTCTGGTGATTGCGTCACCCGACGGTCACGGTGATCCCGAGTATCTCGCGGCGTTGATTGCGCGTGAGGGCGTCACCGCAACGTCGTTCGTGCCGTCGATGCTGTCGGTGTTCGTCGGCGAAGCCGATCGACACGACCTGCTCAGCCTTCGAGTGGTGCTCGTCGCGGGCGAGGCATTTCCGCCGGCGACCGCCGAGGCGTTCCGCGGATTGTCGGATGCCGAATTGCACAACCTGTACGGTCCGACGGAATTCACCGTGCACGCGACCGCCGGGCACGTCGACCCGGACGTTCGCGGCACCGTGCCCATCGGAAGTGCGGTGTGGAACACCGATCTCCACGTCTTGGATTCGCGTCTTCGTCCGGTGCCGGTCGGGGTCCCCGGCGAGCTGTATCTCGCGGGCACCCAGTTGGCGCGCGGCTACGTCGGACGTAGCGATCTGACCTCCGACCGGTTCGTCGCCAACCCGTTCGGCGGCGCCGGGCAGAGAATGTACCGAACGGGCGACGTCGTTCGACGTCGCGCCGACGGGAACCTCGAGTACCTCGGACGCAGCGACTTCCAGGTCAAGTTGCGTGGCCTGCGGATCGAGCTCGGCGAGGTCGAGGCTGCGTTGTTGTCGCATCCGTCGTTGGCGCAGGCCGCGGTCACGATCCATCGAAGCGACGCGACCGGCGAAAATCTCGTGGGTTACGTGGTTCCGCGGTCCGGCGCCCAGATCGACACGAAGTCGGTGCAGGACGCAGCGGCGCAGCTCCTGCCCGCGTACATGGTGCCCGCCCGCATCGTCGTCCTGGACAGCTTCCCTCTCGGTGCCAGCGGGAAGCTGGATCGAAAGGCATTGCCCGAGCCCGAGTTCACCACCGTCGCGGTGGAGTACGTACCCCCTCGTACGCCGGTCGAGACGATCGTGGCGAGGGTCTTCGAAGAGGTGCTCGGCGCCGATCGAGTCGGGTCCACCGACTCGTTCTTCGACCTCGGTGGCAACTCCATCAGCGCGACGAGGCTCACGGCCCGGCTCAGGGTCGCGCTCGGTGCGCACCTGTCGGTACGGGAGTGCTTCGAAAATCCGACGGTCGCGGAACTCGCGGAGCTGCTCGAGGCGACCGCGAGTACCGGCGAACAGCATCCCGCGCTCGTCGCCCGTTCGCGGCCCGACCGCATCCCGCTGTCGCTGGCTCAGCAGCGGATGTGGTTCGTCAACCAGTTCGATCCGTCCTCCCCGGCGTACAACCTGCCGCTGGCGGTGCGGTTGACCGGCTCGATCGACCCGGCGGCGCTGAATGCGGCGTGGGCGGACGTCGTCGAGCGGCACGAGTCGCTGCGGACGGTCTTCCCGGTCGGCGACGAGGACGCGCACCAGCTCGTGCTGCCCGCAGCCGACGTGGTGTCCGATCTGACCCCGACCCCGGTCGCCGACGAGCAGGACCTGTACGCGCGGTTGCGTGAACTCGGCGCCACCGGATTCGACGTCACCGAGACGGTGCCGGTGCGGGTCGCCTGCTTCGAGGTGAACCCCACCGACCACATCCTGATGATGGTCGTGCACCACATCTCGGCCGACGGTGCGTCGCTGGCGCCCCTCTCCACCGACATCATGACCGCCTACGCGGCGCGTTCCGCCGGCAGCGCTCCCGGGTGGGAACCGCTGCCCGTCCAGTACGCCGATTACGCGTTGTGGCAGCGTGAGTCGCTCGGTGACGAGTCCGACCCCGAATCGCTGGTCTCCCGCCAGCTCGGCTACTGGCAGCAGGCGCTCGGCGGGCTCCCCGAGGTGCTCGAGTTGCCGACCGACCGGCCCCGGCCGCCGGTGCAGTCGCTGCGCGGCGCGTCGGCACGGTTCACGATCGACGCGCAGACCCACCGTGGGCTGCTCGCGATCGCCCAGGAAACGAACTCGACCCTCTTCATGGTCGTGCACGCCGCGCTCGCGGTCCTGCTCGAGCGGCTGTCTTCGCAGACGGACGTCGCGATCGGCACGCCGGTCGCCGGCCGCGGCGAGCAGGAACTGGACAGGCTCGTGGGCATGTTCGTCAACACCCTCGTGCTCCGCGCGTCGGTGCGTCCCGACGACACCTTCGCCGACCTGCTGGCACAGGTGCGCGCCACCGATCTGAATGCGTTCAGCCACAGCGACGTTCCGTTCGAGCGTCTCGTCGAGGTACTCGACGTCCCACGGTCGACGGCGCACCAGCCGCTGTTCCAGGTGGCGTTGTCGTTCGACAACAACGAATCGGTTCGGATGGAATTCCCGGGTCTCGAGATCTCGGCGCTCGACGCCCCGCTCGAGGTCGCCAAATTCGACCTCCAGCTCAGCGTCGGCGAGCGCTACGTCGACGGGGCCGCCGCGGGTATCGCCGCGACGTTCAACTACTCGACCGACATCTTCGACGAGCAGACCGTTCTGAGCTTCGCGGACCGGTTCGGCCGGATTCTCCATGCCGTGTCGGCCGACCGTGACGTGGTCCTCGGCGACATCGAGATCCTCGACGCCGCGGAGAAGGCCGCGATCGCCCCGGTCCGCGGACCGCAGTCGATCGAGCCGCGCACACTGCCCGAACTGCTGCGTTCGGGTGTCGAGATCGGCCCGGAGTCGGTCGCGGTGACCTTCGAGGGACGCGAGGTCACGTACCGGGAACTCGACGAGCGGTCGAATCAGCTGGCGCGCGTCCTGATCGATCGGGGCGTGGGGCCGGAGACCTATGTCGCACTGGCGATCACGCGTTCCGTCGAATCCATCCTCGGGATCTGGTCGATCGCCAAGGCCGGCGGCGCATACCTGCCCGTCGACCCGAAGCTGCCGTTCGAGCGGATCGGCGAGATGCTGTCCGATTCGGAGGCGGTCCTCGGACTGACGGTCGCCCGCCATCACGACGACCTTCCCGGCACGGTGCCGTGGATCGTCCTCGACGAGACCGCGGCTGCCGAGGAGATCGGTGCCCGCAGTGCGGACGCGGTGGAGGACGCGGATCTGCGCCGCGCGCTGACGGTCGACCACCCGGCGTATCTCATCTACACCTCGGGTTCGACGGGTAAGCCGAAGGGCGTCGTGGTCACCCACCGCGGTCTGGCGAACCTCACCCGCGAGGTGCGCGAGCACTACGTCGTGTCACCGGACTCCCGTTTCCTGCACGTGGCGTCACCGAGCTTCGACACGTCGGTCGGGGAGATGCTCGCCGCGTTCAGCGCGGGCGCCACCCTGGTGATCTCGCCCGCGGACGTCTACGGCGGCGACGAACTCGCCGACCTGATCCGCCGCGAACGGGTCAACAACGTGGTCATGACACCGACGGCGCTGATGACCGTCGACCCCGACGGCCTCGACTCCGTCACGTCCGTCGTGGTCGGCGGCGACACCTGCACACCGGAACTCGTGGCGCGGTGGGCTCCCGGCCGCGAGATGCGCAACGCGTACGGACCCACCGAGACCACGGTCATCGTCACCATCACCGAACCGATGGTGGCGGGCGAGCGCGTGACGATCGGTTCGCCGCTGCGTGGCGTCGAATCCCTCATCCTCGACTCGCGGTTGCGTCCGGTGCCGGAGGGCGTTCCCGGCGAGCTCTACATCTGCGGCCCGTCGGTGACCCGCGGCTACCACAACCGTCCGTCGGTCACGGCGGAGCGGTTCGTCGCCAACCCGTTCGGTGAACCCGGCGCGCGCATGTACCGCACCGGCGACGTCGTGCGCTGGGCGGACGGACACCGGGTGGAGTACGTCGGCCGGTCCGACTTCCAGGTGAAGGTCCGCGGGTTCCGCGTCGAACTCGGGGAGATCGACGCCGCACTCGCCGCGCAGTCGAACGTCGAGTTCGCGGTGACCGTGGGTCGCGAGAACCCGGCCGGGCTGACGACCCTCGTGTCGTACGTCCTGCCCGCCGACGGCGCGACGGTCGATCCGGAATCGCTGAAGTCGGTTGTAGGCGAGACGCTTCCGCCGTACATGGTGCCGTCCGTCGTGATCCTCCTCGACGAGATCCCGCTGACAGGCATCGGCAAGCTGGATCGCGCGCGGCTGCCCGAGCCGGAGTTCGTCACCGCGGGCGCGGAGTTCCGTGCCCCGACGACGCCGGCGGAAGAGGCGATCGCAGGCATCTTCGCCGACGTGCTCGGACTCGAGCAGGTCAGCGTGGACGACAGCTTCTTCGACCTCGGCGGAAACTCGCTGAGCGCCACCCGTGTCGTGTCGCGGGCCGGACAGGTCTTCGGTCGTCGCATCGGAGTGCGGGAACTGTTCGAGGCGCCGACGGTCGCGGGCCTCGCCGCCCGCATCGGCACCTCCGACGAGAACGTCCGACCGCGGCCCGTCCTCGCGCCGCGGGAGAGGTCTGCCTTCGTCCCGTTGTCGCTGGCACAGTCCCGGATGTGGTTCATCAACCGCTTCGACCCGGACTCGCCCGCCTACAACATTCCGCTCGCGGTCCGATTGACCGGTGCGCTGGACGTGGACGCGCTGCAGTCCGCGGTGCTCGACGTGCTCGACCGGCACGAGTCGCTGCGCACGATCTACCCGGACTCGCCGGAGGGCCCGCATCAGGTGATCCTCCCCGCCGACCAGGTCCGGCTGGACCTGACGCCCGCTGCGGTGTCGGACGACGAACTGCGCGAGCAGTTGGTGGAGATGGTCACCGCCGGATTCGACGTCACCGCTGACGTTCCGCCGATCCGGACGCGACTGTTCGAGGTCGGCCCGCAGGACTACGTGCTGGCACTCGTCGTGCACCACGTGTCCACCGACGGCGAATCCACTGCGCCGTTCGTGCGCGACGTCATGGTCGCGTACGCGTCGCGGGCGGCAGGCCGGGAACCCGGCTTCGCGCCGCTCCCGGTGCAGTACGCGGATTACGCGATCTGGCAGCGTGAACTCCTCGGCAGTGAGGACGACCCCGACAGCCTGATCGCCGCCCAGCTGGCCTTCTGGAAGAAGACGCTGGCCGGCGTGCCCGACCTCCTCGAGCTGCCGGTGGACCGGCCGCGACCGCCCGTGCAGTCCCTGCGCGGGTCGCGGATCGACTTCACCATCGACGCCGAGGTGCACCGCGGTCTGGCAGCGCTGGCCCGCAGGCACAACGCCAGCGTGTTCATGGCCGTGCACGCCGCGTTCGCGGTGCTGCTCAGCCGGTTGTCCGGCGCCGAGGACATCTCGGTGGGCACCCCGATCGCAGGCCGCGGCGAGCGCGAACTCGACGACGTCGTCGGCATGTTCGTCAACACCCTCGCACTGCGGGTGCAGGTCGACGGGCAGCAGACGTTCGACGAGATCCTCGATCGTGCCCGGGAGGCCGACCTCGAGGCGTTCTCGCACGCCGACGTCCCGTTCGAGCGCCTGGTCGAGGTCCTGAACCCGGCACGCTCGATGGCCCACCATCCGATCTTCCAGGTGGGCTACTCGTTCCAGAACACGACGAAGGCCGAGCTGGAACTGCCCGACCTCACCGTCACACCGCTCGAGGTCGAGGGCGACACCGCGCAGTTCGACCTCCATCTGATCCTGGGCGACAGCCCCGAGGGTGAGCAGATGTCGGGTGTGTTCACGTTCGCCACCGACCTGTTCGACGCCGCCACCGTCAAGCGTTTCGCGGACATGTTCCGCCGCGTCCTGGCCGCCGCGGTGGATTCGCCGCGGACCGCGGTCGGCGACCTGCCGCTCGCAAGCAGCGACGAGCGCGCGCTCGTGGTGTCCGGATGGAACGACACCGAGCGGGCCCTGCCGGAGACGACGCTCGCGGACATGTTCGCGTCCGCCGCCGCGGAGAACCCGGACGTCACCGCTCTCGTGTTCGAGGGCGAGTCGCTGACGTACGCCGACTTCTCGGCGAGGGTCAACCGGTTGGCCCGGCATCTCGTCGGCCGCGGGGTCGGCCCGGAAACCGTGGTCGGCCTGGCGATTCCGCGTTCGGTGGAACTGCTGGTCGGCATGTACGCGATCGCCGCGGCCGGCGGTGCGTACCTGCCGATCGACCCGGACCATCCGGCCGAGCGCACCGCGTACGTGCTCGAGAGTGCGCAACCCGTCTGCGTCCTGGCGACCCGCGCCGTCGTCGGGGGACTGCCGGGCGAGGTCGACTACCTCCTTCTCGACGAACTGGATCTGGGCGGAATCGACCCGTCCCCGCTCACCGACTCGGAGCGGATCGCGCCGCTGCGGCCGGAGAACGCCGCGTACGTGATCTACACGTCCGGCTCGACCGGCCGCCCGAAGGGTGTGGCGATCGCGCACCGAGCGATCGCCAACCAGTTGCGGTGGAAGCAGTCGGAATACCCGCTCACCGCAGAAGACTCGGTGCTGCTCAAGACGGCGGCGACGTTCGACCTGTCGGTGTGGGAGTTCTGGTGGGCGCTGACCGCGGGCGCACGTCTGGTCGTCGCCACACCGGACGGCCACCGCGACCCGTCGTACCTGGCCGCACTCGTTGCGGAGCAGCAGGTCTCGACCGTCCACTTCGTGCCTTCGCTGCTGTCGGCGTTCGTCGCGGTGGCAGAACCGGCCCAGCTGGTGTCGTTGACACGTGTGCTCTGCATCGGTGAGGCACTGCCTGCCGACACGATGCTCCGCTTCCGCGACGTCTCCGACGCGGAGATCTTCAACCTGTACGGCCCCACCGAGGCCGCCGTCAGCGTCACCCACTACCGGTGCGGCGACGAGCGCGACGGTTCGGTGCCGATCGGCAGGCCCGAATGGAACACGCAGACGTACGTTCTCGATTCGCGTCTGCACCCCGTTCCCGCCGGCGTCACGGGTGAGCTCTATCTCGCGGGCGAGCAATTGGCGCGCGGCTACTTCGGCCGCCACGACCTCACTGCGGAACGGTTCGTCGCCAATCCGTTCGGCGACGCCGGACAGCGCATGTACCGCACCGGTGACCTGGTGCGGTGGAACCGCGACGGTAATCTCGACTACGTCGGCCGGAGCGACTTCCAGGTCAAGGTCCGCGGTTTCCGGATCGAACTCGGCGAGATCGAGCGGGCGCTCGTGGCGCACCCGTCGGTGGCGCAGGCCGTCGTCGTGGTCCACCACGACCGTCACACCGGGGACCGGCTCGTCGGCTACGTGGTGCCGGAGCAGGGCGTCTCCGTCGACGACGCGGACGTTCTCACGTTCGCCGGCCGGTCGGTGCCGGGATACATGGTGCCGTCCGCGCTGATCGCCCTCGATGCGCTGCCGCTGAACATCAACGGCAAGCTCGATCGCAAGGCGCTCCCCGAACCCGAGTTCGGTGGCGCCGTGGACCACTACAAGGCTCCGCGTACGCCCGTCGAGGAGATTGTCGCGGGAGTCTTCGCGGACGTGCTCGGTCACGAGCGGGTCAGCGTGGACACGAGCTTCTTCGACCTCGGCGGCAACTCGCTGGTCGCGACACGCGTGGTCGCCCGCGTCAACGCCGCGCTCGACACGTCGATCGGTGTGCGCGAACTGTTCGAGGCTCCGACGGTGATCGCGCTGTCGGCTCGCGCCGAGCAGTCCGATTCGGCGGGCGCGAGCCGTCCGGCCCTGGTGCCGCAACCGCGTCCGGCCCGGATTCCGCTGTCCCCGGCGCAGTCCCGCATGTGGTTCATCAACCAGTTCGACACGGCGTCGGCGGCTTACAACATTCCGCTGGCGATCAGGCTGACCGGCCACCTCGACGTCTCGGCGCTCGAGCAGGCACTCGGCGACGTCGTCGAACGGCACGAGACGCTGCGCACGACGTATCCCGACACCGGAGACGGTCCGGGCCAGGTCGTGTTGTCGCGGACCCGGAGCTTCACCTCGCTGGACGTGGAGAACGTCGCCGACGAGACAGCTCTGCGTGAGCGCGTGCTCTCCCTCGTCACCGCCGGTTTCGACGTCGCGAAGGCCGTCCCGGTCCGCGCGCGTCTCCTGCGGATCGACGCCGAGCAGCATGTGCTGGTCATCGTCGTCCACCACATCTCGTCCGACGGGGCCTCGACGGCACCGCTGGCGCGCGACGTGGTGATCGCCTACAGCGCCCGCGCCGCCGGGTCCGAACCTGCCTGGGCTCCGCTCGACGTCCAGTACGCGGACTTCTCGCTCTGGCAGCACGAGTTGCTCGGCGACGAGAACGCGTCGGATTCGCTGGCCACCAAGCAGATCGACTACTGGCGGACCACGCTCAGCGGTCTGCCGGACGTGCTGCCGTTGCCGACGGACCGGCCGCGGCCGCCCGCGCAGTCGATGCGCGGCGCAAACTTCGACTTCGAGATCGACGCGGAACTGCGCGACCGGCTCGGGGCGCTGGCGCGCGAGCACAACGCGTCGCTGTTCATGGTCGCGCACGCGGCCCTGTCGGTGCTGCTCGCTCGGTTGAGCGCCACGGACGACATCGCGGTGGGTACTGCCATCGAGGGCCGCGGCGAGGCCGCGCTCGACGATCTCGTGGGCATGTTCGTCAACACGCTGGTGTTGCGCGCGCAGGTCGACGTCGACGCGACGTTCGCCGACCTCCTCGCGCAGGTGCGTCAGCACGACCTCGGTGCGTTCACGCACACCGACGTGCCGTTCGAGCGGCTGGTCGAGATCCTCCAGCCGGAACGCTCCACGGCGTTCTCGCCGCTCTTCCAGGTGGCACTCGCTTTCCAGAACATCGAGCAGGCGCACCTGGAGCTGCCCGGCCTGACGGTCGAGGGACTCGACGGTGGAATCAGCGCCGCGAAGTTCGATCTGCAGCTCACACTCGCGGACGCAGCCGACGCGGCCGGGGCCGCGCCGATGCGGGGCGTCTTCACCTACGCGACGGATCTGTTCGACGAACGCACCATCGCGTCGTTCGCGTTCCGTTTCCAGCGCATCCTCGAGGCGATCACTACCGACGCCTCCGTGCTGATCGGGGACATCGACGTCCTGAGCGAGAACGAGCACGCGGTGCTGGCACCCGTGCGCGGCGCCGACAGCGCCGCACCGGAGCTCCTGTCGAGCATCCTGGCCACCGCCGCGGCGGTGGACCCCGACGCCGTCGCCGTCGTGTGCGGCGACGAACAGGTCACCTACCGTGAACTGGACGAGCGCTCGAACCGTCTCGCCCGCGTCCTGATCGGCAGGGGCATCGGGGCCGACGACTTCGTCGCGCTGGCGCTGACGCGTTCCGTCGAATCGATCCTCTCCATCTGGGCGGTCGCGAAGACCGGCGCCGCATTCGTGCCCGTCGATCCGAGCTACCCGTTCGACCGGATCCTGCACATGGTCACGGACTCCCGCGTGGAGGTCGGTCTCACCACCGGCGCCCACGTCGGCGAGCTGCCCGACACCGTGCGGTGGCTGGTGCTCGGTGAGGACGAGATGGACGGCGACTGTGCGTCCGTGTCGTGCGAGGCCGTCACCGACGCCGACCGCATCCGTCCGACCCGGGTCGACGACGCGGCGTACGTCATCTACACGTCGGGGTCGACGGGTCTGCCCAAGGGCGTCGTCGTCACCCACACCGGGCTGGCGAACGTCACGACCGAGCAGGTCGAGCGACTCCGCCTCACTCCGCAGTCGCGGGTGCTGCACTTCGCCTCGCCGAGCTTCGACGCGTCCGTGTTCGAACTGCTGCACGCCGTGGCCGCCGCGTCGACGATGGTCATCGCGTCCGGCGTCGTCTACGGCGGCGACGAACTCGCCCGGTTGCTGAAGAAGCAGAAGGTCACGCACGCGTTCATCACGCCCGCGGCTCTGACCACGGTCGACCCGGCCGGGTTGGACGGCATCGAGGTGCTGTCGGTGGCCGGCGAGGCCTGCCCGCCGGAACTCATGCAGAAGTGGGCGCCGGGCCGGCGCATGTTCAACCTGTACGGGCCGTCCGAGGCGACGATCTGGAGCACGTCGAGCAACCCGATGAAGGCGGATCTGCCCGTCACCATCGGTGGTCCCACCCGGGGCGTCGACGTGGTCGTGCTCGACTCCCGGCTCACGCCCGTCCCGGTGGGGGTCGCGGGTGAGCTGTACGTGGCGGGTCCGAGCGTGGCACGCGGCTATCACAACCGGTTCGCCCTGACGGCGGAGCGTTTCGTCGCGAACCCGTTCGGCGGTCCCGGTGAGCGGCTCTACCGCACCGGCGACGTCGTCCGCTGGGTGCACGACGGGGAGACCGGCGACCTCGTCCTCGACTATGTCGGCAGGTCCGACTTCCAGGTGAAGGTCCGTGGGTTCCGCATCGAACTCGGTGAGATCGACGCCGAACTCGGCAGCCACCCGAGCGTGGACTTCGCGGTCACGCTGGGCCATCACCGCGAGCAGACCGGTCAGACCGTGCTGGTGTCGTACGTGATGCCCGCTGCCGGCGCGTCGATCGACGTCGCGGAACTGTCGGCGTTCGTGTCCGAGACCCTGCCCGGGTACATGGTGCCGTCGTCGATCATGGCGATCGACTCGGTGCCGCTGACGCCCGCCGGAAAGCTCGACCGCAAGGCGCTTCCCGAGCCGCAGTTCGTGTCGGCTGCCAGTGAGTACTGCGCGCCGTCGACGCCGATGGAGAAGGCCATCGCCGACGTCTTCGCGCAGGTGCTCGGTGTGGACCGCGTCAGCGTCGACGACTCGTTCTTCGCCCTCGGCGGCGACAGCATCGTGTCCATTCAGCTGACGACCCGCGCGAAGAACGCCGGGGTGCTGTTCACGGCTCGGGACGTTTTCGAGCGCAAGACCGTCTCGGCGCTGGCCGACGTGGCCGCGTGGGCCACCGACGTCGAGTCGGTGAAGCTCGAGGAGCTGCCGGGCGGCGGCGTCGGATCGATTCCGCTCACGCCCATCGCGCACTGGTTGGTGGAGACGGCAGGGACCTTCGAGAAGTTCTCGCAGGCGGTTCTGCTGACCACCCCGCCCGCGGTCACGCGGGATCAGCTGGTGGCCACGGTGGATGCTGTCCTGGAACGCCACGACATTCTCCGATCCCGGCTCACCCGGACCGGGGACGACTGGGCGTTCGAGGCTCTCCCCACCGAAGAGGCGTTCGGTGCGGACGACCTGATCGAGCAGATCGAGTTCACCGACAAGCCGGGAACGGACGGATTCGAGAGACTGGCACGCGCGGCTCTCGACCGTGCGGCGGAGCGGCTGGATCCGGCGTCGGGCCGGATGACGCAGTTCGTGTGGTTCGCTCCCGCGGCGTCGTTGCCGGGGCAGAGCGGCCGCCTGCTGGTGCTCGCGCATCACCTCGTCGTCGACGGTGTGTCCTGGCGAGTGCTGTTGCCGGACTTCGCGACCGCGGGTTCGCAGATCACGGCGGGACAGCCGGCGCAGCTCGAACCGGTCGGCTCCTCGGTCCGTGCGTGGGCGCACGGTCTGGTCGAGGAGGCGAAGTCGCCGCACCGCGTGGCGGAACTCGACTTCTGGCGCGGGATGCTCGCGGGCACGGATCCGCTGATCGGAAAGCGTGCATTCGATCCCGCACGCGACGTGATCGCCCGGACCGACCGCCTGAGCATGACGTTCTCCACGCAGGTGACGCAGGCGCTGCTCACCACGATCCCGCAGTCCGTGAACGGCGGTGTCAACGACGGCCTCCTCGCGGCTCTCGCTCTCGCGGTCGCGCGCTGGCGTGGACTCCGCAACGGGACCGAGGATCGCTCGGTGCTGATCAACCTCGAGGGACACGGCCGGGAAGAGGCGACCGTGCCCGGTGCCGACCTCTCCCGCACGGTGGGCTGGTTCACGAGCCTGTACCCGGTGCGGCTGGACGTCTCCCGGGCCGATCTCGACGACGCGTTCGACGGCGGGACGTCGACAGGCGCGGCACTGAAGGCGGTCAAGGAACAGCTGCTTGCCGTGCCCGACAAGGGCATCGGCTACGGCCTGCTTCGCTACCTGAACGAGGAGACCGTTGCGGCTCTGGCATCGTTGCCGACTCCGCAGATCGGGTTCAACTACCTCGGTCGCGCGGGCTCGGTGGATCTGCCCGCCGAGATCCGGGATCTCGGCTGGATCCCCGACAGCGATTCGGGTGAGTTCGGCGGTGCCATGGACGACGACATGGTGGCGCCCGCGGTGCTCAGCATCAACGCGGTGACGTCGGAGACGGCGTCCGGTCCCCAGATCGAAGCCAAGATCTCGTTCGCCACCGAGATTCTCGACGAGGCGGACGTGTGGGAGCTCGCCGAACTGTGGCACGCCGCGGCGACCGCGCTGGCCGAGCACGCCTCCGGGCCGAACGGCGGCGGTCTGACACCGTCCGACGTTCCGCTGGTGTCCGTGACGCAGGACGACCTCGAGGCGCTCGAGCGGCGCTACCCCGACGCCACCGACGTGTGGTCGCTCGCCCCGCTGCAGTCCGGAATGTTCTTCCATTCCGTTCTCGCCGAGGACGCGGTCGACGTCTACACCGCTCAGGTGGTGCTGGACTTCCAGGGCATCGTCGACACCGGCCGGCTCCGCGGCGCGGCGGAGGCGTTGATCGCACGTCACGCGAACCTGCGCACGGCGTTCGTCCCCGACGATTCGGGGACCGCGGTCCAGGTGGTCGTCGACCGCGTCGCACTGCCCTGGGAAGAGCTCGACCTCTCCGGTCTGTCCGGGACCGAACGCGAGGAGCGGATGAGTTCCGTTCTGAGCGAACATCGTTCGGCACGGTTCGACATGAGTCGTCCGCCCCTGATGCGGTTCCTGCTGATCCGCACGGGTGAGAACAGCTACCGGTTCTCCATCAGCAACCACCACATCCTGCTCGACGGATGGTCGATGCCGTTGCTGATGAAGGACCTGCTGGTGCTGTACGCGACCCGCGGAGACGGTTCGGTGCTGCCGCGTGTGCGCAGCTACCGCGACTTCCTCGGCTGGCTGTCCGAACGCGACACCGACGCATCGCGCAGCGCGTGGGCGCACGCACTGGCGGGACTGGACGGTCCGACCGTGCTGGCCCCGGCGCCGAGCAGCGAGGACCGACCCGAGCCGGCCGAGTTCGCGCTGCACCTCGGTGAGGTGGTCAGCGAGAACCTGGCGCGCATCGCCCGGGACCGCGGCCTGACGATGAACACGATCGTCCAGGCGGCATGGGGTCTGCTACTGGCCCGCATGACGGCTTCGGACGACGTCGTCTTCGGCGCCACCGTCTCGGGTCGCCCGCCGGAGGTCGCCGGCATCGAGTCGATGGTGGGCCTGTTCATCAACACCATCCCGATTCGCGTGCGCATCGATCCCCGTGAGTCGCTCCTCGGACTGCTCGAGCGACTGCAGGCGGAACAGTCGACGCTGTTCGACCACCATCACATCGGTCTTCCCGAGATCCAGCAGATCGCCGGAATCGGTGGGCTGTTCGACACGTTGACGGTGTTCGAGTCGTACCCGGTGGACCGCGCAGGTCTCACCGAGGACAGCGACATCGACGGGCTCCGGGTCGCCGGAGTGCAGATCAGCGACGCCTCGCACTACCCGCTGAGCCTGCTGGCCCAGTCGGACAGCGAGGTGCAACTGGTCCTGAAGTACCTCCCGGACGTGTTCGGCGCCGACACCGTCGAGCGGCTCGGGTCCCGGCTGAACCGGATCCTGCAGACCGTCGCGGCAGGCAGTTCCACGCTGGTGGGCGATCTCGATCTGCTGACCGGCGACGAACGCGAACTCGTCCTGTCCGGGTGGAACGACTCGGGGCACGACGTCACCGACGAATCCGTGGTGTCGATGTTCGGCGCCCAGGTCGCCCGCACACCGAATCGAACGGCGGTGGTGGCGGACCATGTGCGCCTCACCTACGCGGAGTTCGACGCGCGGGTGAATCGTCTGGCGCGGCACCTGATGTCGATCGGGGTGGGGCCGGACTCGGTGGTGGGCATCGCGATGCGACGCTCGCTCGACATGGTGATCAGCCTCTACGCCGTCCACGCGGCGGGCGGCGCGTACGTGCCGATCGACCCGGAGCACCCGGCGGACCGCACCTCGTACGTGGTGGACAGTGCCATGCCGACGTGTGTGCTGAGCCTGGCCGACGACATCGCGAATCTCGACGTGGACGTGCCGGTGTACCTGGTCGAGGACTTCGACCTGTCCGAGTACGCGGACGGCCCGGTCGACGATTCCGAGCGGCTCGCCGAGTTGCGCCCGGACAACCTGGCCTACGCGCTGTACACGTCGGGTTCGACGGGACGTCCGAAGGGCGTGGCGATTCCGCATTCGGCGCTGGCCAACCAGCTGGCGTGGATGCGGGACGTCTACGGCATCGGCGCGCAGGACGTGGTGCTGCAGAAGACACCGTTCACGTTCGACGCCTCGGTGTGGGAGCTGTTCCTGCCGTTGGTGGTCGGTGGCACTCTCGTGATCGCGTCGCCGGACGGTCACCGCGACCCCGACTACATGGCAGCGACCGTGGGCACGGAAGCGGTGACGGTGATCCAGTTCGTCCCGTCGGTGCTGACCATGTTCCTCGACGCCGCGACGGCCGACCGGTGCGGTTCGCTGCGCCTGGTCTTCGCGGGCGGTGAGCCGCTGCCGCAGTCGGCGGCCGAGCGGGTCGCCGGTCTCGGTTCCGCGGAATTGGTGAACCTGTACGGCCCGACCGAGGTGACCATCAACTCGACGGCCCACGTGGTGGAGCCGTCGGGAACGGCGACGATCGCACCGATCGGTTCGCCGGCCTGGAACACGCGGGCCTACGTGCTCGACGCTCATCTGAACCCGGCGCCGGTCGGTGTTCCCGGTGAGCTGTACCTCGACGGCGCGCAACTCGCTCGCGGATACGTCAACAGTTCCGCGTTGAGCGCGGAACGGTTCGTCGCGAACCCGTTCGGCGATTCGGGTGCGCGAATGTACCGCACCGGCGACCTCGTCCGGTGGAACGAGAACGGCGTCCTCGAGTTCGTGGGCCGTACCGACTTCCAGGTGAAGGTGCGCGGGTTGCGTATCGAGCTCGGCGAGGTCGAGGAGGCGTTCGTCCGGTATCGCGACGTGGCGCAGGCCGCCGTGATCGTCCACAACAGCGAGGTGGGTGCGCGGCTCGTCGCCTACGTCGTGCCGAAGCCGGACGCGGTTCTCGCCCCGGCGGCACTGAACGGGTTCGTCGCGGAATCGCTGCCCGAGTACATGATTCCGGATTCCGTGATGATTCTCGCCGAACTTCCGCTGGGAACCAGCGGCAAGCTCGACCGGCGCGCGCTGCCGGTGCCGGACTTCGCGTCGGCGGCCGACTTCCGGGCGCCGCGCACCGACACCGAGCGTGCACTCGCGACCGTGTTCGGCGAATTGCTCGGCCGGGAGGGCGTCGGAATCGACGATTCCTTCTTCGAGCTCGGCGGCGACAGCATCGTGTCCATCCAGCTGGTGGCGCGGGCACGTTCGGCCGGTATCCATTTCACCGCGCGAGATGTGTTCGAGCGGCGCACCGTTGCCGAGCTGGCCGCGGTGGCCGATTCGGGCGAGTCCGCGGCGGCCGCACTGCAGGAGTACGAGGGTGGTGGCGTCGGAACTGTGCCGCTCACCCCGGTCGCCCGCAAGATGGTGGAGCGCGGCGGCGACTTCGACCGGTTCGTCATGCCCTTGATGCTGACGTTGCCCGCCGGGATCGAACGCGAGCAGGTGACCGCGACGATCGCCGCCGTGGTCGACAAGCACGACGTGCTGCGGTCGACTCTGGTCACGTCCGGTGTAGAGGACGCGCTCGAGATCGCACCCGCGGGCAGCGTCGATATCGACGCCACCGTGCAGCGGGTGGAAATCGCGGCCGGCGACGAGCCCGGTTCGCCGGAGTTCGACGCGGTGGCGAGTGCGGCCTTCGACGCGGCGCTGGATCGCCTCGATCCGCGCACCGGGTCGATGCTCCAGTTCGTCTGGCTCGACCCCGCCGAGTCGGATCGGCGCGGACGGCTCCTCGTGGTGCCGCACCACCTCGTCATCGACTCCGTGTCGTGGCGGATCCTGGTGCCGGACTTCGCGACCGCGGGCGCGCAGATCGCCGCCGGCACGTCGCCGTCACTCGAGCCGGTCGGAACGTCGCTGCGGCGCTGGACCGACGGTCTGCTCGAGGCGGCGGTCAAGCCGGAGCGGGTGGCCGAACTCGAGGTGTGGGAACACATGCTGACCGGCCCGGATCCGCTGCTCGGATCGCGTGAGCTGGACCTGGGAACCGATCTGGTCAGCACGCTGGAACGAACCCGGGTGGATGTTCCGGCACCGGTCACCGAGGCATTGCTGGGTGGCACGCCGGGTGCGCTCGACGGTGAGATCGGCGACGTCCTCGCGGCAGCGCTCGCGTTGGCGGTGGCCGCATGGCGGCGCGACCGCGGAGTCGAGGCTTCGTCGACGGTCGTCACCCTCGAGGGCCACGGACGTGAAGAGTCCACGGTGCCGGGTGCGGATCTGTCGCGGACGGTCGGCTGGTTCACCACGATGTACCCGGCACGTCTCGACCTCGCCGGGGTCGACATCGCCGATGCCCTTCAGGGTGGCGCGAGCGCGGCGGACGCCGTACACGCGGTACGGGATCAGCTGAGCGCGATCCCGGACCGGGGAATCGGGTACGGCCTGCTCCGGTACCTGAACCCCGACACGTCGGCGGTCATGAGGAACTGGTCGGAACCGCAGATCGTGTTCAACTACATCGGACGCGTCAGCGCGGCCGAGGTTCCCGAGGCGGTACGCGGACTCGACTGGCTGCCCGATTTCGAATCGCCCGTCACGGGTGGATTCGAGAAGAGCGCGATGCCCGCCCAGGCCGTTCTCGACATCCAGTCGGTGATCTCGGAAACCGCGGAGGGCCTGCAGTTGTCGGCGTTCATGTCCTTCCCGCCCGGCGTCCTCTCGACGCCGGAGGTGGACCGTTTCGGGGAGTTCTGGGTGGCCGCGCTCGCCGCGCTCGTGGCTCAGGCCGAGGAGCGATCCGGGCGCTGATCTCCGCGACACGTGGTGGGAAGGCTCCGAGCCTTCCCACCACGTGGCCCCGTCGGTTCCCGTCGCCGCGGAGTCAGGCCCACTCGAAGGACATCTCGCCCGCGACGCCGAGGTGCTTGCACAGCTTGTGGATGCCACCGAAATCCTGGACCAGTGCGGATCGGCGGGTGTCGTGTTCGGCATCGTCGATCATCGCCTGTCCGCCGCCCAGCTCCAGGATGTCGACGATGGTGTGCCACGTCGAGTAGTCGTTGCTGCTGAATGCCGTCATCGCGTCGACGAGCCCGTCCAGGAAGTGGTGGCGGTCGTCGGGGCTCAGCGTGTCGTAGACGACGACCGCGATGTCGTCGGCGATCGAGGCGTGACAGTACTCGTCGCGGTTGTGGAGGCGGACCGTCGCCCGGTTGACCGGCTGGATGACGTCGTTCTCGGAGATCAGGTCGAGGTAGGAGCTGATCGAGATCTCCGCCACCGTCATGAAGGCGAACGTGGTGATCGCCCGCTTCCTCGGGTCGGCGGCATCGGCAGTCGCCGCGCGTTGACGGCGCAACGTCAGGACGTCGGGAAGGGCGTTGTTCGGCATCGCCCAACCGCGTTGCCTGCGCGTGACCGCGCTCGCGTTCAGGTGCATGAGGGTGTGGTACTGCTCGTCGACCATCGCCTGGTGGACGGCCACGGCGAACGTGTCCCCGAGCCCGGTGTCCAGGGCATCGTGCGCGACGAGGTCGAACCCGGGATTGACCACGTACTGCTCGATGTCCATGACGTTCTTGTTGAAAGCGATCCAGGCCCAGGCCCGAAGCTGGTTCCGTTGCTCCTCGCGCATGCCGAGGAACCGATCGTGATCGGCGAAGGGCAGCAACTCGTTCGGGTAGTCCTGCTTGTCGAGATCGAACAGCGCGTCGAGGTCCGGTTCCGGCTTCTTCACGGTCGCCCGCTGTCCCCAGTTCCGGGCGAGCCGGGACACGACGGCGCTCTCCACCGGATCCGCCGGGTCGTACTCCGGGAGCGAGGGAGTCTTCTGGGGCGTCATGACGAATCTCCGTTCCTGTCCCACGACTGCGGCTGCCTGCGAACGAGATCGGTGAAGAGGTCGGCGCACAGCCGGGCGAGGGGTTCGCTCCGGTCGCCGAGCGTCGACGTCGAGCGGGACATGAGCGAGGCGAAATCGTCCTCCGAGCCCCGCTCGACGGTTTCCGTGAGAGTGGTCAGTGCGGCGGCGAGCGCGCGGCGGGCCTCGCCCGCAAACGGATTGCCCGCCTGGATGTCCCGGTAGACCTCCGGGACACCTCCGCCGACCCGCGCGAGGAGTGCGAGCGACACGAGATGGGGAGGGGTCCCCACCGCGGTGAGTTCGGCGCCGTCGACACCGAGGTCCGCGAGCGCGAGGCCGAACGCGAGGACGCCGGCGTGGGTCAGTGCCTGGGTCGCTGCCGTGAGCCGGTCGTGGTGTTCGGCGTCCAGGCGGACCACCGACGACCCCCAGCCGGACAGCACCGACAGGAACCATTCGACCTCATCGCTGTCCCGGTAGGTCACCGCCGCGACGGGGCGGCCCTCCGGTCCGAGGGAAGGCGCGAACATCGGGTTGATGCCCACCGCGCCGTTGCGCAACGCGCTGTCACGCAGGGCGGCGACGAATCGGGACTTCACGGACAGTGTGTCGACCAGCAGGGCGTGTTCGGGTAGCTCCGCGACGACGAACGGAATCGCCTCCAGCGCGACGCTTTCGGGGATCGCGAGGATCACCGCATCGGCGGCGTGCACCACCGCCCGCAGCTCCGGCGACGGTTCGGTGACGTCCGCCTTCACCTGATCCGGGTCGGACCGGTCGGTGAAGCGGATGTCGATGGTGCGCACCGTGTTTCCGTCGGCACGCAGCCGAGCCGCCATCATCCGGCCGACATCGCCGGAGCCGCCGATCAGCGCGACGGTCCGGGTGGATGCGGCCGGGACGTTCACGGCCCGATCTCGTTCGGCCGGTCTGCCGTCACGGTCAGTGCTCGCAACATGGTGGCGGCCTTGACCATCGCCTCGTCGAATTCCTCCTCCGGGTCGGAGAGGGCGGTGATCGCGCCGCCGATGCCGAACGTCACCTCGGTGTCCGTGGCGACGATGGTGCGGATGACGATCGACAGGTCGGCCGTCCCCGTCAGTGAGAAGTAGCCGATCGACCCGGAATACACACCGCGCGGCCCGGACTCGAGCCGGTCGATGATCTCCATGGTCCGGATCTTCGGGGCGCCCGTCATCGATCCGCCCGGGAAGGCGGCGCGAACGCACTCGACGACGGAGGCATCCGCGCTGAGGGTCCCGCGCACGGTCGACACGAGTTGATGCACGGCCGCGTACGTCTCGACGTCGAAGAGCTTGGGAACGTGCACGGATCCGGGAACGCACACCCGGGCCAGATCGTTGCGGGTCAGATCGACGATCATGAGGTTCTCGGCGCGGTCCTTCTCGCTGTCGAGCAGGTCCTGCCGCAGCGCCGCGTCCTTGGCGGGGGTCGCGCCGCGTGGCCGCGTCCCCTTGATGGGTTTGGACTCCACCACCCGGTCCGCGCCGATCCTGAGGAACCGTTCGGGGGAGGCGCTGAGGACGGACAGTCCGGCGAACTGGAGGTACGCGCTGTACGGGGTGGGGCTGATGGAGCGCAGCAACTCGAACGTGTGCAGGGGATCGATCGACTGGTCCACCGTCGCCATGTTGGTCAGGCACACCTCGTAGGACTCGCCGGTCCGGATCTCGCCGAGCGAGGTCGCGATGTGTTCGAGGTACTTGTCGTGCTCGTGGCGCAGGGCGAGCTCGGCGGACTCCGGCTTCCGGATCGGCGACACTGCGGTCGGCGGGTTGTCCGGCTCGGCCAGCCGATGCAGCGCCACCTCCATCTCGTCGAGCCAGCGGCGCAACTCCGGATCGTCCTGGTGATCACTCAGGCACAGCGCGTAGGTGCGCTCGCCGGAATGGTCGATGACGACGGCGCGGTCCGCGAACACCAGCGCGGCGTCCGGGGTGGGCGACTTGTGGGCCGCCGTGCCGCCGGTCTCGGCCTTCAGTTCGTAGCCGAGGTACCCCACGTAGCCGAGGCCGAACGGCACACCCGGGAGGTCGGGCACCGACCGGGCCTGCAGTTGCCGCTCGAGGTAGTCGAAGAACGGTGCATGTACCTGTTCGACCGGCAACCCCTCGCGAGTGATCCGGACGATCGCTTCGCTGACGTCGTACGTGATGTATTCGGCGCGTGGGCCGGAGCAATTGCCCATGATGGTGAACCGCGAATTCGGTTCCGATGCCGACGTCCCGTCCAGCCAGAACGCGTTGGGCCCGGACGCGAAGAGATCCTCGAATGTGGTGCGGGGATCGACTTCGTGGTCGACGCGCACCTGCTGGACCACGTACGGCGCGTGGGGAATCGGGATTCTGAGCATGGAACCGTGCGTGGGTGTCCCGGAATGCGTCTGCGTGAGATCGCGGAAGTTCGCGAGCAGTTCGTGACCGAAGGCGGTGCTGATCGACTCGGGGTGGAACTGGACGCCCCACAGCGGACGAGTGCGGTGACGGACACCCATCAGCAGGCCGTCGGCGGTCCAGGCGGTGGCCTCGAGGTCGTCGGGGAGATCCTCGACGATCAGCGAGTGGTAGCGGACCGTCGGAAACGGTGACGGAATGCCCGCGAAGAGTTCGGAACCGTTGTGTTCGACGAGGGACACCCGGCCGTGCATCGGTTCGGGTGCGAGAACCACACTGCCCCCGAACAGCTGGCACAACCCCTGATGGCCGAGGCACACGCCGAGGACGGGGAGTGCGGTCTCCGTGATGACGCGCGCACTGATGCCGAAGTCCCGTTGCCGCTCCGGGCGTCCGGGGCCGGGGGAGATGACGATGTTGTCGAAGTCGGACCAGGGGATCGAATCCCACTCCACATCGTTGTGCACGACCGTGGGGGGTTCACCGTTCACCTCGGCCAGGAGGGTGAACAGGTTGTAGGTGAAGGAATCGTAGTTGTCGACCAGGAGCGTCCGGGTACTCATCACGACTCGACATTCGCAGAGGGCACGGAACTGTGACGAACGTGGTGGTTGTCACGGTGGTCGTGGTGTCCGTTGTGGTAGAGCCCCTCGTCGGCGGGCTCCGCGTTGATCACGAGGTCCTCGAGCCTGCAGGTCTCGGCGATGAGAAGGTCGTAGAGCGAGTCGAAGAACTCCGGGGACAGTGAGTGGCTGTCCGCGTACTGTCGCGCCCGTTCGTGGACGATGTGGATCCGGCCGGGCTGCATCATGGCGATGTGCTCGCGTCGCTTCAGTTCGCCGATGCGCAGGCACACCTCCAAGCGCTGCCGGACCGCGTCGAGAAGGGTCGCGTCGACTGCGTCGAGTTCCGCGCGCAGACCGTCGAGTGCCTGCTGCGCCGAGGCGTCAGAATGCTCTCCGGAATCGTCGCCGTTCCGCTGTCCTACGGAGAAGTACATAATCGCCCCACTCACTCGATCGGCAGTAGCTTTCTCTTCCCGACTATCGTGTGTCGTTGGTGGTTCGTTTCCATGAGCCTCCCGGATGGCCGGGAGGACCGTGTTCGATCGGCCGAATACGAACCAGGTGGGTTATCACCCCCAGAGTCTCGATCTCGAGTTGAGACTTTGATGGACGGTTGGCTAACGTAACCTGAAGTCTATTTCCGCTCACTCAGGATACGAGGAATATGCGTATATCGTCGGCCAGTAGGGCTCTGATGTTCGTGCTGGCAGGCATTGTGATGCTGGGCGGCGCGGCACCAGCGGCAGCGGATCCCGTGGAAGCGGAACCCGCGCCCGTGGTCGATCCGTCCGTGCTTCCAGGGGCGAACGACTGGAGCTGTAAGCCATCCGCGGCACATCCGCGTCCCGTCGTGCTGGTGCACGGCACCTGGACGGGCATGGTGGGAACGTGGAAGGACCTCGCTCTGGCGCTCCACGCGGAGGGCTACTGCGTCTTCGCCCTCAACTACGGACAGGCCGCCGGTCTGACCGAGGGCAACATGATGCGCATGTTCGGCGGCGCCGACATCGCGGAGTCCGCTCAGCAGCTCGCCGGCTTCGTCGATCAGGTCCGCACCACCACCGGCGCTTCGCAGGTCGACATGATCGGGCATTCGCTCGGTGGCACGGTGTCCCGCCAGTACCTGCGGTTCGACGGCGGCGCGGACCGCACGAACCCGGCGCTGAACAAGGTGCACTCGCTCGTCACGCTCGGCGCCACCAACCACGGCACCAGCTTCGGGGACGTCCAATCGCTCGGCGCGATCGCGCAGGCACTGGGTGTGCCGGTCACGACGCTCGCCGGTGTCGCGGTCGGACCGTCCTACATCCAGCAGATGGTGGGCTCGCCCTTCCTTCAGCTCCTCAACGCGGGCGGCGACACCGACCCGGGCATCGAGTACACGGTGGTCGCGAGTCGCAGCGATACCGTGTCGACCCCGCCGGAGAACACGTTCCTGACGGCCGGTCCGGGGGCCGTCGTGCACAACATCTGGCTCCAGGACGGCTGCGACGCGAACACGGCCGAACACAATCAGCTGACCACCGATCCGCGGGCCGTGTACATCATCCAGCGGGCGCTGGACCCCACGTACGGAGATCGCAACCCCGCACCGTGCTGACCCGGCGCCGGGGACCGGTGGTGCCGGTCAGTCCCAGATGCCGACCTCGTCGAGATGCGCGACCAGCCGCTGGGCGCCGTCGATGAAGTGGGCCTTGTTCTCGGCACCCACCACGTCGGTCTTCCCGTCGGCGAGGGCGGCGATGAGACGGCGATGGCTGTCGACCGCCGACTCGCCCCAGGCCGGATCGGACGAATAGAACTGCACCGGGGTGTATCGGGTGGCGCTGAGCAGGAACCACGACAGCTTGCTCGCGTCGGCAAGCCGGTTGATGACCCGGTGGAACGAGAACTCGAGGTCCTCGATGCGGTCGGCGTCGCCGTCCTCGACGGCGCGCCGCAGTTTCTCGTTGATCGCGGTCAGCTCTTCCACGGCCTCCGGGGTGGCCGACCGTGTCGCGCGGACCGCGAGTTCCTCGGCGATCTGCCCCTGCAGCCAGAAGAGGTCGTGGATGTCGTCCCGGCTGAGCGGGGCGACGACGTACCCGCGGTGGGGAACCAGTTCGACGAGTCCCTCGCCCCGCAGGGTCAGGAGCGCCTCACGGACAGGTGTGACGCTGACCCCCAGGTCCGCCGCGGTCTCGTCGAGGCGGATGAAGTCACCCGGGCGAACGCCCCCGGACATGATCAGGTTACGGACGTGCACGGCGACGTCGTCCGACAGCTGGGGTCGACGGCGCAGGGTGCGGCCCGCTGGGGATCGTGACACGGAGGGCGATGCCATGGAGAACTCCTTCGATGCGGCAAACCAGCATAAACCGCAGGGGATGATTACAAGCCGTAGGTCTTGCCGATGATGTCGCGCTGAATCTCGTTGGTACCGCCGTAGATGGTCGACACGATGGTGGAGCGGACGTGCTTCTCCATGTCGAACTCGGTGGCGTAGCCGTACCCGCCCATCATCTGCATGCCCTCGAGCGCGACCTTCTTCGCCGTCTCCGTGACCTTCAGTTTGGCCATCGACGCCTCGCGGGCCAGCATCTTGTCCGGGTTCGCGTCGACGTCCTTGGCGACGCTGTAGACGAGCAGCTTGCAGCACTCGATCTCGGTCGCGAGATCGGCGATGCGGTGGCGCAGCGCCTGGAACGATCCGACGGGCCGCCCGAACTGCTTGCGCTGGGTGACGAAGTCGAGGGTGTCGGCGAACGCGCGCTGCGCGGTGCCGAGCATCATGGCGGCGAGGATCAGGCGTTCGAAGTTCAGGCCGGTCATCAGCTGGCGCCAGCCGTTGCCGACCTCGCCCACCACCGCGTCCTCGGGCAGGACGCAATCGGTGAAGTAGAGATCGTTGACCTCCTTGCCGCCCATCGTGTCGATGCCGCTGATCTTCAGCCCGGCGGTATCCGCGGGGACGTGGAACATCGTGAGGCCTTCGTGCTTGCCGTCGCCGCGCCCGGTGCGGGCCACGAGCAGGATGTTGTCGGCGAAGTGTGCGTTGGAGCACCACGTCTTCTGACCGTTGATCACCCAGCCGTCGGCGGTCTTCTCCGCGCGGGTGCTGAGGTTGCCGACGTCGGAACCGGCTTCCGGCTCGGACATCGAGATGGACTGTGATCGGCCGGCCACGATGCCGCGCAGCACGATGTCCTTCTGTGCGTCGGTCCCGAACTTCGCGTAGGCGCCGCCCGTGATCAGGGTGGGACCGATGCCGCCGATGGGGGCCATGCCCTTGGCGGCCTCCTCGAGCAGGATGCACATGTCGACGTGGCTGGCGGCCGATCCGTCGTACTCCTCGGGAATGGTGATGCCCAGCCAGCCCAGCTTGGCCATCTTCTCGTAGACGTCCTGATTGTGGTTGTGCTCGCCGTGATTCGTCAGCCTGTCGCGCTGCTCGCGGGTGCCGCTCTCGCGCTTGCAGAAATCGGCGATCGCCGACGCGAAGTCCTTTTGTTCACTGGTGAATTCGACGCTCATGTCCGGGGGACTCCTCGAGGTTGATTCGGCCGGCGAATCGGTCGGCCGGAGGTGACTGTGTGGGGCTTGCCGCGATGGGGTCTGCCGCATACTGTGATGTCCACTACATTACATCACATCACATATATTTGATGTGATCTCGAGGGAGGACAGACCATGCCACAGCAGGCGGAGACGACCGAGACGACGGCCGGCGCGCAGCCCGCGGCCTCGACGGAGCAGGCGCCGAAGACGTTCGCGTCCCTGGACCCGCGCAACGGCAACGTCCTGGCCGAGTACCCGATCCAGGGGGAGCAGGAGGTGCGCGAGGCCGTCGACGCGGCCCGAGCGGCCGCTCAGTGGTGGAACGCTCTCGGATTCGACGGCCGCAAGCAATGGCTCCTCGACTGGAAGAAGTCCGTCGCGCGAGACGGTGAGCAGCTCGCCGCACTCGTCGCCGCCGAAACCGGTAAGCCGTACGACGACGCGCTCCTCGAAGTGATGCTCGCCGTCGAACACCTCGACTGGGCCGCGAAGAACGCGGGCAAGGTCCTGAAGCGGCGCAAGGTGCCGTCGGGCCTGGTCAGCGCGAACCAGGCCAGCAGTGTCGGATACGAGCCGATGGGTGTGGTCGGTGTCATCGGGCCGTGGAACTACCCCGTGTACACGCCGATGGGGTCGATCTCCTATGCGCTGGCGGCGGGCAACACTGTCGTCTTCAAACCCAGCGAGCTGACCCCCGGGGTCGCGGTGTGGCTCGCCGACAAGTGGAAGACGCTCGTTCCCAACCAACCCGTGCTGCAGGTGGTCACCGGAGACGGGTCGACCGGCGCGGCTCTCGTCTCGGCCGGGGTCGACAAGATCGCCTTCACCGGATCTGCCGCCACCGGCAAGCGCGTCATGGCCGCGTGCGCCGAAACGCTCACCCCCCTCGTCGTCGAGGCGGGCGGCAAGGACGCCATGCTCGTCGACGCCGACGCGAATCTCGACGAGGCGGCCGGCTTCGCGGTGTTCGGCGCGATGGGCAACGCCGGACAGACGTGCGCCGGCGTCGAGCGCATCTACGTCGTCGACTCGGTGTACGACGAGTTCGTCCGACTGGTCGCCGAGAAGTCGAAGGTCCTGCACCCCGGCCCCCGGGACGCCGCCTACGGTCCGATGACGATGGCCGGCCAGTCCGACGTCGTCCGCGGCCACGTCCAGGACGCACTCGACAAGGGCGGATCCGCGGTGGTCGGCGGACTGGACTCCATCAAGGACGGCTACGTCGGGCCGATCGTGCTGACCGGCGTTCCCGAGGACAGCGCCGCGATCCGCGAGGAGACGTTCGGACCCACGGTCGTCATCAACAAGGTCGCCAGCCTCGACGAAGCGGTCACGAAGGCCAACGGCACCACGTTCGGGCTCGGCGCATCCATCTTCACCAAGGATGCGACGAAGGCGATGCAGGCTGCCGAGAAGCTCAGGACCGGAGTCGTGACGATCGGTTCGGTGCTCGGGTTCGCCGGTGTGGCGGCGCTGCCGTTCGGGGGTGTCGGAGATTCGGGCTTCGGCCGCATCCACGGCGCCGACGGTCTGCGTGAATTCAGCCGGGTCAAATCCATCGCCAGGCAGAAGTTCGCGGCTCCGCTGAACCTGCTCACCATGCAGCGCAAGTCGCGGGACATGAAGATCTCGGCCTGGATGTTGAAGAACCGGCACGGACGCTGATCACACGGCAGGAGGGTATTCACATGCTGATGAAGACCAAGCGTGCCGACACCGGCGCGCCGGGCGAGGTTCCGCGGGGCAGGCACGGCTGGCGGCGCCGCATCGAGGAACTCGACCCGATTCGGGATCACCAGGAAATCCATCGCATCACGGCCGGCTACGAATTTCCGTGGGACTACCAGCGATCCCTCGAGTTCGCGCTGTTCCGGACGTACTGCGTCCCCACCATTTCGGAACTGCTGCAACGCACCGGTGAGTTCGAGAAACGGCCACAGAAGCGGTACGACGACACCGCGCTGCTGATGGCCGAACTCGTCGAACACGGCTACGACTCCGAGCGCGGCGTCGAATCGCTGCGCGTCGTGAACCGCATGCACGGCAAGTACGACATCGACAACGACGACATGCTGTACGTGCTGACCACCTTCATCTACGAGCCGATCGACTGGATCGACCGCTTCGGGTGGCGGCGGCTGACCCCGAACGAGCGTCTCGCGTGTTTCCATTTCTACCGCCAGGTGGGAATCCGAATGGGAATCAAGAACATTCCCGAGCATTTCGAGGACTTCTACCGGTTCAAGGTGGACTACGAGCGGAAGCATTTCCGGTACACCGACGACAACCATCGCGTCGGCACCTACACGCTGAAGCTGTTCTGTTCCTGGTTTCCGGCGCCTCTCCGGCCGCTCGTCGCTCAGGGGGTCTACGCCCTCCTCGACCCGATGATGCTGTCGGCGTTCGGGTTTCCCGCCGCCCCGATCTGGCTGCAGAACGCGTCCCGCCGTGCGCTGCGGATCCGTGCGAGGTTCGTGCGCTTCCTGCCGCCGCGGCGGGAGTCCAAGGCCGCCCGGGATCGGCACAACCGGAGCTATCCCGGATACCCGGTCGGCTACCGTCCCCGGGATCTGGGCGCGGACAGCGACAATCACCGTGGAGCCCGTCGACAGGTCGCATGACGGCTGTGCCCCTGGGCGACTCGTCCAGGGACACGGCCTCAGTGGCCCAGTAGTACCGCCGTCATCAGGGTGTGGAGACGCGCACGCGACTCCTCGCGGGTGTCGAAGTGGACCAGTCGGCCGATATCGAGAACCAAACCCAGCGCCGCGTGAACCAGGAACCGTGCCTCCGGAGCCGAGAGTTCGGAGCGCACGGTGGTCACCAGGTGGACCCACTCCTCGACGTGCAGGCGCTGCACGTTGCGGAGATTGGTCCGCTCGTTCTTCGGGAGATTCCCGATCTCCGCGAAGTACACCGACAGCACTTCCGGGTTCCGGAAGGCGAGTTCCAGATAGGACTCCGCGAGTGTGCGGAGTGCATCCTCGGGGCCGGTGGCGGTGGACAGCGCTGCCGAGGTAGCCACAGCCAGCCGGTCGGACGCGCGGTAGAACACCGCCGCGAGAAGGTCGGCCTTGCTGGGGAAGTGGCGGTACACGCTCGACGCGTTGATGCCGGCCGCGGCGCCGATTTCTTCGATGCTCGAGTCGTGATAGCCGTGCCGGTCGAATATCTTCACGGCCTCGTTGATCAGCAACTCGCGCTTGGACGTCACCGCCAGGCCGCGTACCGCACCTGTGCCCGCATTCCTTCCGTCGGCCGGGACGGCGGGAGGCAGTGTCGCGTGCAGGATCGATTCGCACGCCGACTCGAGTAGCGCGCCGAGCCGGCGCGTCGCGAGGGTGGTGCGGTGTGCGCTGATGCTCCCCATCACGCTCAGTGTCGACGCCCCCAGTGTCGTGGCGTCGACGGACGTGAGTTCGGGGCGCAGTTCCCGCAGGGGGCCCGCCACGCACTGGGTGACGTGAACGAAGACGTCGCGGATTCGCGTGCGATCCTCGGCCTCGAGGTACCGGCCCTCCCAGCGGTAGAGCCCGGCGACCTTGCGGTTCTCGATGGTATTCGCGACGAGCGCGGAGATCAGATGGTCGAGGCGGTCTCCGGGCTCGCGTTCGGCCATCCCCTCGAGCGCGCCGTCCGCGGCTGCCTGCAGAGCGTCGGCCGTCGTGGTGGCGGCGTGTACGAGCAGGGCGTACTTGTTGGGGTAGTGCCGGTAGAGGGCGGGGCCGGAGATCCCGATGGTGGCCGCGATCTCGTCGACGCCGACCGCGTGGTAGCCGCGCTCGCTGAAGGCCTCGGCAGCGACGTTCGCGATCTGGGCCTTGCGGTTCTTCGGGCGACGGCGGATCGGCCGCTCGGTGGCGGCACCGGCCGTCGTGCTGGTCCGAGCCACGGTCACCTCCAGTAATCGGCAGTCATCTGCCAGTTTAACTGTCGATCATCTTAACCGAGACTTTCGCATCGTCTGGTCGGCTGAGGGTTGCGTTCGGAGAAATCGTCACGCCGCATTCTCGGAAAATGCCGGTGAATCCGGCCGCCAAGGTGTCGTGGGGGTATTGACACGTGAGGAACAGGCGGAATAAGTTAACCGAAATTCGCATATGTCCGCGGTCTCTCCTGACGGTCGTGCGCTCCTGGATCTCACATTTCGAACTATCGGAGGTAGCTGGAACATGAGTGCAACCCGGCAGAGCGGGCAGGCATTGATCTTCGACGCGATCAGAACCCCTCGTGGACGGGGCAAGAGCAACGGTGCCCTGCACGGCACCAAGCCCATCGACCTGGCGGTCGGGTTGATCGAGGAGATCCAGGTCCGGAATCCGAATCTGGACCCGGCGCTGATCGACGAGTTCGGCCGCAAGGGTCGCTCCACAGGCGCCGGCTTCTACGAGTACGCGGACGGTAAGCGCGTCGGATTGTGGTCCGGGCTCGAGATGTTCCGGCGCGATGGTGCGCACACCGAGATCCCGTTCGAGGACATCAAGGAGCGGATGCTCTTCATCGAGGCCGTCGAGACGGTCCGATGCCTGGAAGAGGGGGTGCTCGAGTCGACCACCGACGCCAATGTCGGTTCCATTCTCGGCATCGGGTACCCCGGCTGGACCGGTGGCGTGGCCCGCTACATCGACCAATACGCGGGCGGGATCCAGGGGTTCGTCTCCCGGGCGCAGCTGCTGGCCGCGCGGTACGGCGACCGATTCCTTCCACCCCAACTACTGCTGGACAAGGCTGCCGCAGGCGGCACGTTCGAAGAGGTGAACTGAGATGAGGACGAAATTCACCGAGGCCTTCGGTGTCGAGCATCCGATCGTCCAGGGCGGCATGATGTGGGTCGGCCGTGCCGAACTCGTAGCGGCCGTGGCCGATTCGGGGGCGCTCGGATTTCTCACCGCGCTCACCCAGCCGACTCCCGAAGATCTCGTTGCGGAGATCGCCCGCACACGGGAGCTCACCGACAAGCCCTTCGGTGTGAATCTGACGATCCTCCCGTCGATCAACCCGCCGCCGTACGCCGAGTACCGCCAGGCGATCATCGATTCCGGAATCGGGATCGTCGAGACCGCCGGCTCCAATCCGGTGGACCACCTCCCGCACCTCAAGGACGCGGGGATCAAGGTGATCCACAAGTGCACGAGCGTGCGGCACGCGGTGAAGGCGGAACAGGTGGGTGTCGACGCGGTCAGCATCGACGGCTTCGAATGCGCAGGGCACCCGGGTGAGGACGACGTCGCGGGCCTGATCCTGATCCCGGCGGCCGCCCGAAAGCTCACGATCCCCCTGATCGCGTCCGGTGGTATCGCGGACGCGCGTGGTCTCGTCGCAGCACTCGCACTCGGCGCCGACGGCGTGAACATGGGCACCCGATTCATGTGCACGGTCGAATCCCCGGTGGCACACGCCGTCAAGGAACAGATCGTCGCCAACACCGAACGCGACACCGAACTCATCTTCCGCTCCCTTCGCAACACCGCCCGCGTCGCGACCAACGCGGTCAGCACCGAGGTGGTCGACATCGAATCCCGTGGCTGCGAATTCGCCGACATCCAGCATCTCGTCGCCGGAGCCCGGGGACGCACGGTGTTCGAAAGGGGCGATCTCGACGCCGGAATCTGGACCGCTGGACAGAGCCAGGGCCTGATCGACGACATTCCGACCGTGCGCGAACTCGTGACCCGGATGGTCACGGAGGCGGAATCGATCATTACCGGACGGCTCGCGAGCACGGTCGACTCGCGCATCGGAGCGGTGTCGTGACCGCCCCGGCGGTCGACGGGCTGCGCGTCGTCAACGAGGCCGGGATCCTCCGGATCACGATCGACCGCCCCGACCGGATGAATGCCCTCGACCTGGCACACATGACGGCACTGGGCGACGTGCTCACCGCAGCCGCCACGGACTCCTCGGTTCGCGTCGTGATCATCGCGGGGGCGGGCAAGGCCTTCAGCACGGGCGCGGACCTCGCGGCGGCCGCCGCGGCCGGGGGCCGGGAAGCGCCCGCGGAGGTGGTGATGGACTCCGCCAACCGGGTGGTTCGTGCCATCGTCGAGTTGCCGGTCCCGGTCATCGCGCAGGTGAACGGGGCGGCCGCGGGTGTCGGGGCGTCCATCGCGCTGACGGCCGACCTGACGTATGCCTCCGAGAACGCCTATCTACTTCTTGCGTTCGTCAACATCGGGTTGATGCCAGACGGCGGTTCCAGCGCGCTGATCGCGGCGTCCGTCGGCCGGGCACGGGCTACCCGGATGGCACTCCTCGGAGAGCGCCTGCCCGCCGCGCAGGCGGAGCGGGACGGCCTGATCGCGGGCGTCCTCCCTCCGGACGAACTCGCCGCGCACGTCGATGCCGTGGCGGCCCGGCTCGCTCGTGGTCCGAGGCGGGCCATCGAACTCACCAAGCGGGCACTCACCGCAGCGACGCTCACAGCTCTGGACGCATCACTCGACCGCGAGAAGGCGGGTCAGGCGGAACTGCTGCAGGCCCCCGACTTCGTCGAAGGCGTCACCGCGATGCTCGCGAAACGCGCTCCGAACTTCCGGAGCTGATGCGAATTGCGGTTAACAAGACTGTTCCGATAGACGTCGAGATCTGTAATACTCGTCACAGCTCGGTGCGGGTCCGAACAGGCAGACGGGCGCCGGACACGAGTACAGCGAAGGGACCACCACCACATGTCGTCACGTAGCGAGCTGCTGGAGCAGCCACTGCAATCCCGCCGCAACCACTGGAACAACTGGGTTGCGTCGCACGCGGAGATGAAGCCCGATCAGGCCGCGTTCCGCTTTCTCGGCCACAGTACGACCTGGCGCGAATTGCACGACCGATCGGAGGCGCTCGCCGGCGCACTGTCCCGGCGAGGCGTGAAGTTCGGCGACCGTGTTCTGCTGATCACCCTCAACCGCACCGAATTCTTCGAAGCGGTTCTCGCGATCAATGCCCTCGGCGCCATCGCGGTCCCCGTCAACTTCCGGCTCACCCCGCCCGAGGTCGCGTTCATCGCCCGTGACTCCGGGGCTCGTGCGGTGTTCACCGAGCCCGCGCTCGCACCGCTGGTCGCGGCGGTGCGGCAGGACGTTCCCGAACTGAGCCTGGTCGTGAACATCGGCGCCGACACGGAAGCCGACATGCTCGGCTACGAAGAACTCGTGTCGGAGTCCGGCCCGGCCCATGCCCCCGTCGATCTGCCGGAGGACACACCGTCGCTGATTCTCTACACGTCCGGAACGACGGGTACGCCCAAGGGGGCGGTGCTGTCGCACTCGAACATGGTCGGACAGTCCATCACCTGTATCCGCGCGATGCGTTACGACCGCGGCGACGACATCGGGTTCCTCGCGTCCCCCGTGTTCCACGTGGCCGCGCTCGGTTCCGTCGCCCCGATGCTGATGCTCGGCGGTACCACGGTGATTCACCCGCTCAAGGCGTTCAACCCCACCGAGATGCTCGACGTGTGGGAGCAGGAGCGGATCACGACGGTGTTCCTCGTGCCGGTGCAGTGGCAGGCCGTCTGCGCCGACCCGACCGTCCGGGGTCGCGATCTCGCCCTCCGCGTCATCAGCTGGGGGGCGGCGCCCGCATCGGATACTGTGCTGCGGGCCATGGCGGACACGTTCCCGCGGGCGCTCATCGTCGCCGTGTTCGGGCAGACCGAGATGTCGCCCATCACCTGTGTCCTCGACGGGGACGACGCGATCCGCAAACTGGGTTCGGTGGGCAAACCGATCCCGACGATCCAGACACGCGTCGTCGACGACGACATGAACGTCGTCGCACCCGGGACCGTCGGCGAAATCGTCTACCGCGGACCGACGATGATGCTCGAGTACTGGCAGAACCCGGCCGCCACGGCGGACGCGTTCGCCGGCGGGTGGTTCCACTCCGGAGATCTGGTGCGGCAGGACGACGAAGGATTCGTCTACGTCGTCGACAGGAAGAAGGACATGATCATCTCCGGCGGAGAGAACATCTACTGCGCCGAGGTGGAGAACGTCCTGTTCGGACATCCGCGGATCCGGGAGGCCGCCGTCGTCGGCCGGCCCGATCCCAAGTGGACCGAGGTGCCCGTCGCCGTCGTCGCACTCGACGACGAGGGATCCGACCTCACCGTGGACGAACTCGCGGCATGGCTCGACGACAAGCTCGCCCGGTACAAACACCCGAAAGACGTCGTGATCGTCGACGCGCTGCCCCGCAACGCCAGCGGCAAGGTCGTCAAAGGCGAGCTCCGAAAGGCCCACGGCGCATCCGGCGTCGCGGTCGTCTGACCCCGTATCGAACATCTCGAGGCCGGTCCCCGCTCTGCGGTGACCGGCAACGGGGGAGGACCGCGTGACATTCGAGTTGCCACCCGCCAAAGGGCCCGTGAGTCACTTCGCCAACGAAGTCGGCGCACTCATCGGATTCTCTATCGCGACCACGGTGGCCGCGGTGCGAGTTCTGGTGCGGCGCAAGTTGGCCTGGCGGGAACTGCTGGATCAGGCCTGGCGGATCGCGTCGGTCACATCGGCACCCGCCCTGCTGTTGATGATCCCCATCGGAGTCCTCATCGCTGTCACGATCGGTAGCCTCGCCGGTCAGCTCGGCGCCGAGGGGTACACCGGGGCGGTCGTGGGGTTCGTGATCGTCGGGCAGGCGTCCGCCCTGGTGTGCGCGCTGATGCTGGCCGGGGTCGGAGGGTCCGCGATCTGCGCCGACCTCGGCTCGCGGACGATCCGCGAAGAGGTCGAGGCCATGGAGGTGCTCGGGCTCAATGTGATCGAGCGGCTCGTGGTCCCGCGCGTGCTCGCAGCGGTGATCGTCGGCATCGCACTCTGCGCGATGGTCACCGCCGTCGGAGTGTCGGCCTGCTTCCTCTTCCAGGTGATCGTCCAGAACAGTTCGGCGGGAAGCTTTCTCACCGCACTGTCGCAGTACACGCGGCTGTCGGATTTTGTGGTCGCCCTCGTCAAATCGACGGCGTTCGCGGTGACGTCGGCGCTCGTCGCCAGTTTCAAGGGGCTGCACGCCAAGGGCGGGCCCAGCGGTGTCGCCGACGCCGTCAACGAGGCCGTCGTTCTGGCCTTCATCCTGGTCTTCATCGTCAACACCGTGCTCAGTCAGCTCTATTCCGTTCTCGTCGTCCCGGTAGGTGGTTACTGATGGTCGTGAGCACCAGATGGCCCGCAGTGCACTGGGTGCGGGCCCGGGCTCGTCAGCCCCTCGACCTGATGACGGGGCTGGGGCGGGAATTCACGTTCTACGGCAGCGTGATCGCCGGAGTTCCCCTCGCCATCGTGAAGTACTGGCGGCACATCATGCGTCAGATCGGCGACATCAGCTTCGGCGGTGCCACGCTGCTCGCCGGCGGCGGCGCGATCGGTGTCGTCTTTGCGATGTCCGCCGTCGCTGCGACGCAGGTGGGCATCGAGGGGCTGCGCGGACTGGACCTGCTCGGCATGGGATCGCTGTCCGGACTCCTGTCGGCGATCCTCAACACCCGCGAACTGGCGCCCGTGATCGCCAGCATCGCGCTCGCGGCGAAGGTCGGAACCGGGTTCACCGCGCAGCTCGGCGCCATGCGCATCTCGGAGGAGATCAGTGCGCTGGACGCGATGGCGATCCGGTCGCTGCCGTTCCTCGCGAGCACACGACTCGTCTCGTGCCTGATCTGTGTGGTGCCGTTGTACGTCGTCGGCCTGCTGTCGTCGTACCTGGCATCGCGGCTCGTGATCGTCACGTTCGGCGGGCAGTCGGCCGGAACCTACGACTACTACTTCCATCTCATGCTCACCCCCACCGACGTCGTGTACTCGTTCGTCAAGGCCGTCGTGTTCGCGACGATCATCGCGCTCGTCCACTGCTCGTACGGATACCACGCGCACGGCGGCCCCGAGGGCGTCGGCCGTGCGGCCGGACGTGCGTTGCGGACCAGCATCCTCGCCATCGGTATCGTCGATCTGCTGCTGACGCTCTCGCTGTGGGGTCTCGTCCCGTCCGCCCCCGCCCTGGGGTTGCCGTGATGCGCGGCCGCCCGGGTGGTCCGGGCACCGGCGCACTCGCCGTGCGGGGGGTGATCGGAGTGGCGGTCCTGATTCTGGGATCGGCATTGCTGGTCGGTTTCGGCACCGGAACGATCGTCACCGATCCCGTGGTGACAGCGACACTTCCGGCCGACGCCGGTGCCGTGAAGTCGCACACCACGGTGTCCTACAAGGGGGCGACCGTCGGAACCGTGTCGAGTGTCGACGCCGGAATGAACGAGACGGGCATGGACATCAGTCTCCGCCCCGAGCAGATGCGTCACATCCCGGCTTCCGTCCAGGTGCGGGTCGTTCCCCGCACGCTGTTCGGCGACCAGACCCTCGAGCTGGTGTCGACCGCCGGAACCGGCGGCGCCCGACTCGAGGCCGGGGCGCGGCTGCAACCCGACACCTCGGCCGAGACCGTCCAGATGTACGACCTGTACTCGAAGGTCTACGACATGCTGTCGCGGGTGAAACCCGAACAGATGCAGGCCGCACTCAGCGCCGTCGCCGACGCGTTGCGGGGTCGCGGCGAGCAGTTGGGGCACACCATCGACAGCCTCCACGCTGTGGCGACATCCACCTCGCCACTCCTTGAGTCGGTCGCAGAGCGGACGCCACAGATCGCCCGGATCAGTGAGCAACTGGCCGCGGCCGCGCCGGACGTCCTCGCCGCCATGGACGCCGCGGTGTCGCTGTCGAACACACTCGTCGAGAACACCGACAGCTTCACCGGTTTCCTCGCCGCTTCGCTCGTCGTCTCGAGGAATTCCGGCGACGTCCTGGAACAGAACGCGGACAACATGATCGCGGTGGCCCTGAACGTCTCGCCGACCCTGGGCACCATGGCCAGCAAGTCCGATCTGCTGCGGGCCACCCTCGACGAGGCAGGCCCGTTCGGCGAGGCCGGCGCCGCCGTCTTCGCCACCGGCAAGTTCGCGGTCCGGGTCGCCGCGGACCTGTCCAACCCGCGGCCCTACACGTCGGCCGACTGCCCGCAGTATCCCGGCATGGACGGACCGAACTGCGGGGGAGGTGGCGGAGGATGAGCGTCCGGAACTCGGCAATCAAACTGGCGATCTTCGGCGTCCTCGGCATCCTCTCGGCAGTGCTCGTCGTGAACACGCTGCGGGTCCCGGTCGAGGGGCAGACCGTCACGTACAAGGCGTTGTTCACCGACGCCCAGGGTGTCACTCCCGGCAGCGACGTCACCATCGCCGGTGTGCGGGTGGGACGTGTCGATTCGATCGACATCGTCGACGGCGACGCCGGAAGTGCCACCGCCCTGGTGGACTTCGAGGTGCAGCGCGATCAGAAACTTCCCGCCGACACCACCGTCGCCATCCGGTACGGCGACCTCCTGGGGGTCCGGTATCTCGATCTCGCGGCCGGGCCGTCGGGCGAGGGCACCCTCGAGGAGGGCGACACGATTCCGCTCGACCGAACGTCGCCCGCACTCGACCTCACCAGTCTCTTCAACGGATTCAAGCCACTGTTCGACGCCATCGACCCGAAACAGGTCAACGCACTCGCCACCGAAGTCGTCGCGGTGTTCGACGGCAGAAAGGCGAGCATGGAAACTCTGCTGCGCAGGGTGGCGGACGTCACCGGCAACCTGGCGAATCACGATCAGCTGATCGGTGATCTCATCCGGAACCTCGAGGTGGTGGTGGGAACGGCGGCGGCACGGGGTCCCGAGCTGTCCCACCTCGTCGACAGCCTCACCCAGTTCACCGGGATGCTGGCCGAGAACAACGAGGTTCTCATGGACACCCTCGATCAGAGTGCGGCGGTGAGTCGCTCGGCGCTGCAGATCGTGGACGGGCGCGTCCCGGAGCTCGGCCGCACCGTGGAACAACTTCACTCGCTGACGGGGGCGATGCTGGGCGCCAACCCGGAATTCGATCACCTCATGGTGGCCATGCCGGAGTTCTTCTCCTCCGTCGACCGCTCGGGCTCGTACGGCTCGTGGCTCAACATCTACCTGTGCACCTTCATCGTCAACGTCGACGGTCGCGAAGGCGCCCTCGGTCCCGACCTGCATTCGAGGTACTGCCAATGAGTGTCACCGAGAACGTGCGCGACGTCTGGGACTCGCTGGCGGGAAATCAGCGAGTGCGGCCCGTCAACCCGCTGATCGTCGGAATCGTGGGAATTCTCGCGGCAACGCTGGCGCTGGCGCTGGTTCTGGTGATCCCGCGGGTGAGCTTCGCCGTGCGGACCGACGGATACACGGCCGAACTCGCGAACGCTGCGGGCCTGACCGATTCGGACTACGTGTACGTGGCGGGGGTCCCCGCCGGCCGGGTCACCGGAGTGGACCTGGCGGGCGATCACGTGGTCGTGCACTTCCGGCTCGACGGTGAACGTCACCTCGGATCGACGACGTCCGCGGGGGTGAAGCTGTCGACCATCCTCGGCAAGCGCTATCTGGACGTCGCGCCGTCGGGGCCGGGAGACCTGGGGGACGACGGGGTGATCCCACTCCGCCGCACCAGCGTTCCGTATTCGCTCGACGACATCGGATCGTCCGCGATCGAGACGGCGGACGAACTCGACCTCGGGGGACTGCAGAAGATGCTTGCGGTGGTGACGGAGACATTGCCGCAGGACGCGAACGTCAACCGGGAGGCACTGGCGGGTGTGAGCGCGGCGTCCACGATCCTGGCGAAGAACGCCGACCAGGTCACGCAATTGCTGGACAGCTCGCGGACCCTCACGGACGTGCTGGTCGGTCAGCAGGGTCAGCTCACCACCCTGCTCGGTAACGCGGACGTCGTGATGAACACACTCGCCACCCGGCGTGCAGCCATCCGCCAGATGGTCGACGATCTCCAGGCGCTCGTCGCACAGGCATCCCAGTTCCTCGGCGAGAACACCGCCGAGCTGGATTCACTCCTCGCGAACGCGAGGCAGGTGACGGACCGGTTGCAGGCGAACCTCGCCAACCTCGACTCGCTCCTGACCACGGGTGCACCGGCCGCGAGGGCCCTCGTGAACGCGACCGGAACCGGCGACTGGGCCGACGTCTCCGCGCCGTCGGCCGTCATCGCCGACAACCTGCTGTGCGTCGTCGGACTGATCACGGGGTGCTCGTGAACGCGGGCATCGCACGCCGGGTCGCCGGGATCGGCGGCGTGCTCGCGCTCGTGGTGGCGATCGTCGTGGCAGGCTGGCTGCTGATCTTCCGCACGTCGTCCACCGTCGTGCATTCCGAATTCGCCTACGTCAACGGCGTGTTCCCCGGCACCAAGGTCTCGGTGCTCGGGGTTCCGGTCGGCACGGTCGAGGCGGTCGAGCCGAGAGGCGCGACCGTAATGGTCACGATGTCCGTCGCGTCGGACATCGTGCTGCCCGCGGACGCGAATGCGTACGTGCTGGTGACGTCCGCGATCGGTGAGCGATTCGTCGAACTCGGCCCCGCGTACACCGGCGGCCCGGTGTTCGAGAGCGGGCAGACCATTGCACCCGAGCGCAGTCATTCGCCGATCACCTGGGACCAGTTGATGGACAGCGTCGACACCGTCGTCAAGGCGCTCGGTCCGGACGGAGGCGATGCCGGCGCCGCGATCTCCGCTGCCGCCGCGTCCTCGGACGGCCTCGGTCCCGCGATGAACGACGCCATCCGCACACTGTCGCAGGCGAGTTCGGTGATCGCAGGCAACAGCGCGGATGTCGGCGCGCTCGTCGACAACCTCGAGGTGCTCGTGAACGCGATCTCGTCGCGTCAGGCGCAGGTCGATTCACTCGCCGGTTCGCTCACTGCGATCGGCGACGAGTTCGCCGGCCAGCAGTTCGCGATCGGCGACACGGTGAACCAGTTGTCCGCGCTCCTGAACCAGATCGACCAACTCGTGTCCGCCCGGGGCGGCGACGTCGCCGCCGGCATCGACAACCTCGCGGGAGTGAGCGAGGTGCTGCAGAGGCACGACACCGACCTCGCCGAGATCATGGACCTGGTGCCCTTGCTGATCGACAACATCCAGCGTGCGGTCACTCCTGACCAGCGTGCCCGCATCCGGCTGAACATCTCCACCAACCTGGCGCAGGCCGAGCCGACGTCCCCGCTCTGCGCGGTGGTCGATCCGATCCTCTGCCGCGGAGCGGGAATCACCAACCCGATTCAGTTTCCGCCCAGCATGTCCGACCCGTTCGGGCTGCGCGAACTCATGGTCGGAGGACGATGACGATCCGGACGAGAACGAAATCGCTGACGGCGGCGCTGATCGTCGGTATGGCGCTGCCGGTCGCGGGGTGTTCGCTGAGCCTGCAGGATCTGTCGGTGGGCCGTTCGCCGGACGGTCCGTCGTATCAGATCTCCGCGCAGTTCGACGGTGTCGATCGTGTCGTCCCGGGCGCCGAGGTCCGGGTGGGTCAAGAGGTGGTGGGCCGAGTCTCGGACGTGTCGACCCGGGACTTCACCGCTCGGATCGAGATGCGGATCCGCGACGACGTTCCGATACCGCAGGATGCGACGGCCCGGATCGAATTGCCCACGGCCCTCGGCAATCCCTTCGTCCGACTCGACGTCGGGGACGCGGCAGGCGCGCCGATGAGCGAGGGTGACACCATCCCACTGGACCGGACGTCGCGCGGTCCCGACATCGAGAGTGGCCTGGCCGCGCTGGCCACCGTGCTGAACGGCAGCGGCATAGACCAGATGCACGCCATCATGAACGAATTGACCGTCGCCTTCGCGGGCCGCTCGGACAAGGTCCGGGAACTGGTGGACATGTTGAACGACACACTGGGCGTCGTCGACGACCATCGGGACGAACTCGACCGGGCGATGGTGGCGTCCAATGCCTTCGCGGCGGAACTCGCCGCCGGGCAACCGACTCTCGATCGGGCGATGACCGGCCTGGCGCCTGCGGTGGATCTCCTGGTGTCGCAACGAGATCAGATCGTCGCGTTGATGGGGGAGGCGTCGCGTCTCAGCCGCGAGGCGCAACATGTCCTCGGCAGTGCCGGATCCGAACTGTCGGCCGAGATCAGCGACGCGGGGGCCGTGCTCACGGCACTCGACGGGTTCGAGTCACAACTCGCGCCGACGTTGAATTCGGTGGCGACGTTCCTCGGTGGATTCGCCGCGGCCACACCCGGCGATTACACGACGTTCGACGGAACGTTCGACGTCACCGCCGTCATCGCCAAGTTGCTCACCGGATCGGCTCCGCTCGAGGTGCCGGAAGCCCGCACGCTGCCCGAGGTACTCGCCGGAGGCGTCCGATGATGACACGTCACGTGGTCGCGCAGTTGGTCCTGTTCCTCGTGATCTCGATCGCCGCGATGCTGTTCGGGCTGCGGTACGTCGCAGGCCCGGACACGTTCGGAAGTCCCATTCACCTGAGTGCGCGGCTCGACCACGCCGCGGGCCTCGCCCAGGGAGCGTCCGTCAATTATCGCGGCGTCGGAGTGGGCACTATCAGCTCCGTCGACGTGAACCCCGAAGGGACGGGCGTCGTCCTCGGCATCGAACTGCATCCCGGTACCCAGGTGCCGGCCGGATCGACGGCGAAGATCACCACCGAGAACGCGATCGGCATCCAGGCGCTCGACATCATGCCCGACAGTGCGGACCCGCCGTACCTCGCGGACGGAGACGTCGTCGAGGTTCCGGAGGAGGGAATCCCGCGCTCGCTCGACGCGACCCTCGTCGAGACCACGGACCTCGTGAACTCGATGGACGTCACCGCTCTGTCGTCGCTGGCCGACACGTTCGGCACCGCCTTCGGGGGCACGGGGCCCGACCTCCAGAACCTGCTCGACGGTTCCGCCGAGATCGCCCGGACACTCGAAACCCGCACCGACGCATTGTCGACCATCGTGAACAAGGGCATGCCGCTCCTGGACACCGCGGACGGCCTCACCGCCGCTCTGCCGGAATCGGCGAGCACCGCCCGGAGCGTCCTCGAGCAGTTGCGGGCCAACGATTCCGCGCTCGTCGACCTGCTCGGGCGCTCGCCGCAGACGATGTCGAGTCTGGACTCGTTGCTGTCGGGAAATCGGGACTCACTGGGCGCCCTGATGGCGAATCTGGTTCTCCCCACCCGGATCGTCGGTGACCGCACACCCTCCCTCGACTACGGCCTGACGATCATGCCCGGCGCGCTGCCGAAGATCGCGTCGATCGAGAAGGGCGGACTCGCGGACCTTTTCCTGGTCGGAACGCAGGGGCCGATGTGCGTGTACGACGCCCCTCGCCGTCTGGTGACCGACGCGGAACCGAGTGCGCCCGCCCTGGACTGGACGTGCCAGTCGCAGCAGTACCTGGAGCAGCGGGGTGCCGTGAACGTTCCACGACCGGACGACCTGGGTCAGGAGAACGCGACGAGGAACGGCGGCGTCTACGGACCACCGGCCGCGGACGATCCGTTGGTGATCGAGCCGCCACTCACGGGGCACACCCCGCGCTAGGTCCGTGCACGAGCCGAGGAGAGAACATCGATGAGCAAACCGACGGGTGCGGCGGACGGTGTCGACACGGCCGGCCGTATCAGGAGACTCACCCAGGCCGCACTCAATGCCGACGTCACGATCGGCCGCGTCGACGGGGTGGCCCACGAGATCGGGACGTCCCTCGACGAATTCGCCCGCGTGCTGGGCAGGTTCGACGCGTTGCTGGACAAGTTCGCCGACGGGCTCGACACCTTCGCGGGCACGGTCCGGTCGGTGGACGGAGTCGTCGGGTCGCTGACGGCCCCCGAACAGGACCTCGACGAGCTGCTGCTGCGCGTCGGCCGGATCGTCGAGACGGTCGACTGGCTGCTGACCCCCGCGACCGCGGTGCGTCACCGGTTGGCCGGGATCAGATTCTTCTGAGCTCCGGTATGCGAGGGGCTATGCCGGGTTGCCCGCGGCCCGGCGATAGCCGCGCACCGCGGGGTAGGTGAAGATCAGCAGCCCGGCGAGCGACCACGCGATGGTCTTGAGCAGAGGCTCCGCGACGGGACCGCCCATCGACAGTCCCTTCATCGCGTCGATCGCGCACGACATCGGCTGGTTCTCCACGAACGGCTGGAGCCACGTGGGGTAGGCGCCGGTGGGTACGAATCCCGAGTTGAAGAACAGCAGGAGAGTGCACAGCAGGGAGAGGAGTTCGACGAGCGGTGCCTTCGCCGCGTTGACGGCGAGGGCGGTCACCATCGTCGCGAAACTCACCCCGAACAGCAGCGGCAGGAGCATCAGCGCGACACCGGCGAGGATGCCCTGATCGAACCGGAACCCGATGGCGAAACCGACGGCGATGATCAGCACCGTCGTGAGCATGATCCGCACCGATTCGGCCATCAGGCGACTGAGCAGGCCCGACGCGCGGTGCACGGGCAGCACCCAGAACCGGCTCAGGAGCCCGTCCGCCCATTCCTTCTTCAGCGACAGGCCGCCCGCGATGGATCCGAACATCGCGCCGACGAGCGTGATCATCGGAACGGTCCCGAAGACGCTGTTGACCCCGGTGGCCTTGGTGATCGAGATCCCGAGCACGGCCCAGAACATCAGCAACATCAACGACGGGTACACGATCGCCTGCAGCATGGTGTACGGGTCGCGCGCCCAGCGGAGTAGAAGTCGTCTGGTCTGCAGCAGGCTGTGCGAGAAGAGTGCGGCGAAGGAATTCTCCGGGTGGGGTTCGAGCACCTCGGGGAAGGTCACCGTCGCTGGTGTGTCGGATCGGTATTCGGTGGTCATCCGCGCCTCACATTCGACCAGATCGACAACGGAATGAAGACCAGCGCCAGCCCTCCGCACCACAACAGGGTGGGTGTCAGCTGGTGGAACGTGATCGTGCCTTCCGTCATGGCACGCATGGACGAGGAGAACTGCGAGATGGGCTGATTTCGCACGAAACCCTGCGCCCACTCCGGGAACTGCGTCACCGGAACGAAACCGGACGAGAACATGCCGAGGATCAGCTGGGGGAGCGTCAGCGCCTGACTGGTGACCTCGGGGCTCCGGGTCAGAGTGCCGAGGGCGTCGGCACCCGTCGTGAGCGTGAACCCGATGAGCATCGCCAGCCCGCAGAACGCCGCGGTCAGCCCGAAGCCGCCGTCGAACCTGAAGCCGATCGCGTATCCGTAGCCGATCGCGGCGACGAGGGAGATCGTCGAGTGCACGAGGGAGGCTGTCATTCGCGCGGCAAGCGGGACCGCCGCCCCGACCGGCATCGTCTGGAATCGCGAATTCATGCCGTTCGACGCCTCGGTGGCCGCGCGGTGCGCCGCCGAGATGGCGGTGAACGCCATGGCCTGCAGGACGATGATCGGCATGACGAACTGCGCGTAGTCGATGCCCTGGAACTTCATCACCAGACGCAGCGGCAGATAGAAACCGACAGTGAAGATCAGCGGGGCGAACACCGCGATGAAGAACTGACCGAACACCCACATCGTGTGCAGGTTCCGCTGGGACAGCGCAATCCACTGCTGGATGATCGACGGTTGCGGCCGCCGGTGCCTGCCTTCGAGGGCACTGTCGAATCCGAGCTGGGCGGGCGCCGTCACGACGGCAGGCTCTCGTCGACGCGGACGTGACCGGTGAGGGAGAGGAAGACGTCGTCGAGGGACGGGCGCCGCAGGGCGATGTCGGCGAGCGTGACCCCGGCGAGGTCGAGGCGGCGCAGAACCTCGGCGAGGGTCTGGGCGCCGTGTTCGGCGGGAATCGACAGCCGGTCGGTGCCTTCCTCGATGGCCCGGCCGGGTGGGCAGAGGCTCGAAAGGATTTCGCGGACGCGCGGCAGGTCGTCGAGACTCACCGGGACGACCTCGCAGTAGCTTCCGCCGGTCCGGGCCTTCAGTTCGTCGGCCGTGCCCTCGGCGATCACGGTGCCCTTGTCGATGACGACGATGTTGTCGCTCAGCAGGTCGGCTTCTTCGAGGTACTGCGTCGTCAGCAGGATCGTGATCCCTTGCTCCTTCAGCGCGGACACGAGGGACCACACGCCCTGGCGGCTGCGGGGGTCGAGGCCGGTGGTGGGCTCGTCGAGGAACACCACCTCGGGACGGATCACGAGGCCACAGGCGATGTCGACGCGCCGGCGCATACCGCCGGAGTACCCGGACACCTTCCGGTCACCCGCTTCGAGCAGATCGAACTGTGTCAGGAGGTCCTGGGCGCGCGATTTCGCGGACGCCTTGGGCAGGCCCATCAGGCGGCCGAACAGCACCAGATTCTCGCGGCCGGTCAGTGACTCGTCGAGGGCGGCGTACTGGCCCGTCATCATGATGCTGCGCCGGACGTTCGCCGACTCCTCGACGACGTCGTGTCCGGCGACGAACGCGCGGCCCGCATCGGGGCGCAGCAGAGTGGACAGCACGTTGACGGTGGTGGTCTTCCCTGCGCCGTTGGGGCCCAGGATGCCCAGGACCGTGCCGCGGGGCACCTCGAAGCTCACACCCCGCAACGCTGCTACGTCACCGAAGGATTTCTCGATTCCCTCGACAAGAACGGCGGAGTCAGGTGCTGGCATGTCCCGAGTATGTCACGCGAAGAGGGTGATCAAGGCAGACCGGGGAACACCTTCGCGCCCGACGAAGGGGTGGGAAAAACTTCTGTAACGCGTAAAGACAGGTACACGATAAATGCCGGACGTCTGTACCACTTCGGCATCGGCGACCACGGCGGAAACCGACCCGTCCGGCCGGAAGGTCGTGCTGTGCCGCGACGTTCCGGCTCCGGGGAAGTGCCACACGGCAATTCGGGTCACTCCCGCGAACTTCGGGACGAATGTGAGCTTCGACATGCGCCTTTCGCGCTCTACCGCGGCGTGACCCACGTCGTGATGTCGGCGTGAACCACCTCTGCTCCCTGTCGGTCGAAGATGCGCACGGGCACGACCACGTCGGTGCCCTCGGTGATCGCGGCAAAATCCGGCAGCTCCGGCAGTTCCGCGACGGCGCGCAGCGTTCCGTTCGCCTTGGCGAGGTAGTCGACCGTCATCGACTTCGGGATCCACCGGTGGGTCGACGGCACGGTCGCCTCGGACAACATGCCCATGGCGGCCTCGGCGAGGTTGCACGCCGCGATCGCGTGGAACGTACCCAGGTGGTTGCGGACGCCCCACCATTTCGGTGCGCGGACTTCGCAGCGGCCCGGGCGCATCTCGACGACGCGGGGGAGTACCGAGCCGAAGTAGGGGACGCGCAGACACATACCGATAGAGAAGAGGACGTGTCCGAGCGTGTTGTCGGGGAGCTTCTGCCACGCGGCGAACGTGGGACTCGAGGTAGTCACTCCCGTATCTTACTTCAGGGTAAGTTCGGTCGAGTACGAGAGGAATCGAGCCCGGTTTGAAGTCTCCCGCCCGGTACGGCATACTGGTCGGGTTGCCTTGTCTGGGACGCGATCGTTTGCGGCCCGAAACAGGTGGGGTGAAACGTCGCGGTGTAGATCACATGACCTGCTCGCGGCCACATGCAAGACGGAAGCAGTACCTACTGGCACTCGAATTCGAGTGCATCCGGTGCGCGTTCCCGGCCCGAAAAGCTGAAAAGTTCCGGGTCGGAGAATGAGTGGGAGGGCGACACGCCCGACCGCGTGTACCGGAGAACCATGACAGATGAACAGCGGCAGCGGATCGGGTGTGTCCCGGTCGCCTAGCGTTCGGACAGTTGCGGCCCAGGTAAGGGACTGTGCAGACGAGGTAGTTCGGCCCGACTCGGGTGGGACTACGAAACGCGGCAAGAAAAGGACACTAAGCGTGGCGGGACAGAAGATCCGCATCAGGCTCAAGGCCTACGACCATGAGGCGATCGACGCGTCAGCGCGCAAGATCGTCGAGACGGTGACCCGTACCGGGGCCCGCGTCGTTGGACCCGTGCCGTTGCCGACCGAAAAGAACGTGTACTGCGTCATCCGCTCGCCGCACAAGTACAAGGACTCGCGCGAGCACTTCGAGATGCGTACTCACAAGCGGCTTATCGACATCCTCGACCCGACGCCCAAGACGGTTGACGCGCTCATGCGCATCGACCTTCCGGCCAGCGTCGACGTCAACATTCAGTGAGCGCGGCGGAGACAAAAACAATGACTGATACCAAGATCAAGGGAATCCTGGGCACCAAGCTCGGCATGACCCAGGTCTTCGACGAGAACAACCGGGTCGTTCCGGTCACCGTCGTGAAGGCCGGACCGAACGTCGTGACCCAGATTCGTACCGAAGAGCGTGACGGCTACAGCGCCGTGCAGCTCGCGTTCGGCGCCATCGACCCGCGCAAGGTGAACAAGCCGACTTCCGGCCAGTTCACCAAGGCCGGCGTCACCCCGCGCCGCCACGTTGTGGAGCTCCGCGTTGCCGACACCTCGGAGTACGAGGTCGGCCAGGAACTTACCGCCGAGGTTTTCGAGGACGGCGCCTACGTCGACGTCACCGGAACCAGCAAGGGTAAGGGCTTCGCCGGAACCATGAAGCGCCACGGCTTCGCCGGTCAGGGTGCATCGCACGGTGCGCAGGCCGTTCACCGTCGCCCCGGTTCCATCGGTGGTTGCGCCACTCCGGGCCGCGTGTTCAAGGGCATGCGCATGTCCGGCCGCATGGGTAGCGACCGCATCACGACGCAGAACCTCTCCGTTCACAAGGTGGACGCCGAGAACGGCCTGCTGCTGATCAAGGGTGCGATCCCCGGCCGCAAGGGTGGCCTCGTGATCGTCAAGAGTGCAGTGAAGGGTGGTGCACGAGCATGACCAGCACCGAGACATCGACGACCAAGCTGACGCTGGACGTCAAGGTCGCCGGCGGCAAGACCAACGGCACCGTCGAGCTCCCCGCGGAGATCTTCGACGCGCCTGCCAACATCGCGCTTCTCCACCAGGTTGTCGTCGCGCAGCTCGCCGCTGCACGTCAGGGCACCCACGCCACCAAGACCCGCGGCGAGGTTCGCGGCGGTGGCAAGAAGCCGTACCGCCAGAAGGGCACCGGCCGCGCACGTCAGGGCTCGACCCGTGCACCGCAGTTCGCCGGCGGTGGCACCGTCCACGGCCCGCAGCCGCGCGACTACAGCCAGCGGACCCCCAAGAAGATGAAGGCCGCCGCCCTGCGCGGAGCCCTCTCCGACCGGGCCCGCAACGAGCGCATCCACGTGATCACCGAACTGGTTGCCGGTCAGACTCCGTCCACGAAGTCCGCCCGCACCTTCCTCGGCGAGATCTCGGACCGCAAGAAGGTCCTGCTCGTCGTCGGACGCGAGGACATCGCGGCCTGGAAGAGCGTGCAGAACCTGGACGGCGTGCACCCCATTGCACCCGACCAGCTCAACACCTACGACGTGCTCAACAGCGATGACGTCGTGTTCAGCGTCGAGGCGCTGAACTCGTTCATCCACGGGCCCGCCGAGACCGCCCAGGAAGAGAACAAGGAGGAGGGCAAGTGAGCACCATCGCCGATCCCCGCGACATCCTGCTCGCCCCGGTCATCTCCGAGAAGTCCTACGGACTGATCGAGGAAGGCACCTACACCTTCCTGGTGCACCCGGACTCGAACAAGACGCAGATCAAGATTGCCGTCGAGAAGATCTTCGGCGTCACCGTGACCAGCGTCAACACCGCCAACCGTCAGGGCAAGCGCAAGCGGACCCGGTTCGGTTACGGCAAGCGCAAGGACACCAAGCGCGCGCTCGTGACCCTCTCGGCCGACAGCAAGCCCATCGAGATCTTCGGAGGACCGGTCGCGTAAGCGCCCGGGACTTGACGAGACATAGAGGACGAGAAGACTCATGGCAATCCGTAAGTACAAGCCGACTACCCCGGGCCGTCGTGGCTCGAGCGTCTCGGACTTCGCCGAGATCACTCGGTCGACCCCCGAGAAGTCGCTGGTTCGCCCGCTCCACGGACGCGGTGGACGTAACGCACACGGTCGTATCACCACCCGGCACAAGGGTGGCGGACACAAGCGCGCCTACCGGCTGATCGATTTCCGTCGCAACGACAAGGACGGCGTGCCGGCCAAGGTCGCTCACATCGAGTACGACCCCAACCGCACCGCGCGTATCGCCCTGCTGCACTACGCGGACGGCGAGAAGCGCTACATCATCGCCCCCAAGGGCCTGATCCAGGGTGCTCCGGTCGAGTCCGGCGCAGGCGCCGACATCAAGCCCGGCAACAACCTGCCCCTGCGCAACATCCCGACGGGTACCACCATCCACGCGGTGGAACTCCGCCCGGGTGGCGGCGCCAAGATGGCCCGCTCGGCCGGATCCAGCATCCAGCTGCTCGGTAAGGAAGGCACCTACGCCACGCTGCGTATGCCGTCCGGCGAAATCCGTCGTGTCGACGTTCGCTGCCGCGCCTCGATCGGTGAGGTCGGCAACGCCGAACAGTCGAACATCAACTGGGGCAAGGCCGGCCGTATGCGCTGGAAGGGCAAGCGCCCGACCGTCCGTGGTGTCGTGATGAACCCGGTCGACCACCCGCACGGTGGTGGTGAGGGTAAGACCTCCGGTGGTCGCCACCCGGTCAGCCCGTGGGGCAAGCCCGAGGGCCGCACCCGCAAGAACAAGGCGAGCGACAAGCTCATTGTCCGTCGTCGCCGTACCGGCAAGAACAAGCGCTAGGAGGGAGTGAAGGATGCCACGCAGCCTCAAGAAGGGCCCGTTCGTCGATGACCACCTCCTCGCGAAGGTGGACGTGCAGAACGAAAAGGGAACCAAGCAGGTCATCAAGACCTGGTCCCGTCGTTCCACGATCATCCCGGACTTCATCGGCCACACGTTTGCGGTTCACGACGGCCGCAAGCACGTCCCCGTGTTCGTTTCCGACTCGATGGTCGGACACAAGCTCGGAGAGTTTGCACCGACCCGCACGTTCAAGGGTCACATCAAGGATGATCGGAAGGCGAAGAGGCGATGAGCAACACCGAAACCGCCAACCCGACCGCCAAGGCAGTAGCGCGCCACGTGCGCGTCACGCCGATGAAGGCGCGTCGTGTTGTGGACCTGGTCCGCGGGCGTTCGGTTGAAGACGCCCTGAACATCCTGAAGTTCGCGCCGCAGGCAGCGAGCGAGCCGGTCGCCAAGGTGATCGCCTCTGCAGCAGCCAACGCCGAGAACAACCTCGACCTCGACCCGAGCACGCTTGTCGTCGCCACGGCGTTTGTGGACGAGGGCGCGACCCTCAAGCGGTTCCAGCCGCGTGCACAGGGACGTGCGTTCCGTATCCGCAAGCGCACCAGTCACATCACCGTGATCGTGGAGAGCCTGCCGAAGACCGGAACATCGACCCGTAATCGCCGGAAGGGAAGTGCTCAGTAGTGGGCCAGAAAATCAACCCGCACGGCTTCCGCCTCGGCATCACCACCGACTGGAAGTCTCGCTGGTACGCAGACAAGCAGTACGCGGAGTACGTCAAGGAAGACGTCGCGATCCGTAAGCTCCTCGCCACCGGCATGGAGCGTGCGGGCATCGCGAAGGTCGAGATCGAGCGCACCCGTGACCGTGTGCGTGTGGACATCCACACCGCTCGCCCGGGCATCGTCATCGGCCGCCGCGGCGCCGAAGCCGATCGCATCCGTTCCGAGCTCGAGAAGCTGACCGGCAAGCAGGTCCAGCTGAACATCCTCGAGGTCAAGAACGCCGAGGCCGAGGCTCAGCTCGTCGCACAGGGTGTGGCCGAGCAGCTCTCGAACCGTGTCGCCTTCCGTCGCGCCATGCGCAAGGCCATCCAGTCGGCCATGCGTCAGCCCAACGTCAAGGGCATCCGCGTTCAGTGCTCCGGTCGTCTCGGCGGCGCCGAGATGTCCCGGTCGGAGTTCTACCGCGAAGGCCGTGTGCCGCTGCACACGCTTCGTGCGGACATCGACTACGGCCTCTACGAGGCCAAGACCACCTTCGGCCGCATCGGCGTGAAGGTCTGGATCTACAAGGGCGACATCGTCGGTGGCAAGCGTGAGCTCGCCGCCAACGTGGCTGCTCCCGCAGGCGACCGCCCGCGCCGTGAGCGTCCGAGCCGTCCCCGTCGTTCCGGTGCCACCGGCACCACCGCGACCAGCACCGAGGCCGGCCGCGCAGCGACCGCCACTGCCGATGCACCCGCTACGACTGAACAGAAGGAGGGCTGACGCATGTTGATCCCACGGCGGGTCAAGCACCGCAAGCAGCACCATCCGAGCCGTTCGGGTGCCGCCAAGGGTGGAACCCAGGTGACCTTCGGTGACTACGGCATCCAGGCTCTCGAGCCGGCCTACATCACCAACCGGCAGATCGAGTCCGCTCGTATCGCCATGACCCGGCACATCAAGCGTGGCGGCAAGATCTGGATCAACATCTTCCCGGATCGCCCCCTCACCAAGAAGCCGGCCGAAACCCGCATGGGTTCCGGTAAGGGTTCGCCCGAGTGGTGGATCGCGAACGTCAAGCCCGGTCGCGTGATGTTCGAGATGAGCTACCCCAATGAGGAGATCGCTCGTGAGGCCCTGCGCCGCGCGATGCACAAGCTTCCGTGCAAGTGCCGGATCGTGACAAGGGAGGAGCAGTTCTGATGGCTACTGGAACCCCAGCCGCAGAGCTCCGCGAGCTCACCGAAGAAGAGCTGGTCACCCGGCTTCGTGAGTCGAAGGAAGAGCTGTTCAACCTTCGTTTCCAGATGGCCACGGGTCAGATGGACAACAACCGTCGACTTCGTACCGTTCGTCACGAGATCGCGCGTATCTACACCGTTCTGCGTGAGCGTGAGCTCGGGCTGGCCGTTGGTCCGGACGCAGGTGACGCGGCATGAGTGAGGAAAAAGCAGTGAGCACTGAAGAGCGCGGCAGCCGCAAGGTCCGCACCGGATACGTCGTCTCCGACAAGATGGAGAAGACGATCGTGGTCGAGCTCGAAGATCGGGTCAAGCACCCGCTCTACGGCAAGATCATCCGGCGCACCAGCAAGGTGAAGGCGCACGACGAGAACGGCGTCGCAGGCATCGGTGACCGCGTGCAGCTGATGGAGACCCGTCCGCTGTCCGCGACCAAGCACTGGCGTCTCGTCGAGGTCCTCGAGAAGGCCAAGTAAGAAACCGAATAATGTATCCAGTACGATGGTGGGGTTGCCTTGCGGCAGACGCACGGCAACCCCACCGTTGTGCCGCCCACCCGGGCGGCCCCTCTCGCAGGGCACGGGTACAGACCGCGCACGTCGGGTCGGAAATCTGCCGTGCAACAGTCCAGGTCAAGGAGAAGTAAGTGATTCAGCAGGAGTCGCGGCTGCGCGTCGCCGACAACACGGGTGCCAAGGAGATTCTCTGCATCCGCGTTCTCGGTGGTTCGTCTCGCCGCTACGCCGGGATCGGTGACATCATCGTCGCCACCGTCAAGGACGCCATCCCGGGTGGAAACATCAAGAAGGGCGAGGTCGTCAAGGCCGTCATCGTCCGTACCACCAAGGAACGTCGCCGTCCGGACGGGTCGTACATCAAGTTCGACGAGAACGCCGCCGTCCTCATCAAGCCGGACAACGATCCCCGTGGCACCCGCATCTTCGGCCCCGTCGGCCGTGAGCTGCGTGAGAAGAAGTTCATGAAGATCGTCTCGCTCGCCCCGGAGGTGCTGTGATGAAGGTGCACAAGGGTGACACCGTGCTGGTCATCGCCGGCAAGGACAAGGGCGCGAAGGGCAAGGTCATCCAGGCCTACCCCGCGACCAACAAGGTCCTCGTCGAAGGCGTGAACCGCATCAAGAAGCACACCGCGGTTTCCGCGAACGAGCGCGGAGCCTCCTCCGGCGGCATCGTCACGCAGGAAGCCCCGATCCACGTTTCCAACGTCGCGGTCGTCGACTCGGACGGCAACCCCACTCGCGTGGGCTACCGGACCGACGAAGAGTCCGGCAAGCGCGTTCGGATTTCCCGGAAGAACGGGAAGGACATCTGACATGACCTCCACTGAGAACAAGATCCAGCCGCGCCTGAAGACTCGCTACCGCGAGGAGATCAAGGCTGCGCTGAACACCGAGTTCGACTACGCCAACGTGATGCAGATCCCCGGCGTCGTCAAGGTCGTCGTCAACATGGGTGTCGGTGACGCCGCGCGCGACGCCAAGCTGATCAACGGTGCCGTCAACGATCTCGCTCTGATCACCGGTCAGAAGCCCGAGATCCGCAAGGCACGCAAGTCCATCGCGCAGTTCAAGCTCCGCGAGGGAATGCCGATCGGTGCCCGCGTCACGCTGCGTGGCGACCGCATGTGGGAGTTCCTGGACCGTCTCGTGTCCGTTGCGCTTCCCCGCATCAGGGACTTCCGCGGCCTGTCGGGCAACCAGTTCGACGGCAACGGCAACTACACGTTCGGCCTGAACGAGCAGTCGATGTTCCACGAGATCGACGTGGACAAGATCGACCGCCCGCGCGGCATGGACATCACCGTGGTGACCACCGCGACCAACAACGAAGAAGGCCGTGCCCTGCTGAAGCACCTCGGCTTCCCGTTCAAGGAGAACTGAGCTAATGGCTAAGAAGGCATTGGTCAACAAGGCCAACAAGAAGCCCAAGTTCGCGGTGCGCGCCTACACCCGCTGCCAGCGCTGCGGCCGTCCGCACTCGGTGTTCCGCAAGTTCGGCCTGTGCCGAATCTGCGTCCGTGAGATGGCGCACGCCGGCGAGCTGCCCGGCGTTCACAAGAGCTCCTGGTGAGCCGGTGACGCCGTCGCCTCGGCGGCGGCGTCACCCCACAGACTTCCGGTTCGTAACCTCGGACCGGGAAACGTAAGACCTACTTCGCGATAGGCCTGCGCCGGAAACGGCAGAGGGAACCGTTGTGAGAAAGGTAGAGGTCAACCTCATGACCATGACCGACCCCATCGCAGACTTCTTGACGCGTCTGCGCAACGCCAACACGGCGTACCACGATGAGGTGAAGTTGCCCCACTCGAAGATCAAGGCGAACATCGCCGAGATCCTCAAGCGCGAGGGTTACATCGCCGACTACCGCACCGAAGACGCCGAGGTGGGCAAGACCCTCATCGTCGACCTGAAGTACGGGCCGAGCCGTGAGCGCAGCCTTGCCGGCGTGCGCCGCGTCTCCAAGCCCGGTCTGCGTGTGTACGCGAAGTCCACCAACCTGCCCAAGGTTCTGGGCGGCCTCGGCGTGGCGATCATTTCCACGTCCACCGGCCTGCTCACCGATCGCCAGGCGGCCAATCAAGGAGTGGGCGGGGAAGTCCTCGCCTACGTCTGGTAAGGGAGGCCACCACAATGTCGCGTATTGGAAAGATTCCCGTCACCGTCCCCGGCGGCGTCGACGTCTCGATCGACGGCCAGGACGTCACGGTCAAGGGTCCCAAGGGCACGCTGGCCCTGACGATCTCCGAGCCGATTGCCATTGCGAAGAACGACGACGGCACGCTCAGCGTGACTCGTCCGGACGACGAGCGTCGCAGCCGCGCGCTGCACGGTCTGTCTCGCACCCTGGTGCAGAACCTCATCACCGGTGTCACCGACGGTTACACCACCAAGATGGAGATTCACGGCGTCGGTTACCGCGTCGCTCTCAAGGGCAAGGACCTCGAGTTCGCACTCGGCTACAGCCACCCGGTCCCGATCGAGGCTCCGGAAGGCATCACCTTCGCGGTCGAGTCGCCCACCAAGTTCTCGGTGTCGGGCATCGACAAGCAGAAGGTCGGGCAGATCTCGGCCAACATCCGTCGTCTCCGTCGTCCGGACCCGTACAAGGGCAAGGGCGTGCGTTACGAGGGTGAGCAGATCCGCCGCAAGGTCGGAAAGACGGGTAAGTGATATGAGCCAGACTGCAAACCAGAAAGCCAAGCGGATTCCGCTCGGCAAGGATGCGTCCACGAAGCGTCGCCTGTCGAAGGTGCGTCGTCACTTCCGTCTCCGCAAGAAGGTCTCCGGCACGCCCGAGCGTCCCCGCCTGGTCGTCAACCGGTCCTCGCGCCACATCCACGTCCAGCTCGTGGACGACCTCGCAGGCCACACCCTGGCTGCGGCGTCGACCACCGAAGCCGACGTGCGTGCAGCGGACGGCGACAAGAAGGCCCTCAGTGCGAAGGTCGGTCAGCTGATCGCCGAGCGCGCGAAGGCAGCCGGTGTCGAGGCCGTCGTGTTCGACCACGGTGGACACGGCTACCACGGTCGCATCGCGGCCCTTGCGGACGCAGCTCGCGAAGGCGGGTTGAAGTTCTGATGACCAAGACCGAGTACATGAACGGAAGGACAGCCTGATGCCGGGACGTCAGAGGCGTGACGGCGGAAGCGGACCCGCCGGACAGAATGGCCCCAACACGGGGGACAACCGCGGCGGCGGCGACCGTCGTGGTGGCGGTCGCGACGATCGTCGCGGCGGACAGTCGGCCGAGAAGTCGAACCACATCGAGCGCGTCGTCACGATCAACCGCGTGTCGAAGGTCGTCAAGGGTGGTCGTCGCTTCAGCTTCACCGCTCTGGTGATCGTCGGCGACGGTAATGGACTGGTCGGCGTCGGCTACGGCAAGGCCAAGGAAGTTCCTGCGGCCATTCAGAAGGGTGTCGAGGAGGCTCGCAAGAGCTTCTTCCGCGTTCCGATGATCGGTGGCACCATCACGCACCCGATTCAGGGTGAGGCCGCAGCGGGCGTCGTCATGCTGCGTCCGGCCAGCGCGGGTACCGGTGTCATTGCCGGCGGCGCGGTGCGTGCCGTGCTGGAGTGCGCCGGTATCCACGACATCCTGTCGAAGTCGCTCGGTAGCGACAACGCCATCAATGTCGTGCATGCGACCGTTGCTGCGCTCAAGGGCCTGCAGCGTCCCGAGGAAGTTGCGGCTCGCCGCGGTCTCGCCCTCGAAGACGTGGCTCCCGCCGGCATGCTGCGTGCACGCGCACAGGCTGGGAGCGTGAAGTAATGGCCGAACTCAAGGTCACTCAGATCAAGAGCACCATCGGTACCAAGCAGAACCAGAAGAACTCTCTGCGCACGCTGGGCCTGAAGGGCATCCGTCAGACCGTTGTTCGTGAGGACAACGCGCAGAACCGCGGTCTGATCAACGTGGTGCGCCACCTCGTCACAGTTGAGGAGGTCTAACCATGACCATCAAACTGCATCACCTGCGCCCCGCACCCGGAGCCAAGTCCAACAAGATTCGTGTTGGTCGTGGTGAAGGCGGCAAGCGCGGCAAGACCGCCGGTCGCGGCACGAAGGGCACCAAGGCCCGCAAGAACGTGCCCGCAGCCTTCGAGGGTGGACAGATGCCGCTGCACATGCGTCTGCCCAAGCTCAAGGGCTTCACCAACCCGTTCCGCACCGAGTACCAGGTCGTCAACGTCGGCGACATCGCCCGTCTGTTCCCCGAGGGTGGACAGGTCACGGTCGAGGACCTCGTTGCCAAGGGTGCCGTTCGCAAGAACCAGCTCGTCAAGGTTCTCGGCGACGGCGACCTGACTGTCGCCGTCCAGGTGACGGTCGACAAGTTCACCGGCTCCGCCAAGGAGAAGATCGCTGCTGCCGGTGGTACCGCCACCGAGCTGTGAGCTATCACCGCTAGCCAGTAGATGGCCGCAGTACAGCCTCGCGCTGTACTGCGGCCATTTGCGGCTGTACGGGCAGCCTGCCGCAGGTCTCCCAACTGTGCGTTCAGTTGCCACTGTTAGAGTTCTAGAGTTCATTCACGGACAAGTCTGCTTTCGACTCGTCTCCCCACCGTCGTGCCAGGAGGATCTTTGCTTTCCGCCTTCGTCTCGGCCCTCAGGACCCCAGACCTGAGGCGGAAGATCCTCATCGCGCTCGGTCTCGTTGCGCTCTATCGCATCGGTGCCGTGATTCCGTCGCCGGGCGTCGACTACGGGAACGTCCGAGCCTGTGTCGATCAGCTGTCGGGCGGTGACTCCGCGGGTATCTACTCGCTGATCAACCTGTTCTCCGGCGGCGCGCTACTCCAGCTGTCCATTTTCGCGATCGGCATCATGCCGTACATCACGGCCAGCATCATCGTCCAGCTGTTGACGGTCGTCATCCCGAAGTTCGAGGAACTCCGGAAGGAAGGCCAGTCCGGCCAGGCGAAGATGACGCAGTACACGCGTTATCTGTCGATCGCCCTCGCGATCCTGCAGGCCACCGGCATCGTGGCGCTCGCGTCGCGCGGCCAGCTGCTGCAGGGATGCCAGGAAGAGATCATCGCCGACAAGAGCATCTTCGGCCTCGTGATCATCGTGCTGGTCATGACCGCGGGCGCAGCGCTCGTCATGTGGTTCGGTGAGGTCATCACCGAGCGCGGTGTCGGTAACGGCATGTCCCTGCTGATCTTCTCGGGTATCGCGTCCCGCCTGCCGTCCGAGGGCAAGGCCATCCTGGACAGCCGCGGGGGACTGATCTTCGCGATCATCTGCGTCGCGGCCCTCGCCATCATCGCCGGCGTCGTGTTCGTCGAGCAGGGCCAGCGGCGGATCCCGGTCCAGTACGCCAAGCGCATGGTCGGCCGCAAGATGTACGGCGGCTCGTCCACGTACCTGCCGCTCAAGGTCAACCAGGCCGGCATCATCCCGGTCATCTTCGCGTCGTCGCTGCTGTATCTGCCGAACCTCATCGCGCAGCTCACCGGCGCCACGTCGTCCGCCGATCCCAGCTGGTGGCAGCGGATCATCAACGAGTACCTGGTGAATCCGAACAACCCGGTGTACATCGTCATCTATTTCGCGCTGATCGTGTTCTTCGTGTTCTTCTACGTCGCGATCACGTTCAATCCGGAAGAGCGCGCGGACGAGATGAAGAAGTTCGGCGGTTTCATTCCCGGTATCCGCCCCGGTCGCCCCACCGCGGACTACCTGAATTACGTGCTCAACCGCATCACCGTTCCCGGCTCGATCTACCTCGGCCTGATCGCGGTGCTGCCCCACTTCTTCCTGTCCGGAAGCCAGACCTCCAGCAGCATCTTCGGTGGTGCGGCCGTGCTGATTCTCGTCAGCGTCGCCCTGGACACGGTCAAGCAGATCGAAAGTCAATTGATGCAACGTAACTACGAAGGGTTCCTCAAGTGAGACTTGTCCTCCTTGGTCCTCCCGGTGCAGGCAAGGGCACCCAGGCCGCGATTCTGTCCGAGAAGCTCGGCGTCCCGCACATCTCCACGGGCGACCTGTTCCGCGCGAACATCGGCCAGGCCACCCCCCTCGGCCTCGAGGCGAAGAAGTACCTGGACGCCGGGGACCTGGTTCCCAGCGAGATCACCAACAACATGGTGAAGGCCCGTGTCGGCGAGCCGGACGCGGCCAACGGATTCCTCCTGGACGGCTTCCCCCGGACCGTCGACCAGGCTCAGGCACTCGAGGCGATCCTCGCCGAGCTGAACACCAAGCTCGACGCAGTGCTGTCCTTCATCGTCGACGAGGACGTCGTGGTCGAGCGGATGCTCGCCCGTGGCCGCGCCGACGACAAGGAAGACGTCATCCGCAACCGGCTCCGGGTGTACCGCGAGGAGACCGCGCCGCTGCTGGACTACTACAAGGACCAGCTGGTGACCGTCGACGCCCTGGGCGAGGTCGACGAGGTCAACGCGCGCGCACTGGCAGCGTTGGGTAAGTAATGGGCTTCGGGCGTAAGCGCAAGGTCGTCCCGTTCCGGACCGCAGGCGAGCTCGACGCAATGGCGGCCGCCGGTGCCATCGTCGGTGCGGCTCTGGTGGCGGTCCGCGAAGCGGCGAAGCCGGGTGTGAGCACGCTCGAACTCGACGAGGTGGCCGAGTCGGTCATCCGCGGCGCAGGCGCCGTGCCCTCGTTCAAGGGCTACCACGGGTTCAGCGGATCGATCTGTTCGTCCGTCAACGATCGTGTGGTGCACGGGATTCCCTCGGCGGAAGACATTCTCGCCGAGGGAGACCTCGTCTCCATCGACTGCGGCGCCATTCTCGACGGCTGGCACGGCGACTCTGCGTGGACCTTCGGTGTCGGAGACATCATCGAAGCGGACCAGCAGCTCAGCGACGCCACTCGGCTGTCCATGGAGGCGGGGATCGCGGCGATGCTTCCCGGCAACCGCCTCACCGATATCTCCCACGCCATCGAACTCGGCACCCGCGCCGCCGAGGTGGCGCACGACCGTAAGTACGGCATCGTCGACGGCTACGGCGGTCACGGCATCGGCCGGGAAATGCACATGGAGCCGTTCCTCGCCAACGAGGGCGCTCCGGGCAAGGGGCCGCAACTGGTGGTCGGTTCCGTTCTGGCGATCGAACCGATGTTGACCCTCGGCACCACCGATACCGTTGTCCTCGAGGATGATTGGACCGTCGTGACCTCCGACGGCACCCGTGCCGCACACTGGGAGCACACGGTCGCGGTCACCGAGGACGGGCCGCGCATCCTGACCCTGCGTCCGGAGTAGCGGCCGCCCGCGGGTGCGGGCCTACACGTCGATGAGCAGCGTCACCGGACCGTCGTTGACGAGGCTGATCTCCATGTGTTCGCCGAATACGCCGGTCTCGACGGTCGCGCCCAGCGCGCGCAGGGCGCCGGTGAACTCGTCAACCAGTGGTTCCGCCACCGGCCTCGGCGCCGCGGCGGACCAGGACGGGCGCCGGCCCCGGCGGGTGTCCGCCATGAGCGTGAACTGACTGGCGACGAGCACCGGGGCGTCGAGGTCGGACGCGGACCGTTCGTCCTCCAGGATGCGCATGGTCCACACCTTCTTCGCGAGCAGGGCCGCCTTCGCCTCGTCGTCGGTATGGGTGACGCCGACCAGGACGAGCAGCCCGTGGCCGCCGGCCGGGGGAGTGATTCGGCCGACCTCCTCGCCGTCGACGCGGACCGACGCGGACGTCACTCGCTGTACCAGGGCGCGCACGCACACCATCCTTCGCATCGTGGCCGTGGGTATCGGAAGTCGAATTCTCGCCGGGCTTGCGAGTCCGTCAGGGACCGCATTTGGCCTGGTGAGCAATTTCCCGTAACATGGATCAACGGTGCGCTATGCGTGCCGGTTGTCTGCGTGCCCAGTGCCGGATTCGATCCGGATTGTTCATGTTTCGGCCGGTGAAGATCCCATTGGGCGCCACGGTAACGGAAACAGATGCAATAAGCACGCCAAACCACATGGATCGCGGAGGATATGGCTAAGAAAGACGGGGCCATCGAGGTCGAGGGACGAGTAGTCGAGCCGCTGCCCAATGCGATGTTCCGCATTGAGCTCGAGAACGGCCACAAGGTTCTCGCCCACATCAGCGGAAAGATGCGTCAGCACTACATTCGCATCCTCCCGGAAGATCGCGTTGTCGTAGAGCTCTCGCCCTACGACTTGTCGCGCGGACGCATCGTTTACCGGTACAAGTAAAGCTTCCCCGCCCGACCAGGTCGGGGAGAAGTACGTCCGCTGCGGCTCTGCGTAGTGGGCTGCCACAAAACAGGAGATCAGAAGACGTGAAGGTTCAGCCGAGCGTCAAGAAGATCTGCGAAAAGTGCAAGGTGATCCGTCGTAACGGCCGGGTCATGGTGATCTGCGAGAACCTGCGCCACAAGCAGCGTCAGGGCTAGATCTCCGCTTTTCGAGGATCTGCTTGGCAACAAGCAAAGATGACCTCCCAGCACCAGCCAGTACTCACGGCTTTCGAGCAGGTACTGGTTCACCCCCGGCACGGAGGCCGGGGCCCCACTGAGTTAGTTGAAGCATTGTCGGTCGCGAGACCGCCGACGTTTGAAGAGGCACAGGGGATGGACTGGGAGCAGACCTCCGCACACCGATAGGAAATGCCGACATGGCACGTCTCGCAGGTGTCGATCTTCCCCGTGAAAAGCGGATGGAGATCGCACTTACTTACATCTACGGCATCGGCCGTACCCGCTCCAAGGAGATCCTGGACGCCACCGGCGTCAGCCCGGATCTTCGGAGCAAGGATCTCTCGGACGAGGATCTGGCCAAGCTCCGCGAGTACATCGAGGAGTCGCTGAAGGTCGAGGGTGACCTTCGCCGCGAGGTCCAGGCCGACATCCGACGCAAGATCGAGATCGGCTGCTACCAGGGCCTGCGCCACCGTCGTGGTCTGCCCGTGCGTGGTCAGCGCACCAAGACCAACGCCCGCACCCGTAAGGGTCCGAAGCGCACCATTGCAGGCAAGAAGAAGGCGAAGTAATGCCCCCCAAGTCACGTAGCACCGGTCCGAAGAAGACCCAGAAGGCGCGTCGCAGGGACAAGAAGAACGTCCCGCACGGCGCCGCTCACATCAAGAGCACGTTCAACAACACCATCGTGTCCATCACGGACCCCGCCGGAAACGTGATTTCCTGGGCGTCCTCGGGACACGTCGGCTTCAAGGGTTCGCGTAAGTCGACCCCGTTCGCCGCTCAGCTGGCCGCCGAGAACGCAGCCCGCAAGGCGCAGGAGCACGGTGTCAAGAAGGTCGACGTCTTCGTCAAGGGCCCCGGCTCCGGCCGTGAGACCGCGATCCGCTCGCTTCAGGCCGCTGGCCTCGAGGTCGGCACCATCTCCGATGTCACCCCCCAGCCGCACAACGGCTGCCGTCCGCCCAAGCGGCGTCGGGTCTAGCGGGAAGGATAGGTAGAAGAAAATGGCACGTTATACCGGACCCATCACCCGCAAGTCGCGTCGTCTGCGCGTCGACCTCGTTGGAGGCGACCAGGCGTTCGAGCGTCGTCCCTACCCGCCGGGCCAGCACGGCCGCGCGCGGATCAAGGAGAGCGAGTACCTGCTCCAGCTGCAGGAGAAGCAGAAGGCTCGCTTCACCTACGGCGTCATGGAGAAGCAGTTCCGCCTGTACTACAAGGAGGCGAACAACCGCCCCGGTAAGACCGGTGAGAACCTGCTCCGCATCCTGGAGTCGCGTCTCGACAACGTCGTGTACCGCGCTGGACTGGCTCGCACCCGCCGCCAGGCCCGTCAGCTGGTCACCCACGGCCACCTCCTTGTGAACAACAAGAAGGTCGACATCCCCAGCTACCGCGTCTCCCAGTACGACATCATCGATGTCAAGGACAAGTCGCTGTCCACGCTTCCCTTCCAGGTTGCGCGCGAGACCCAGGGCGATCGCCCGATCCCGGGTTGGCTGCAGGTTGTCGGTGGACGTCTCCGGGTTCTGGTTCACCAGCTTCCCGAGCGTGCGCAGATCGACGTTCCTCTGCAGGAACAGCTCATCGTCGAGTACTACTCGAAGTAGGCCTGACGGCTCGTGCGCCTTTCCGGTAGTTCCGACTACCGGAAAGGCGCACGGGCACGAAGTGCCTTTCCCATCGTGGGCGTCAAATAGCGGACGCCCGTACAGGAGGAAATCCAATGCTCATTTCTCAGCGACCCACGCTGACCGAAGAGGTCATCGCTGACAACCGCTCGAAGTTCGTCATCGAGCCCCTCGAGCCAGGCTTCGGGTACACCCTCGGCAACTCGCTCCGCCGCACGCTGCTCTCGTCGATTCCCGGCGCTGCTGTCACCAGCATCCGCATCGACGGCGTTCTGCACGAGTTCACCACAGTTCCCGGTGTGAAGGAAGATGTCACCGACATCATCCTGAACCTCAAGGGCCTCGTCGTGAGCTCCGAAGAGGACGAGCCGGTCACCATGTACGTCCGCAAGCAGGGCCCCGGCGCTGTGACCGCAGGCGACATCGTGCCCCCGGCCGGCGTCACCGTGAACAACCCGGATCTGCACATCGCCACCCTGAATGACAAGGGAAAGCTGGAGATCGAGCTCGTCGTCGAGCGCGGTCGCGGCTACGTCCCCGCCGTCCAGAACAAGGCGTCCGGCGCCGAGATCGGCCGTATCCCGGTCGACTCGATCTACTCGCCGGTGCTCAAGGTCACCTACAAGGTGGAGGCCACCCGCGTCGAGCAGCGCACCGACTTCGATCGGCTCGTGCTCGATGTGGAAACCAAGAACTCCATCACCGCTCGGGACGCGCTCGCTTCGGCGGGCAAGACCCTGGTTGAGCTCTTCGGCCTGGCCCGTGAGCTGAACGTCGAAGCAGAAGGCATCGAGATCGGCCCCTCGCCCGCCGAGGCCGATCACATTGCTTCGTTCGGACTGCCCATCGAGGACCTGGACCTGACGGTCCGTTCCTACAACTGCCTCAAGCGCGAAGGTGTTCACACCGTCGGTGAGCTTGTCGGCCGTACCGAGTCCGATCTGCTCGACATCCGCAACTTCGGACAGAAGTCCATCGACGAGGTGAAGGTCAAGCTGCATTCGCTCGGCCTGGCCCTCAAGGACAGCCCCGCGTCCTTCGATCCCACCACCGTTGCCGGCTACGACGCCGCCACCGGGACGTGGAGCGACACGGACGCCGGTTCCTTCGGTGATGCCGAGGGCACCGAGGACTACGCCGAGACCGAACAGCTGTAGCTCACGGTCCTTTACTAGGAGATCATCATGCCCAAGCCCAAGAAGGGTGCCCGCTTCGGCGGGTCGGCTTCGCACCAGAAGGCGATCTTCGCCAATCTGGCTACCGCGCTCTTCGAGCACGGCCGCATCACCACCACGGAGTCCAAGGCCAAGGCCCTGCGCCCGTACGCCGAGAAGCTCGTCACGCACGCCAAGGCCGGAACCCTGGCACACCGTCGCGAGGTTCTGAAGGTCATCCGCAACAAGGATGTCGTGCACACCCTGTTCGCGGAGATCGGCCCGTTCTACGCCGATCGTGACGGCGGCTACACCCGCATCATCAAGACGGTCCCCCGCAAGGGCGACAACGCGCCGATGGCGATCATCGAGCTCGTCAAGGAGAAGACCGTCACCTCCGAGGCCGACCGCGCTCGTCGCGTGAAGGCATCGAAGGATGCGCCGGCTGCTGCTCCCGCCGAGGAGAACGTCGTCGAGGCCGTCGAGACCGAGGCAACCGACGCCGAGGTCGAGAACGCTGACGCCGTTGTCGAGGCCATCGAGGACGAGACCGCCACCGCGGCCGACGCCCCCGAGGCCGAAGAGGCCAAGAAGGACTAGTCCACTTGGTTTCGGCACACGCTGAATCGAACGGGCCCGTCGTCCCCCCGAGGGACGGCGGGCCCGTTTCGTATGGGACCCGTCGCTTGCGCCTGGACATCGCGTACGACGGAACCGATTTCTCCGGGTGGGCCCGCCAGAACGGGCTGCGCACGGTGTGCGGGGAGATCGAGGAGAAGCTCGGCGCCGTCCTGCGTACACCGTTGCAACTCACGGTGGCGGGGCGCACCGACGCCGGGGTCCACGCCACCGGACAGGTGGCGCACGTCGATGTTCCGGTCGACGCCCTCCCTGACGACCCATCCCGGCTGGTCCGCAGGCTCGCGCGGTTCCTGCCGAAGGACGTGCGGATCAAGCGGATCGCCTTCGCGCCCGAACACTTCGATGCGCGGTTCTCCGCGATGCGCAGGCACTACGAATACCGGCTGACGTCGGCGGCCTACGGCGCCGATCCGCTCCGAGCCCGGGACACCGTGTCGTATCCGAAGGTTCTCGACCTCGAACTCATGCGCTCGGCGTCCGCGACACTGCTGGGTCTGCACGACTTCGCGGCGTTCTGCAAACGCCGGGAAGGCGCCACGACCGTCCGCGATCTCCAACGTTTCGACTGGGAGCGCGACGGCGACGTGTTCACGGCCTTCGTCAGCGCCGACGCCTTCTGCTGGTCGATGGTGCGCAGTCTCGTCGGTGCGGTTCTCGCCGTGGGGGAGGGGCGCCGCGACCTCGGCTGGATCGAAGGACTCCTCCAGGAGAAGTCGCGGTCGAGTTCGATCCTGGTGGCCCCGGCGCACGGACTGACCCTGGTGCGCGTCGACTACCCGGACGACGCGGATCTGGCGGCACGCAACAAGATCACCCGGGACGTCAGGACCGTGCCGGGCGGCTGCTGCGGCGACTGACCGGAACCTGCGGAGTCGATCACCACCGCGGTAGCCGAGGCGCCAGCACCTACGATGGCTCCGGAAGAGAAGGAGCCTGTTCATGACCGCAGTCGCACCCGTCCGGATCGAGATCATCATCGGATCCGTCAGAGTGGGCCGGATCGCTCCCGTCGTCGCCGGCTGGTTCGCCGAACGTGCTCGCGCCTACCCGGGGCTGGACGTGGGCATCATCGATCTCGCGGACACGCCGTTGCCGCAGGATCTCGGCGCATCGCCCGCGACGGACGAATTCCGGGAGCGAGTGGGCAGAGCCGACGGGTTCGTGGCCGTCACCTCCGAGTACAACCATGGTTACCCTGCAGCGCTGAAGACCGCGTTCGACAGCGTCAAACACGAATGGCGCTCGAAGCCCATCGGTTTCGTGTCGTACGGCGGGTTGGCCGGCGGGCTCCGGGCAACCGAACAGCTGCGCCAGGTGGTGGCCGAATTGCACATGGTGTCGGTGCGGCAGAGCGTGAGTTTCCACCAGGTGCGCAAGCGATTCGACGACCAGGGGCAGACGACCGACGGCGCCGCCATCGACTCGGCGGACCGCATGCTGGCGCAGCTGGCATGGTGGGCCGACGCGGTCCGCGTACAGCGCGGAACCACCCCGTACCCCGGCTAGTAGGCCCAGGAAGAGTCGTTGCCCGGCAAACGAATTCCGCGCGGACAGCGGTCACATGCACGGGTGGATGCGATCAACCCGGGCACACAACGATTGGGAAGAAACCCAGGAACGCTACCGCAAAGGTCTTCAACCGAGACTCCTCGCCGCGCAGAGCATTCGGCGCGTAGCTCAGATCCCCGGACCAATTCCGAGTTCCGGCACCCAGCGCCGCGTTCACCGATGAGCGGCCAGCACTGCCGCCAGGCCTTCTTGCAGGTCCTTGACGAAATACTCGGGAACCTCCAGCGACGGGAAATGTCCCCCGATCTCGGGCGACCTCCATCGGACGATTTGTCGGTACCGCTCCTGTGCCCAGGGACGCGGACACTTCTCGATGTCGCGGGGATACATACTGATTGCTGACGGGACGTCGACCCGAAGTTCGGGGTCCAGCGAGTTGTGGCTTTCGTAATAGATGCGGGCCGACGATGCGCCGGTCCGCGTCAGCCAATACAGGGTGACGTTGTCGAGAACGCGGTCTCTGGAAATCGTCTCGAACGGGCTGTCTTCGGTATCTGTCCACTCGGCGAACTTGTCCAGGATCCAGGCAAGAAGCCCGACCGGTGAGTCGACGAGCGAGTAGCCGATGGTCTGCGGTCGGGTCGCCTGCTGCTTCGCGTACGCCGCGTGGTGGCGCCAGAAATCGCGGGTTTCCTCGGTCCATTTGCGCTCGGCCGCCGTCAGCCCGTCCGTTGTCAACCCGGGCGGTGCCTCCGCGAACGTTGTGTGGATGCCGAGAACGTGCGCCGGGAACCTGCCGCCGAGGACCGTGGTGATATTGCCTCCCCAGTCGCCGCCGTGGGCTGCGAACTTGCTGTAGCCGAGCCTTCCCATCAGTTCCACCCATGCGGCTGCGATCTTTTCGGTTCCCCACCCGGTGGTGGCCGGCTTGTCGCTGTATCCAAAGCCCGGCAGCGATGGGACCACGACGTGGAACGCCGGCGCGTCTGCATCTTGCGGATCTGCCAGCTCGTCTACGACATCGACGAACTCGGCAATGCTGCCTGGCCAGCCGTGCGTCACGATCAGAGGAGTGGCATCTGCGCGCGCGGATCGGCGGTGCAGGAAGTGGATTCCCAGATCATCAATGGTCGTGCGGAACTGGCCGATACGGTTGAGGCGCTCTTCGAACGACCGCCAGTTGTACCCGGTGCGCCAGTAGTTCACGACATCGACGAGGTCGGCGAGCGGAACGCCCTGTTCCCATCGGCGAGGGTCGGGCGCGGCGTGATGGACCGTCTCGGCCTCCGGTAGCCGCGCCGCGGCTAATCGCGTGCGCAGATCGTCGAGTTCAGCGTCTGTTGCGTGGGCTTCAAATGCTTGCACGTCGCTGGTTGGACGGGGCATGAGACCTCCTGGCAATCGTGGAACCGGATACAACCTTTCGCGAACCGTCTAAGACGGTTCTAGCATGTCCGATCACAGGGTGCAACCTGCTAAGGTGGTTCCATGCGAGCCGAGTTTCCTGACTTTCGCCTCGGAAACGTGCTAGCGACCAGCTTCACGGCGACTCTGACGGAGCGGCGCGGCAACGCTCTAGAGCGCATTCCCACGCCGCAGCGACTCGTCGACTGGCTGGCAGTGAACGGCCTCGCCGTGGAGTCCTGCACCACCGCCCAGCTCGAACTCGCTCGGGAACTGAGGGAATCAATTCACGCCGCCGCGACAGCGGCCGCGATCCAGGACTCTCTCCCTGCGTCTGCTGTCCAAGTCATCAATGACTGCAGCGCTCAGGGTCGGGCCGCGGCTATCCTGACGCCGGAAGGTAAGCGGCGATGGCGACTCAGCTCGGCTTCCTGCGTGGAAGATGCCCTCAGCGTGATCGCCGCCGACGCGATCAGCATCATCGCAGGCGAACGAGACGGAAAATTGGCCCTGTGCGCATCGCCAACGTGCCAAGCCGCCTTCTTCGATACCAGTCAAAGTCGCACCCGCAAATGGTGTGACATGAACACGTGCGGGAATCGTCAGAAGAAGGCGCGCTTCCATGCCAACCAGCGCAAGAACGGGACTGCCGCACGGACGGGTGGCACCTGATCTGGATTGCCCGGGAGGGCGGGCCTGGAGGGAGGGAATCGGATTCCGGGGCCTAGTACTGGTGGACCGGCACGTACTCGTCCACCGCGCGAGGCCGGCCGATGAACGCCGTCTCGGACGAGATCGTGACCAGCATCAGTTCGATGCTCGTCCCTCCGGTCGACAGAAGAATGCGATCGCCCAGCGCATTCGGCTGGACTATCGACAAGTCCGGTTCGGCACCGGGCCACTGGCTCGGTTCTCCGTAAAGATAGATCGCGGTGACCCCGGCGCGGGGCGGCAGCGCGTTGACGCCGTCGAACACGACCGTGTTGAACCTGTTGTCGGACTGCGGATTGTGGCCGGCGATCCGCAACCGGTCGGGTGTGGCGATGGAGTCGATCAACGACGACCACGCGTCGGGCCGATCGGTGTGGATGAGCACCCGGGCGCCGGTCGCGACGGCGCGGAACACCAGTTGCTGGGCGAGATACAACTCGCCCGCCACGTAGACCATGCCGACGCCGGGACCTGCGATGCGGGCGGTGATTCCGTGCCCGTGGTCGTCGGAGCCGATGAGCTGGCCGCACCCCGCAGGCGGCAACTGCAGCGCACGCAGGTCCTCGACGGACATGTCGGTGCACGGCATCACGTCGTCGAGATCCGGCATCGCGACGGGGAGATTGGACAGCAGTCCGTCCCGGTGCCTGCCCCGCATCGAGACGAGCCCGGGAATCGTGAGCGACTCGGGCATCGTCCGGGTGGTGACCCGGCAGGCCGCGCCGACCTTCACCTGACCGTCGTGTCCGCTGGGGCGCAGCCGGATCGTCACGGTCGTGCCGAGGCTCGACGGAACCCAGAGCTTCGCGAGCAGGTCTCGTGTCAGGTAGCGCGGATCGACACCGTAGCCGGTGTTGCACACTCCGGGCAGCGGTGCATGCTTCCACGTCTCCGTGAAGGTCTTCGGATCGACGCCCCGACTGATCTGCAGCGCTGCGGATTCGATTTCCGGTGCGGTGAGAATGCGCGCGCGGCAGCCGGAATCGGCCAGTGCACGCACGACGCGGCTTGCCGCGATCGTGATCGCGCGCGACGCGCCTTCTTCGCCGCCGCCGCGCCGCGCCGCGGCGACAACACTCTGGGTGGCGTCGAATCGCAGGGCGACCCAGACCATCCGGGTCGCGGTCGCCGGGAGCGGACCGACCAGCCTGTCGTACACATCGGTGGCGGGGGAGCCGGCCGCGGCACGATAACCGTGGCTGACGATGTCGATCCCGCTCAGCGAGATGTCGTGCTGCACGAGACACGCGGCGAGCGCGTCGGTGGGAAGTTCGTGCGTCGTCTGGAATCCGTCCCGGGTGATCTGCGTGAGGCTCCCCGCAGGAGGAAGGACCTCGACGACGGCGACCACGCCGCCGCCGTCCCAGCGGAGCCCGACGGATTGGCCTGTCGGTGCCTGGAAGCTGACGGTGCGAGACTGCGTCCGACCGGGTTTGGTGCAATATCGCCAGCACGTCAGGGCCCAATCCACGCTCGACCAGCCGCCCACGCGGACGAGCGCAGCAAGAACGAGGACGACCGCGACGACGACGGCGCCCCACCACACCAGCCCGCACAGCGAGGCCGCGACCCCGCCGGCCACCCCCAGAAGTTGCGCCACGATCATCTCGGTCGCCGAGAACCGAAGAGACGACGGCCGGCGTGTGACGTGCGAACGGTCCATGGTTCCTCCCCCGAATACCTGAACCCAGCAGACCCGTACCCATCCGCCGTGAAGATTGTCGATGGAACTGTACTGTGTCACCCCGAGCGCTGTGCAGCACGGGGGAGGAACAATGGCTGTAACACCCACCACGCGGTGGCAGGTCAACGGGTATCGCTTTCTGGTCAGACGGATGGAGCACGCCCTGGTGCGTCGCGACGTCCGAATGTTGCACGACCCCATGCGGTCGCAGTCGCGCGCACTCGCGGTGGGGGTCGTGATTGCGTCGCTCGGACTCGCCGGCTGCGCCGCGCTGGCACTGTTCCGTCCGCAGGACAAGATCGGCGACGCGTCGATCGTCGTCGGTAAGGATTCGGGCGCGATGTTCGTCGTCATGGGCGACACCCTCCGTCCCGTGCTGAATCTCGCGTCTGCCCGGCTCATCGTCGGAAAGCCCGAGAATCCGGTGATCGTCAAGGAATCCGAACTCGACACCCGTCCCCGCGGTGCCCTCGTCGGGATCCCCGGCGCGCCCTCTGCGCTGCCGGCGGGAGACCCCGCCGCGATGACGCCGTGGACGGTGTGCGACTCGATCGCAGCGGACGGAAATCGCTCCGTCACAACATCGGTCATCGTCGGCGAGACCGAGAGCTCCGAGGGTGGCGGGACCCTCACTGGAGATCAGGCGCTGCTCGCGTCGACCCCTGATGCGTCGTACCTGATCTATGACGGCAAGCGGGCCAGGATCGACCTCGACGATCCGGCGGTCACCCGCGCGCTGGGCCTCGAAGGCGCCCGGCCACGCCCGGTGAGCAAGGGTTTCGTCAACGCCGTCCCCGAAGTGCCGCCGCTCGCCGCGCCCGTCGTCCCGGGGGCCGGGAGCAGCCCACGGTATCCGTTGCAGGACAAGGTCGTGGGATCCGTCTTCCAGGTGCTGATCGGCTCCGAGACCACGCATTACGTCGTCCTCCGCGACGGAATCCAGAAGATCAGCTCGGCTGTCGCGAACCTGATCTTCCTGTCGGACTCGCACGGCGACACCGAGATGTCCAGCATCACGCCCGACGCGATGAATCGGATCCCCTCCGTGGAGCGGATTGCGGTGGACAGCTTTCCGGAGTCGGCGCCGAAAATCGTCGATGCGTCGGAAAGCCCCGTGAGCTGCCTGTCGTGGCAGCCACTCCGTGCACCGGACGAGTCGAGCGCGAGCGGTCCGGCGGCCGAGCTGTCCTTGGTAGCGGGTCGCACCCTTCCGATTCCCGGCGACGCTCGCGCGGTCGAGTTGGCCCAGGCGGACGACGCGGGCGACAACGCGGATTCGGTGTACGCGCAGCCGGGTACGAGCGGTTTCGTGCAGTCGACCGGCATCGAGCCTACGAGCACGCGACGCGACAGCAGCTTCTTCGTCGCGGACACGGGAGTCCGGTTCGGTATCCCGGATGGCGACTCCGCCAAGGCGTTGGGTGTCGACGGCGCTCGCCCTCTCGCACCGTGGCAGATTCTCGGCCTCCTGGCGCAGGGCCCGGCGCTCGGGAAGTCGTCGGCGCTCGTCGCGCACGACGGAATCGCCCCGGACGCAGCCCCGGCCGCTGTCGCGTCGGGGTCCAACTGAGCAGGTTCGGTCAGCGCCGACCGGTCGCCGACTGGAACCGGCGGCGGAGGGGGAACGACGCCAGGACGCCGAGCACGAGCAGCGCGCCCAGCGTCGCTGTTGCCGCGACAGCGACGTTGCGCGGTCGATGATCCGGGGGAGCAGCCGCCGGGAGCGCCTCGACCGCGACGGAAGTCGACTGATCGACGGTGGCACCGTCGAGGGGAACGTCAGCGGTGACTGCGGCCAGCGGATCGATGATCCCGTGCCCGACAGACGTATTCCACCCCTCCGCCGGCGCATGCGCTGTGGCCTCGATCCGGGCCATGACCTGTTGTGCGGACAGTTGCGGGAACCGTGAGCGGACCAGCGCGACGGTCGCCGAGACGTACGGCGCTGCGAAACTCGTGCCCTTTACCGGCTCCGCGTTGCCTTGCACGCCGTACGTCGTATTCGTCAGGTCGCTGTTAGTCGGATGCAGCGAGGTCAGACCGGACCCCGGAGCTGCCACGTCGACCCACGGGCCGGCCAGGCTGAACTCGCTCGGTGATCCGTTCGCCTCGACGGAGCCGACGGTCAGCACGTAGTCGTCGTACCAGGCAGGACTGGCGATGGTGCTGACGGAGTCCCACAGATCGGCGCCGGGACGGAGGGGATCGTGTGCCGGATTCTGAAGCGTGCATTCTCCCGAACCGAAGTTCCCTGCCGCCGCGACCACCACGGCGTTGTGCACCGTGACGGCGTATTTCACGGCCGACCCCAGATACCGGTCGCCATCGCCGATTCCCTCGGCGGCGGTCTTGCACGCGACCTCGGAGATGTTGATGACCGTGGCGCCCGAGTCGGCTGCACGCCGGATCGCCGTCGCCATCGTGGCAACGTTCCCGTATCCGCCGACCGAGTTGCCCGCGTTGTCGACCTGATCGGCCTGGCCTGCGGCGCTGTACGCGCTACTCGTCTGCCGGATGGACAGGATCCGGGAATCCGGTGCACCACCGGCGAAACCGGAACCGGGAACCTGCGCGGCGCCGATCAGCCCGGCGACGAGCGTGCCGTGCGCGTCGCAGTCGACCGTGCCGGTCTCCGTCCCCACGAGGTCACCGCCGTCCATGAGGCCGGGAAGTCGCGGATGCGGGGAGACGCCGGTGTCGATCACCGCGACGATCTGACCGGCACCCCGGGTGATCGGCCAGACCGATTGAAAGTCGAGATCGCGCTGGGCAACCGGAATGTCGGGGCCGTCCGGCACGCGCACAGCGTCTTTGCACGGCCGGCGTTTCTCGACCTTCGTGCTGTCCTTCGGTGGAATGAGCCCGGCGTCCACGGGAGCGGGCACGACAGCAGAGGCGCCGCCCTGACCCACGGCGGCGGTGACCGCCACGACCGCGGTGGCCAGGACGACGCGGATGAGCCGGCGCCTCACAGTCCACGCATCAGCGAGTAGAGACCGGTCACCCAGCACACCAGCGGAACGATCGACGCGATCACCGCCAGATCGATGAGCTCGGCCACCCGTCGCATCACGGGGGAGAACGTCTGGCGAGGGGCGAGGATTCCCAGTACCAGCCCACCGACGGCGAACAGGATCGCGACGGCGAACGACGCGATCGCGAAGTCGGGCACGGCAACGGCTGCGGCGGTGAGCAGCAGAACCAGTATCGTCACCCCGCCCGCGATCAGCGGTACCGCCTGCTCGGCGCTGCTGTACGTGCGTCCCCGGAACATCAGCACGGCGGCGGTGGCGACGGCGAGAGAGAGCCCGGGCCAGAAGATTCCATCGGACACACCGGGTTGCGCCGCGATGAGGGCGCCGATCACGGCGAGTGCTGTCATCGCGCCGACCAGACCGGTGAGGTACTTGCGGGCGCGTGCCGCACGCTGTGCCAGAGAGTCGAACGACGGCATCGTCACCTCGTCGTCCGGGTCGTCCTCGGACGGATCGACCGAGGTGCCCGGCGCCGGGACGGGAGGCAGTGGAAGTTTCGCCAGGAGTATCGCCACCCGGGCCGAGAAGGCGAGTCCGATCAGCGCCGCCGCCACGACACCCGCGCCGACAGCGGAAACCGGATTGCCGAACAGAGTCGCCACGAGGGCGGCGAGCGAACCGAACAGGGACGACACCGACAGGGCCGTGAACAGTCGTGATCCGACACCGCCCAGTCGCAGCGCAAGAACGGCGGTGGTGCCCGCCAGCACGAGTCCGAGGAGCAGGTGCGGAGCGCCGAGATCGCCGGGCACGAACAGCATCCCGGCCGCGAACGAGAGGGGAACGGCGCATCCGCTGAGGACGACAGAGCTTGCCGCGTCGCCGTAGAGGCGACCGGTGACCGCGCCGGCGATCAGGAAGAGTAAGGCCGTCGCGAGTGCACACCCCGCCCCCAGGAATCCTCCGGACCCCGCCCCGGACCACAGCAGCGCGAATGATCCGACGACGGTGCCGAGCACCGCGGCGACGGAGCCCACGACCCGTGCGGAACCCCGGGTCCACTCACGGTCGCCTTCCGCGTCGGCGACCGCCACGTTGTACATGATGTCGTCGAACAGCGGCGGCGGCGCACTGGCGTGCACGCTCTGCAGTACGAGGAGATCGCCGTCGCGGATTCCGTGCTCGTGCAACGTCAACGTGGTCGAGAGCGGCGAGTGCCCGATCTTCGCGAGCACCCACTCGCTGGGTTCGTACTGTTCGAGCGAGTCGTCGAAGTCGTTGGCACTGCGATGGGTGCGGATGGTGTCGACGATGCCCGGAACGAGGATGGCCAGCGGCACACCGAACGGCACGGCCATGTCGACCTGCGAATGCGTCGACAGGACGGTGATCCGGCAGAGATCTGCTGCGGCACCGGGACGGGTGGACGAGGCGGATCCCCGCGATTCGTCATGCGTGATGGACACTGCGATTTCCCCCAACTCTGCGACGCACAACCCCATCTGCGCCGTTACGACACCGATCGACGACCGGTCACAGATCGTCATCCGATTTGATCACCGGTGACCTTACGACACGGCGGACGCCGCCTCCAGTGTCCGGCAGGGCGCGGACCTTCCCTATGCCCGCTCGCCCCTCATGGGTTAGTGTCTGACTTCGCGGATCGAGCCCAGGGGGGCGACCCGGAGTTCCGGGATCGGATCGGCTGCACGGTTTTTTCGGGGCGGTTGTAGTCATGGGGGGCGAGTAGTGAGCACTATTCGGTTCGTGCGCAAGGCGCGACGGGAAGTCCCGCGCATTCCGGGCGGCGAAGTGAGCCTGCAGGCTCCGCCCGAGATTCCACGCCTGGTACCGGGAAACCTTCTGACCAAGCTCCTTCCCGTGGTCATGGTCGTCGCCATGGTCGGGATGATGGCCCTGATGTTCTCGTCGGGCATGGCTCGCAATCCGATGTCGATGCTCTTTCCCGTCATGATGATGGTGTCGATGCTCGGCATGCTGGCCGGTGGCGGCCGCGGCGGCCCGAAAGCGGCGGAGGCAAACGAAGACCGCAAGGACTACCTGCGCTACCTCGATCAGTTGCGCCGCGACGTCGACGAGACCGCCGAGCAGCAGCGAAAGGCGCTCGACTGGAGCCACCCCGAGCCCGGCCTGCTGTGGACCATCGCAGGCACGGCACGTATGTGGGAGCGCCGCGTCACCGACCCCGATTACTGCCACGTGCGCGTCGGCCGGGGCAGCCAGCGCCTCGCAACCCGCCTGATCGCGCCGGAGACCGGACCGGTGGAGGATCTGGAACCGGTTGCCGCGGTGTCCCTTCGTCGCTTCGTCCGCGCGCACTCCGTCGTTCAGGATCTGCCGACCGCGGTGTCGCTACGCGGCTTCGCGGCCATCTCCGTGGAAGGGGAACGCGGTACTGCACGGTCCCTGGTGCGGTCGATGCTCATGCAGTTGTGCGCATTCCACGGCCCGGACAATCTTCTGGTCGCCGTCGTGTGTGGCCCCGACACCGAGCACGAGTGGGACTGGGCCAAGTGGCTGCCGCACGCGCAGCATCCCGATTCGTCGGACGGTGTCGGTACTTCCCGCATGATCTATGGCTCGATCCTCGAACTCGAATCTTCGCTCGGCCCGCAGCTGTCGATGCGTAACCGATTCTCGCGCAACGCTCCCGCCGCCCCCGGTGTCCCACAGTTCGTCATCGTCGTCGACGGGGGAATTCTCGAGGGCGAATCGGGGATGATCACCGACGGCGGGGTCGACTCGGTCTCCGTTCTCGACATCAGCGGCTTCTGCCCGCGACTGACGGCCACGCGAGGACTCCAGTTGGTGGCGCAGGACGGATCCCTCGGCGCCCGCAGCGGAGCCGGCGTGGAGATATTCGCGACAGCCGACCTCGTCAGCGCTCATCAGGCCGAGACGCTGGCCCGGCGACTCGCGCCGTACCGGACGGCGTCGCAGACTGCGGTGGACGCGGGCGACGACGATCAGCCGGTGCAGACGTGGAGCCAGATGCTGGGAATCGGCGACGTCGGCCGTCTCAACCCGGATCACGCATGGCTGCCCCGCCAGGGCCGCGATCGGCTGCGGGTCCCGATCGGTGTCGGAGTGGACGGTCACCCGGTCGAGATCGACCTCAAGGAGTCGGCCGAGAACGGTATGGGGCCACACGGTCTGTGCATCGGAGCCACCGGTTCGGGGAAGTCGGAGTTCCTGCGGACACTGGTGCTCGGCCTGATCGCGACGCATTCGCCCGACGTGCTCAACCTCGTCCTCGTCGATTTCAAGGGCGGCGCCACGTTCCTCGGCCTCGAGGACGCGCCGCACGTCGCCGCGGTGATCACCAACCTGGCCGAGGAACTCGCAATGGTCGACCGGATGCGGGACGCACTAGCCGGTGAGATGAACCGACGTCAGGAACTTCTGCGTTCCTCCGGGAACTTCGCGAACGTCACCGAATACGAGAAGGCTCGCCAGGCGGGCGCCGACCTCGACCCGCTGCCCGCACTGTTCATCGTCGTCGACGAATTCTCCGAACTACTCAGTCAGCAGCCCGAGTTCGCGGACCTCTTCGTCGCCATCGGCAGGCTCGGCCGATCGCTGCACATCCACCTGCTGTTGGCGAGTCAGAGGCTCGAGGAGGGCAAACTGCGGGGGCTCGACAGTCACCTGTCGTACCGCATCGGTCTCAAGACGTTCTCGGCCAACGAATCGCGCACAGTGCTCGGCGTTCCGGACGCCTACCACCTGCCCGCTACCCCGGGCGCCGGATACCTCAAATGCGATTCCGCGGAGATCGTCCGTTTCCAGGCCTCCTACGTGTCCGGTACCTACGAGGGTGGACGGGAAGACAGTGTCCGACGGCCGGGTGAGGCGGCTGTCGAGCTGCGGCCCAAGATCTTCACGGCCGCACCGGTCGCGCTCGATGTCGTCGAGATCCTCGACGAACCACAGTCGCTCCACCTGGCCGAGGAGCCGACGGAGATCCGCACCACCATGGAGGTGGTGGTCGAACGGATCACGGGTCGCGGACCGCGAGCTCACGAGGTGTGGCTCCGGCCGCTCGACGCCGCGCCGAGCCTCGACCAGATGCTGCCGGGGTCTGTTCTCACCGAACCGGTTCCCGCGCTGAGCTCGCTGCGTACACCGATCGGAATCATCGACAGGCCCTACGACCAGAGGCGCGACCCCCTGATCGTGGATCTGTCCGGGTCTACCGGCAACATGGCGGTGGTGGGTGGGCCGCAGTCGGGCAAGTCGACTGCGATTCGCACGCTCATCACGTCGTTGGCTGCCACCCACTCCGCGGAGCAGGTGCAGTTCTACTGCCTCGACTTCGGTGGCGGCACGCTCGCCGGACTGTCGGGGCTGCCGCACGTCGGTTCGGTCGCCAACCGCCTCGACGTCGATCGGGTGCGTCGCACCGTCGCTGAGATGAACACCATCGTCCGTCAGCGCGAGGAGCGTTTCCGCGAACTCGGGGTCGAGTCGATGGCCGAGTTCCGGCGACTGCGCGCCACCGATCCCGGCAGCCGCGGCGCGGCGGCCGGGGTCGCGCAGGATCCGTTCGGGGACGTCTTCCTGGTGATCGACGGTTTCGGCAGCATTCGTCAGGACTTCGAGGCTCTCGAACAGCAGATCACCAACCTTGCATCCCAGGGGTTGTCGTACGGGGTGCACGTCGTGCTCACCGCCTCACGGTGGGGCGAGGTCCGGCCGGCGCTCAAGGATCAGCTCGGCACGCGGATCGAGCTGCGCCTCGGTGATCCCTCGGATTCCGACCTCGGTCGAAAGACCGCGGCACTCGTTCCCGAAGGCCGACCGGGACGCGGCATGACCCGCGACAGCCTGCATCTGCTCGTCGGGTTGCCGAGGATCGACGGGAGCTCGGATACGACCGACCTGGCATCCGGTGTGGCGCACGCGGTGTCGTCCATCGCCGCCGCGACACACGGCCGGCCCGCCCCGGCGGTGCGAATGCTGCCCGCACAGATCGCCCGCGACGACGTGCTCCACGCGGCCGGGGGGTGGCCGTCCTACCTCGATCCGGCGCAGGCATGTCTGCAGATTCCGATCGGTCTCGACGAGGCCGAGTTGGCTCCCACGTTCCTGAACTTCGCCGAGCAGCCCCACTTCCTGGTGTTCGGTGACACCGAATGCGGCAAGACGACGCTCCTGCGCAACATCTGCGAGGGCATCATGGCGTCGAACACGAGCAAACAGGCGAAGATCATTGTCGGCGACTACCGGCGCACGATGCTCGGCGTCGTCGAGACGGAGCACCTGGCGTCGTACGCGCCGTCCGAGGACGTGCTGACGACGAACATGAGGGACCTCGCGATCCTGCTGAAGGGGCGCATGCCGGGCCCCGGGTTCAATCGCCAGCAGCAGCGCGACCGATCCTGGTGGTCGGGACCCGAAGTCTTCGTCGTCATCGACGACTACGACCTCGTCGTGACCTCGAGCGGTAACCCGGTCGCCGCGATCGTCGAATTCCTGCCGCACGCCCGTGACATCGGTTTCCACCTGATCATCGCGCGCCGCTCCGGCGGTGCGGCACGCGCAATGTACGAGCCGGTCATCGCGCGTTTGCGTGATCTGCAGTCGACTGGCCTCGTGATGAGTGGCAACCGGGAGGAGGGCAATCTCATCGGCACCGTTCGTCCGAGTGCGATGCCTCCCGGGCGCGGAACGCTGGTCAACCGTGCGGGTACCGGCCTGATCCAGCTCGCGTGGATGCCCCCGCTGTGATGTCGGCGGTCGCGATTCATCTCACTGAATCCGGCATGTGGTCCTGCGCTCGAGGCGTGACGACGGCAGCTCACGAGATGACGCCGCTCTGGTTCGTCGACGACGAGTACGTCGACGTCGACGGCGGAGTTCTCGCGGTATCCGACGCCCTGGCAGGGGTGTTCCGGTCTGCGATCCATAGTGCGGGGGAAGTTGTGCCGATCGCGACGGCCGTACTTTCACACCCGACGGAGTGGGGTTCCGAGAGGCGGAACGTGCTGTCCGCCGCGGGGTCGCGCGTTGCCGCCGACACGGTGCTGGTTCCCGTTGCCGTGGCGGCGGCCGAGGGTGCTGCGGTGTCAGGTGGCCGATGGATGGTGCTCGAAGGCCGGACCGTGGGGGCAACGGCCAGTTACGTGGTCGGCGAGGTCGGCGGATACCGGGTCGTCGAATGCGAGCACGACCCGTCGCTCTGCGCCGACGAGGGGATCGACGAGTGGGCGACAGCGATCGTGGAACTCGGTGCGCGAGCCCGCGGTGATCGGCCGGTCGACGGAATACTCCTGACGGGCGTCGGAGAGTCGCAGGAGCGCACATCGATGCGTGACGCGGTGGTCGCCCACGCGTCCCCGAATGCCGACGTCCGGATCGTCACCGGTGAAGAGATCGCGCGCGCACTCGCGTCCAGCGTGGTCGAGGCTGCAGACGAGCCGGCGGCGATGACTGTGCCGCAGGCGAACTGGCTCGAACCGGCGTTGCAGGGATCGGAGCGCGGTGACCGACGGAGCACGCGGCCGACGTTCTTCGCAGTGACCGCGGTGCTGGCCGTCGTCGTCGGAGCTGTTCTCGTCTTCACTCTTCGCGAGCCTGACACCGGCACCGAATCCGTCCGCGCGCTCGACGCGAGTGCGACACCGGCGGCTCAGACCACGACGCGCAGTCGCGCGTCCGCCCCGACCACCACCACTACCGCCACTGCGGCAGGACTGGAGGTGGGCGGAATTCGCGTGACACTGCCGAGCGGATGGAAGGAGCGCACTCCCACCGCGTCGTCGTCTTCCGGCGCCCGGGTGGAGCTGGTGCCTGCAGGCGGCGCCGACCGGCGAATCATCATCACGCAGAGCGCGGTTCGAGAGGGAGCCGGATACGACGAGGTTGCGGCGACGCTCGCGGCGAAGATTGCGCAGCGCGGCCGTCCCGAGCTGTTCGGAGAACTCGAGCGCGACGTCGTGTTCGGCGGTCGACCCGGCATCGCGTACAGCGAATTTCCCGACGAGAGCTCCGTGGTGCGTTGGCACGTACTTGTCGAGCGTGACCTCCAGGTGAGCGTCGGCTGTCAGTTCCTGGCGGAGGAGTGGGAGTCGATCGAGAGCGTGTGCGAAGAGGTCGTGCGGTCGCTGGTGATCGTTCGGTGACCCCGTTCCTTTCGCCGAAGAATCTTCCACCGCGGTGGAACCGATTGGGCGGCTGATGCGTCCAATCTTATGTAGGGGTGAATGCGGGCAGTCCAGAGGGGGCCGCCGCACCGAGAACAGAAGGAGTCACAATGGCGGGAGTTGTTACCGATGTCGGCCAGATGGAGGTCGCGGCCAATCACGTGCAGACGGTGAACAGCCAGCTGCAGGGCACGATCAACAGTCTCAAGGGCCGCTGCGAGGAGTCGTCTTCGGCCTGGCAGGGTGGGGCTCAGGCGGCGTTCATGGAGCTGATGGCTCGGTACGGAGATGCTGCGCGCCGTATGCAGGACTCGCTGGACGAGATTGCGGTGAAGATCCGCGAGAACGGCAAGGGATACGACGCCGCCGAGCAGGCCAACCAGGATGCGATCCATGCGGCCGGAGCTTCGGGATCGCTCGACATCTGACGCCGGCGCCGAGAACAATTACCACGCTCGAGGGGAGCACCGAATGTCTTCATTGAAGTACGGATTTGCCGAGTTGCAGGCGCTGGCGAGCGACATCAAGTCGAACGAAGCGAAGCTGCGCGAGACGCATGACGAGCTCCGGGGCTACGTCAACGGGCTCGTGGCGCAGTGGGAGAGCGGTGCGCGGGAGAACTACCAAGCTGTGCAGGCGAAGTGGGACAACGCCCACGAGGATCTGCTCCAGGTTCTGCAGACGATCTCGAAGGTCGTCCAGGACGGCGCCGTCGACATGCAGACTGCAGAAGACCGGAACGCCACGGCGTGGCTCTGATCTTCGCGTGACACGTCGCGTGCCCCAGCAATCCACGATTGCTGGGGCACAGTGGTCTCCGGCAGTGGGTCAGTCGGCAGGTGGTATCAGCCGGCTGAGGACGACGCTGCTCTTGGTCTGAAGTACGGCCGGCTCCGACCGCAGATTCTCCAACGTGCGTTCGAGGTGTGCCGTGTCGGTGGTGCGGACGCGGAGGAGGGCGTTGGCATCGCCGGTGACGGTGTAGGCCTCCTGAACCTCGGTGTGACGGGACACGATCCGTGCGATCTCGACAGCCGAGGTGCGACCGCTGCAATATAACTCGACGAAGACCTCGACGCCGTGGCCGAGAGCACGCGGATCGAGCGCCGCATGGAATCCGGTGATCACTCCGGACTCGACCAGTCGATCGACCCGACGCTTCACGGCGGGTGCGGAGAGCCCGACCTCGGCGCCGATGGTGGCGAAGCTGGACCGTGCGTTGCGCTCGAGCCGCGCAACGATCCGCCGATCGAGCCCGTCCAGACGCAACGAATCATCCATGTGATGGAACGCTAGCGCATTGATCAGGCCTTTTGGTGGGTGGATACTGATTTCACCGACACCGATCGAGGGGGAGTGGAGATGGCGCCCACTGCTGGTATCGAGTCCGAGAATCCGTACGAGGAGACCGCGGAGGTGCCGGGCGACGCCGCCCGCGTCCCGCGGCATGCTCACTCGCGGAGCTACCTGATGTGCCCGCCCACGTATTTCGACGTCGTCTATGCCATCAACGACTGGATGCGGCCCGAGGAACCCGTGGACCGGGAGCGTGCGATGTCGCAGTGGTCGGCGCTCGCGGACACCTACCGGCGACTCGGGCACGAGGTCCTCACCATCGACCCGGTCGAGGGACTTCCGGACATGGTGTTCGTCACCGACAGCGGACTCGTCGTCGACGGGGTGGCGCTCGGCGCCCGCTACCGGTCCGCCGAGCGGCGGGCCGAGGCTGAGCACGTGTTCCGGTGGTTCCGGGACAACGGGCTGATCAGGCCCACCCTGCCGCGGTACGTCAACGAGGGGGAGGGCGACTTCCTCGTCGTCGGCGACGTGATCCTCGCCGGAACCGGGTTCCGCTCCGACCCGCGGTCACACGCCGAGGCCTCGGCGCACCTCGGCCGCCCGGTGATCACGTTGAACCTGGTGAATCCCCGCTACTACCACCTCAACACCGCCCTGGGTGTGCTCGACGACTCGACCATCGCCTACCTGCCCGCGGCGTTCTCGTCGGACAGTCGCGCTCTGCTCGAGCAGATGTATCCCGACGCGGTGATCGCGGCCGAGACGGACACCGACTGGCTCGGGCTGAACCTGGTCAGCGACGGTGCCAATGTGGTGCTACCCGTCCAGGCTTCGCGCCTTGCCGGCCAGTTGTCCGCCCGCGGGTACGAGCCCGTGCCGGTCGACTACTCGGAATTCCTCAAATCCGGTGGTGGAATCAAATGCAGCACTTTGGAGCTCCGCGGCTTCCGCAGGCTCCGGGTGGCGGAAGATCAGGGGTGACCAGCAATGTCGGACGGTGTCGTTTCCGTGTCGGATGCCACGCGTGAGCAGCTGAGCAGGGCCGACGAGCACAGCGCACACAACTACTCGCCGCTGCCGGTCGTGATCGAGTCGGGCGCGGGCTCGTGGGTGAAGGGAATCGACGGCGTCGACTACCTGGACGTCCTCGCCGGATACTCGGCGCTCAACTTCGGCCACGCACACCCCACCCTCGTCCGGGTGGCGAGCGAACAACTCGGCCGGCTCACCCTGACCAGCCGCGCCTTCCAGCACGATCGGTTCGCGTCCTTCTGCGAGGACCTGAGCCGGCTGTGCCGGAAAGAAGCCGTACTGCCGATGAACACGGGCGCCGAAGCCGTGGAGACCGCGCTGAAACTGGCCCGCAAATGGGGCTACGACGCCAAGGGAGTGCCACCGGGACGTGCCGAGGTGATCACGTGCGCCGGGAACTTCCACGGTCGCACCATCTCGATCGTCGGGTTCTCGTCCGATCCGGACGCGTACACCGGATTCGGTCCGTTCCCGGCGGGCTTCGCGTCCGTCGAATACGGGAACGCGAACGCGCTCGAGGCCGCGATAACCGAGAACACCGTGGCGGTGCTCCTCGAACCGATCCAGGGGGAGGCCGGAGTGCTGGTGCCACCGCCCGGCTACCTCGCGGCGGTCCGGGACATCTGCACTCGTCGCGGGGTCCTGATGGTCGCCGACGAGATCCAGAGCGGGCTCGGGCGGACCGGCGACACGTTCGCGTGCGACCACGAGAACGTCATCCCCGACGTGTACGTCCTGGGCAAGGCACTCGGGGGTGGTCTGATGCCGGTTTCCGCCGTCATCGCCGACTGGCCGGTGATGGCGGTGATCGGCCCCGGACAACATGGAAGCACGTTCGGGGGCAACCCCCTCGCCTGCGCGGTCGGGAGCGCCGTCGTGGACCTGCTCGAGACCGGCGAGTATCAGCAGCGAAGCCGTGACCTGGGCGCCTACCTGCACAGCATGCTGTCGCAACTGCCCCCCGACCACGTCTCGGAGGTGCGTGGGCGCGGACTGTGGGCCGGTGTGCAGCTGGCCGACGGTATGCCGTCCGCTCGAACGATCTGTGAAAGACTTCTGGCACGCAGGGTCCTCGCGAAGGACGCGCACGAGGGAACGATCCGCATCGCCCCGCCGCTGGTGATCGAACGGGACGAGCTGACGTGGGCGGTCGAACAGCTCGCCGATGCGCTCGCCGAGTGAGTTTTGACCCTGGGCCTCACCGACCGGTATTGTTCTCCGTTGGCGTGCCGTGCGCCGCTGTGTCCTCGTGTCGCAGTGGCTGGCGGTTCTCGGGTCTCAACTGGCCGCCGGGAATCGCTCGACGATACGCAATGGCCAGCAGCGGATTGAACAAGACGAGGAAGTTCTGTGTCTACGTACACCCCGAAGGCCGGAGATGTGACCCGCACGTGGCACGTCATCGACGCCACTGACGTGGTGCTCGGCCGCCTTGCCGTCCAGGCAGCCAACTTGCTGCGCGGCAAGCACAAGCCCACCTTTGCACCGCACGTTGACGGCGGCGACTTCGTCGTCATCATCAACGCCGAGAAGGTTGCCATCAGCGGCAACAAGCGTGAGGGCAAGTTCCTCTACCACCACTCCGGACACCCCGGTGGTCTGAAGTCCCGCTCCGTCGGTGAGGTTCTCGACAAGAACCCCGACCGCCTCGTGGAGAAGGCCATCGTCGGCATGCTCCCCAAGAACAAGCTGGGTCGCGCCATCAGCAGCAAGCTGAAGGTCTACGCGGGCCCGAACCACCCCCACGCCGCGCAGCAGCCGGTGCCATTCGAGATCAAGCAGGTGGCCCAGTGACGGCGCCGGAGGAGCAGAACGTGTCCAACCCCGAAGAGATCACCGAGGCTGTCGAGGTCGCGGCGGACGAGTACGTGTCCGTCGAGGAGCCCGAGGTCGCCGAGGACATCGAGGCCGCTGCTGCGCCGCAGGCCCCGATCGTGATCGATCGCCCCATCCAGACCGTCGGTCGTCGTAAGGAAGCGGTTGTCCGCGTCCGTCTGACCCCCGGTTCGGGCGACTTCAAGCTCAACGGCCGCACCATCGAGGACTACTTCCCGAACAAGGTGCACCAGCAGCTGATCAAGGCTCCGCTGGTCACGGTCGAGCGTGCCGAGTCCTTCGACATCGTGGCGCTGCTGCACGGTGGCGGACCGTCCGGACAGGCCGGCGCACTGCGTCTCGCCATCGCCCGCGCGCTCATCGAGGTCACCCCCGAGGACCGTCCGGCTCTCAAGAGCGCCGGCTTCCTCACGCGTGACGCCCGCGCCGTCGAGCGCAAGAAGTACGGCCTGAAGAAGGCCCGCAAGGCATCTCAGTACTCGAAGCGCTGATGTGTCGCCGAAGCCGCCCTGCGGGGTCGGCTTCGGCACCTGTTCTTCCCGAGAGCAGGCGTCCATCGTTACCGGACGCCTGCTCTCGTGCTTTATCCGAGATGTAGTGGGTTTTCCTAATTGCGAGGGGTCTGGTCTATGGGTCGATTGTTCGGGACGGATGGGGTTCGTGGTCTCGCGAATACCGAGCTGACCGCCGAGTTGGCGTTGCAGGTGGCCTCCGCCGCCGCGACGGTGCTGGCGTCGCCGGGGTCGGGGGGACGCAAGACGGCTGTGGTCGGCCGTGACCCGAGAGCCAGCGGTGAAATGCTCGAGGCGGCGGTCGTCGCGGGCCTGACGTCGGCGGGTGTCGACGTTCTGAACGTCGGGGTGCTGCCGACACCCGCGGTGGCCTACCTGACCGCGGAGCTGGACGCAGCTCTCGGTGTCATGATCTCCGCCTCGCACAATCCCATGCCCGACAACGGCATCAAGATCTTCGCGGCCGGCGGACACAAACTCGACGACGAGGTGGAAGACCGGATCGAGTCCGTCGCCGCCGGAACCACGACACGGCGGGCGCCGACCGGTGCGGGGATCGGACGTGTTCGCACGGTGCCGGACGCCGCGGAACGGTATCTGCAGCACCTGGCCACCGCACTCCCGAACAGCCTCGACGGGCTGACCGTGGTGGTGGACTGTGCGCACGGCGCGGCATCGGGCGTCGCTCCCGCCGCCTACCGGGCCGCAGGCGCCACCGTCGTCGCGATCAACGCCGAACCCGACGGACTCAACATCAACGAGAACTGCGGGTCGACGCACCTCGAAAGCCTGCAGAAGGCGGTCGTCGAGCACAGCGCCGATCTGGGGCTGGCGCACGACGGGGATGCGGATCGGTGCCTCGCCGTCGATGCCGCCGGTTCCCTCATCGACGGCGACGCCATCATGACCGTGCTCGCCCTCGGCATGCGCGACGCGGGTGAACTGGTGGACAACACCCTCGTCGCGACGGTCATGAGCAATCTCGGTTTGCACATCGCGATGCGAGAGGCCGGGATCACACTGGTCACCACTGCCGTCGGTGATCGCTACGTCCTCGAAGGACTCCGGTCCGGTGGCTTCAGTCTGGGCGGCGAACAGTCCGGACACGTCGTGTTCCCCGCCTTCGGCACCACCGGCGACGGAGTGCTGACAGGACTGCGGCTGATGGGCCGGATGGCGGAGACCGGACAAGCGATCGCAGATCTGGCGTCGGCGATGACGACGCTCCCGCAGGTTCTGGTCAATGTGAGGGTCGCCGACAAGCGCGCCGTCGCCGCGTCCCCGGTCGTGCTGGACGCGGTCGTGGCCGCCGAGCGCAGCCTGGGCGACAACGGCCGGGTGCTGCTGCGGCCGTCGGGAACCGAACAACTCGTCCGCGTGATGGTCGAGGCGTCGGACATCGAAGTAGCCCGGAAACTCGCCGACGAACTGGCGGGCACCGTCGCCTCCGTGTGAGCGGACACAACGCACCAATCGGCCGGGGGAACCGATCGGTGCGCTGTCGCGTCTAATGCAGTAGGTCGCGAAGAGAGGGTGGGGCAATGAGCGATGGGCTCGAGGTGGACGTCGCGGTGGTGACGGACGCGGGTACGAGACTGCTGCGGTCGGCGGAGGTCCTGAGACAGCAGGCCGCCGAGACCGCCCGGCTGGAATTCAGTGGAATACACGCGGGCCGCGACTACGCCGCGAAGGGTGACGCGGTGCGTGACGCCCTCGGCGTCGTCGGGGTCGCGCTCGGGCAGTGGGCCGCGGACGTGGAATCGTTCGGGCACGCGTTCCAGGCCGCCGCGGCGCGCTACTCGGGAACGGACGCGAACGTCACCGCCGACGTGAACGGGGTGCAGTGGTGACCGCGGATCCGAGAGCGCTGATCGACGACCCGAACCTGAGCCGCGAATACAAGGAGCAACTCCTCCAGTCCTGGGCGGCCTCCCGCGAGGAGGACGAGTCATCCTGGCAGCCGTACTTCGACGAGTACGGGCTCGACAAGCGTGACCGGACTCCCTCCGCCGACCAGCGGTACGCCGCATTGCTGGAGCAGGGCAGCGACTGCCAGACCGCGAACGCATCCCGGATCGCGCTGGGGGAGCACCTTCGCCCGAATGCCCTCAACGTTCCCGACGACATGCTCGATCTCGGCGCGCGGGGCCTCGAGTTCTTCGAGTTGTTCCTCCCCGCCGCGACACGACTGGGGTACGAATCCCGCGAACTCGCCGACTACTACGCGAGGTTCGACGCGGAACGGGGGATGCGCCTGCACACACTCGCCCACGACGTCGACACCCTCGGGCGCAGCCTCGACACGGCCCGCACCGAACTCGACGAGAACGAGAGATGCGTCGCCGCAGTGCGAACCGGGTGGAGCGGAGTCGCCGCCGCGGCAGCGATCGACGCCGCCGACCGACAGAACGTCCAGGCGGACGCCACCATCGGTCGGCTCCACGATCTCGCCGAGGTGCTGTTCGAGGCGAACCTCACGCTGAGCGCCGCGGTGACGAACAAGGCGTACAAGGTGGTGTCTCTGCATCAGCCGACAGTGGGCGGGTACAGCGCGGCCCAGATCGACGTTCTCGCGCGGATCTACGCCGAGGGCAAGGACGGCGACAACTCCGCCGCGAAGGACTGCATGGAAGATGCGTCGTACTGGTTCCCCGAACTCGCCGACGACGACTACCGGCACGTCAACGGCCTGTACAAGGACGGGGGCGGCGGTGCGCTCCGCCGACTCGACCGGGACGACGTGGTGCGGCGGGCCGCCGGAATCACCAAGGACTGGCTCGACGCGAACTTCCGGCACGTGTACGAGGAGAAGCAGCAGGAGTTCACCGCCGCGTGTGTGGACTGCGCCGAAGCGGTGCACGCCGCCTATGACGCCGTCGTCGCCGAGGCGCGGTCGATCGAGGTGCAGCCCGGTTTTCGTCCCGAGGACACTCCCGATCCGGCACCCGCGCCGAGGGCGCCCGAGGTGCACGACGCCGACACCGTCCCCGCCGCTGCGCCCGCTCCCGCACCCGCTGCGCCGACGGCGCCCGCCACCTCACACGCGACGAACGGACCGGCGTATGTCCCGCCTCGATCCGGTGGTGGAGACGCGGCAACCATTCCGACGGCCGCCGCACCACCGCCAACCGCACCACCGACAACCGCACCACCGCCGATGGCTGCGGCGCCTCCGATGACCGCTGCGCCGCCGATGGCCGCCGTGCCTCCGATGACTACCGCCCCGGGCCTCGGGAGCATTCCCGGTCCGGGTGATCTGGTACGTCAAGGTCTCGCGGGAGGTCTGGCGGATCTCGGTTCGATCCTTCGCCCGTTGATCGAGGACACCGTCTCGGCCCTCACCCACAGGGACGACGAAGAACGGAACACCGAGGACCTCGGCGACGGACACGCCGATCCGCGGGAGGACGGCGGCGAGCCGGCCGACGGCGTCCCACACGACAAGAGCCTCGAACTGAACCTCGACGGACAGTCGTGGACCCTCGCCGTCGATGCGGACGGTCAGGGAATTCATCTCGAGCTGACCGACGGACAGGGCGGGACGGCCAGGTTCGGAGTCGAGATCGGCCCGAATGGTCTGCCGCAGATCACAGCGGAAACCGGTGCGGGCGAAGGAGACTCTGCAGATGCCGACTGCGCACCCGCCTCGCCGACCCCGGAATCACAGGTCAGCGATGATGCCGAGGCCGCCCCGGATGCGACATCCGAAGAACATCCGGCGCCCGGCCGACCGGCCGTGGACGCCGTGCCGGACAACGAGAACACACCGGCCCTTGCGCCGGCCGGAGACGCCGCAGCCGACCCGCAACCACAGGTGGTGTCAGTGCAGCAGCAGCCGGCTCCCGAGACGCCCGCCGAGGCCCCGCCACTGGGCGAACCGCGATCCGCGCCCGAACTGGCGACAGGTCCCGTGGGCGGATTCGACAGCGGCGCCGAGTTGGCCGAGGCCGGGCCGCTGTGAGCCACCGAGCCGCACAGTTGCGTGCGCAACGGGCACAGATGCGGGCCGACCTCGAAATGTTCCGGGAACGGATCGACGAGCGCAGAGCCCGAGACGAGGAAGCCGCGGCGAACCGGTCCGGCCGCAGCCGGACCGAGCCTGCAGCGGCATCACCCGCGGCTGCGCCACCGGAAACACTCGACGACGACGAGTTCTATCGTCCGCGCAGCTGGCTGGTGTGACCGGAGAACTCAGATGTGCGGGAGCACACCCTCGAAGCCGGCGTCGGTGTGCTCCTCGTGCGGATCGACGAGCGTGGTGTGGGGAAGTTCGGCGTCCGCCTTCGCGAACACCTCGTACTTCTTGTCCTCGGTGAGGTGATAGAGCAGGAAGCCGGTGAGCAGCGCGCGTGTGATCTGCTGGGTCTTCCGCTCGGAACCGCCGATGCCGAGTGCACCCAGGAGGCGGCGTCCCTCGGTGAGCCCGGACTCCTTGGCGCCGTTGACGGCGCGCAGGACGTGTTCCCCGCCCCACGCCTCGGCCAGCGCCTTGGCGTTGCTGTTCATGGTGTCGATGTCGGCACCGGCGACGACGAGCCCCGGCGCTGTGATCTTGGACGCATACTTCTCGGCCTTCGGCGCGGTCGGTGCCGGGAACAAGGCGGCGACCGCCGATACGTCCCGTTGCGCGGCGGCGAGCACCGCCACACCCGCACCCATCCCGTGTCCTGCGAACGCGACGCGATCGGGCTGCACGCTGATCTGGCCGGGACCGAGACGCACACCCACACAGATGTCGAGGGTGGCCCGCAGGTCGGTGGCGAGGCCCAGGTGGGAAGGCACGGGACCGCGTTCACTGTTGGGAGCGGCCACGACGATTCCCCACGACGCCAGATGCTCGAGCGTCTTCCGGTAGTGGTCGGCACCTGCCATCCAACTGTGCGCGAACGCGACGGCGGGCAGGTTGAAGCCTGATTCGGGCGTGTATACGACGCCCGGCTGTCCGGCGAGTGCGAGGTCACCCCGCAGCACGCGGTGCGGTCCTCGCTTGGACAGTTCACGGGCCAGGGTCTTCGGTTTCGGCGCCACGGGGAGAACGTTATCCGATTCGCGGGCCGGCGAGAGAGCCGATGCGGCCCACACTCCGACTTCGCCGCGTCGCCCGGTCCAAGTACCCTGATGAACCATGTGCGGAATCGTGGGATACGTCGGCCACCGGCAGGCTCTGACTGTTGTGGTGGAGGCCTTGCGGCGAATGGAATACCGCGGATACGACTCCGCCGGTATCGCCGTGCTCGACGGCCACGGCGGCATGGCGGTCGAGCGGAAGGCGGGTCGTCTCGCGAATCTCGAGGCCGAACTCGACGAGGTCGGGGCCGAGCACTTCACCGGGAGCACCGGGATCGGTCACACGCGGTGGGCCACGCACGGCAGGCCGACCGACCGCAACGCGCACCCGCACCGTGATGCGGGTAACACGGTTGCCGTCGTGCACAACGGCATCATCGAGAACTTCGCCCCGCTGCGGGCCGAACTCGAGCACGACGGAGTCGACTTCGCCAGCGACACCGACACCGAGGTCGCGGTGCACCTCGTCGCGCGGGCCTACGCCTCGGGCGAGACGGCCGGTGACTTCGTCGCGAGTGCGCTGAGCGTGCTGCGCAGGCTCGAGGGCGCGTTCACGCTCGTCTTCACGCATTCGGACCACCCGGACACCATCGTCGCGGCGCGTCGCTCGACGCCCCTCGTCATCGGTGTCGGCGAGGGAGAGACGTTCCTCGGATCCGATGTCGCGGCGTTCATCGAGCACACCCGTGATGCGGTCGAGCTGGGGCAGGACCAGGTGGTGGTGATCACCGCGGACGGGTACTCGATTCTGAACTTCGACGGATCCGAGGCGCAGGGCCGCCCGTTCCGCATCGACTGGGACCTCGCCGCCGCCGAGAAGGGCGGCCACGACTACTTCATGCTCAAGGAGATCGAGGAGCAGCCGGCCGCGGTCGCGGACACTCTCCTGGGGCATTTCCAGGACGGGAAGATCGTTCTCGACGAGCAGCGACTGTCGGATCAGGAACTGCGCGACGTCGACAAGGTCTTCGTCGTCGCCTGCGGCAGCGCCTACCACTCGGGGCTGCTCGCGAAGTACGCCATCGAGCACTGGACCCGGCTGCCCGTCGAGGTCGAGCTCGCCAGCGAGTTCCGCTACCGCGACCCGGTCCTGGACCGGTCGACGCTGGTCGTGGCCATCTCGCAGTCCGGTGAGACGGCCGACACCCTCGAGGCCGTGCGCCACGCCAAGGACCAGAAGGCGCGGGTGCTGGCGGTGTGCAACACGAACGGCGCCCAGATTCCGCGAGAGGCGGACGCCGTCCTTTACACCCGGGCAGGTCCGGAGATCGGTGTCGCGTCGACCAAGGCGTTCCTCGCGCAGGTCACGGCGAACTACCTGGTCGGTCTGGCCCTCGCCCAGGCCCGCGGCACCAAGTACCCGGACGAGGTCGCACGCGAGTACGCCGATCTCGAGGCGATGCCCGACCTGGTGAGCCGGGTACTCGAGACGGTCGAGCCGGTGCGGGCGCTGGCGCGGGAGCTGGCGTCGTCGTCGACGGTGCTGTTCCTGGGCCGCCACGTGGGCTACCCCGTGGCGCTCGAGGGTGCGCTCAAGCTCAAGGAGCTCGCGTACATGCACGCCGAGGGCTTCGCGGCCGGCGAGCTCAAGCACGGGCCGATCGCGTTGATCGAGGACGGGTTGCCGGTGATCATCGTGATGCCGTCGCCGAAGGGGCGCGCGGTGCTGCACTCGAAGCTGCTGAGCAACATCCGGGAGATCCAGGCCCGCGGTGCGCGGACCGTGGTGATCGCGGAGGAGGGCGACGAGGCCGTGCGCCCGTTCGCCGATCACCTGATCGAGATCCCGGCGGCGCCGACGCTCCTGCAGCCGCTGCTGTCGACGGTGCCGTTGCAGGTGTTCGCGGCGGAGGTCGCGCAGACGCGCGGCTACGACGTCGACAAGCCGCGTAACCTCGCGAAGTCCGTCACCGTCGAATAACAACCACCGTAGGGGCGTGGCCGGGCCGGCTGCGCCCTACGGGGTGACGACGACGGTGCCCGTCATCTCGGGGTGCAGCGAACACGTGTATTCGTAGGTCCCCGGTTCGGTGAACGTGTACGTGAACGTGCCGGTCTGCATCAGACGGCTTCGCAGCACACTTTTCGCGGCGCCGACACCCACCACGTCGTGGGTGACACCCCGGTCGTCGAAATTCCAGGTGACGGTGTCGCCCGCCTTGACGGTGAGTGTCGCGGGCGCATACGCCATGTTCGCGACCTGCACGACGGGTCCGGTCGGCGCCTCGGGCGCCGTGCTGTCGGGCGAACCGCACCCGGACACGACGCCCGCCATCGAAATGCTTGCGGCGAGAGCCACTCCGGCGATCCACGAGCTTCCACGTCCACGCATGACGTCGAGCGTAGTCTGACCCGGTACCGACCCTTCTCGACGAGGAGTTCCCATGCGGGGCTACTACACCGCTGACGAGGTTCGAGCCGCAGAGGCGCCGTTGCTGGCTTCTCTTCCCGACGGCGCGCTGATGCGACGCGCAGCGCATGGGCTCGCCACGGTGGTGGCGGCGGAGCTGCGAGCGCGGACCGGGGGCGTCGCGGGTCGAACGATCACGGTGCTGGTGGGGTCCGGTGACAACGGCGGGGACGCGTTGTGGGCGGCGTCGATGCTGCGGGGGCGTGGTGTTGCGGCCACCGCGGTCCTGCTGAAACCGGAGAAGGCGCACGAGGCGGGGCTGGCGGCGTTCACTGCGGCCGGCGGCCGAGTGGCCGCCCCGTCCGACGAGCTGGGCATGCCCGATCTGGTGATCGACGGGATCGTCGGAATCTCCGGCAGGGGGTCGCTGCGGCCCGATGCTGCCGCGCTGGTCGACCGGATCGAGGCTCCGATCGTGTCGGCCGACCTGCCGAGCGGTGTGGACCCGGACACGGGAGCGGTCGACGGCCCCGCCGTGCGCGCCGCCGTCACCGTCGCATTCGGCGCCCTCAAACCGGTCCACGCGCTCGGTGCGGCGCACTGCGGCCGGGTCGAGCTCGTGGACATCGGACTGTCGCTCGGCGACCCGGGGATCACCGCCCTCGACGCCGCCGACGTCGGTGCTGCGTGGCCGGTGCCGGGGGCGGACGACGACAAGTACTCGCAGGGCGTGGTGGGGGTTGTCGCAGGCAGCGACGGTTACCCGGGTGCCGGTGTGCTGTGCACGGGCGCCGCGGTCACGGCCACGTCGGGGCTCGTCCGCTACGCCGGACCGTGCACCCACGAGGTGCTCGAGCACGCGCCGGAGGTGATCGCGACCACCGATCTCGCCAAGGCGGGACGCGTCCAGTCGTGGGTGGTCGGGCCGGGCATGGGAACCGACGACGCCGCCCGTCGCACGCTGCGGACGGTGCTCGACTCCGACGTGCCCGTGCTGGTCGACGCGGACGGTCTGACCCTGCTCGCCGAGGACCCGGACCTGGTGCGGTCTCGGACCGCAGCGACACTACTGACCCCCCACGCCGGGGAGTTCGCCCGGCTGACGGGGACGGATCCGGGTCCGGACCGGGTGTCGTCGGCACGCGCTCTCGCTGCCGACTGGAACGTTCACCTGCTGCTCAAGGGGCGGGCCACGGTGATCGCGGAACCCGGTGGCCGGATCTACGTCAACGAGGCGGGCGGGTCGTGGTCCGCCACCGCGGGGGCCGGGGACGTGCTCGCCGGGATCATCGGCTCACTCATGGCCGCGGGTATCGGCCCGGCCCGGGCCGCGGCGGTGGGTGCGCGAGCGCACTCGCTGGCCGCGAACCTGGCTGCCCGAGGCGGTGGCGCGGACCTCTCCGCAGGCCGCGGAACAGCACCGATCTCCGCCGGGACGCTGCTCGCGCACCTCCGGGAGTCGATCAGAGTTCTCCGTGCGGGGGTGTCACCCGAAGAAATGCCGGCCTCATCGTGAATGGCAGGATCGAGCATATGACGCTTGCTGAAGCAGTACCGGCCGACGACCACGGACACCGCGAACCCGCAGCGCCCACGGAGGCGCCGGCACCGCAGGCCGAGGCCGTCGTCGATCTGGACGCGATTGCGCACAACGTCCGCATCCTGCGCGACAGCGCCCGGGACGCGGCGATGATGGCCGTCGTAAAGGCGGACGGCTACAACCACGGCGCCGTACCCGTGGCACGCGCGGCGCTGGCCGCCGGAGCGTCGGAACTGGGCGTGACGACGGTGTCGGAGGCGCTGACTCTGCGCCGCGCGGGCATCGACGCCCCCGTCCTCGCCTGGCTGCACACCGTCGACGCCGACTTCGCCCCCGCGATCGCGGCCGGTGTCGAACTCGGCGTCTCCTCGCCCCGTCACCTCGCCGCGGTGGTCGCTGCCGCCCGGAGCGTCGGCACCACGGCGATCGTCACGATCAAGGTCGACACCGGACTGAACCGCAACGGGGTGGCACCCGACGAGCTGGCGCAGGTCCTCGTCGATCTGGCGCGCGCACAGGCCGAGGGCTCGGTGCGGCTGCGCGGCATCTTCTCGCATCTCGCCCACGCCGACGAGCCGCATCACGCCTGGATCGATTCCCAGCGCGATCGGCTGATCAGCGCGATCGCGGATGCCAAGCGGCAGGGCCTGGTCCCCGAAGTGGTGCACCTGTCCAATTCCGCGGCCACCCTGACCCGTCCCGACCTGCGGTTTGACATGGTTCGCCCGGGAATCGCGATATATGGGTTGTCGCCCGTACCCGAACTCGGTCAGTTCGGGTTGCGCCCGGCGATGACACTGCGATCGAGGGTGGCTCTGGTGAAGAAGGTAGCGGCAGGTGAAGGCGTGTCCTACGGGCACCAGTGGGTGGCCCCACGGGATACGACGGTGGCGCTGCTGCCGTTCGGCTACGCCGACGGGCTGCCGCGCTCGCTCAGCGGCCGTTTCGAGGTCCAGCTGGGCGCGCAGCGACGGCCGGGCATCGGACGCGTCTGCATGGACCAGGTGGTCGTCGATCTCGGACCGGACGGCGGCGGAGTCCGGGAGGGGGACACCGCCGTGTTCTTCGGCAACGGAGACCTCGGCGAGCCCAACGCGCAAGCGTGGGCCGATGAACTCGACACCATTCACTACGAGGTGGTGACAGGGGTACGCGGACGCACGGTGCGCAGTTACGTCGGCGGAACGGGCACCTAGATCATGGGGTTGTCGAAGCGTCTGGGGCTCGTCGGCGGCCTGCTGAGCGCGCTGGCGCTCGGTTCGGTCGCCGGTGTCAACGCGCTACGCAGCGCGACCCGGCCGGGCCGCGAGATCTACGGTGACGAGGACTTCACGCTGATGTCGCGGGACCGGCGCAGCGTCGTGGTCACCGAGGACGGCGTCGCGCTCGCGGTCCGCGAGGTCGGTCCCGAGGACGCGCCGGTGACGGCGGTGTTCGTGCACGGCTACTGCCTGGACATGACGTCGTGGCATTTCCAGCGCCGCCAGCTCGCCGAGCGGTGGGGCGACGACGTGCGGATGGTGTTCTACGACCAACGCGGGCACGGCGATTCGGGTGTGCCGTCCACGGCGACCTGCACCATCGCTCAACTGGGCTCCGATCTCGCGACCGTGATCGAGGCGAAGGCCCCCACCGGACCGGTTGTGCTCGTGGGGCATTCGATGGGCGGAATGACGGTCCTGGCCTTCGCCGGGCAGCGGCCCGAACTGGTGGCGTCGCGGGTGGTCGGTGTGGGCCTGGTGGCCACGGCCGCCGCCGGTCTCAGCGAGACCGGATTGACGCGGAACCTGCAGAACCCGGTCATCGACGGCTTCCGGATGGCAGTCCGGACCTCACCCGAACTCGTCCAGCACGCGCGCGGCGCGGCCCGCGTGCTGATCACCCCGATTCTGCGGGCGGCGTCGTACGGCACGGACGTGAGTCCGCGGCTGCACAAGTTCTCCGACTCCATGCTGGACCGGACGTCGGTGGTGACCATCGTGAACTTTCTGCGCACACTCGAATTGCACGACGAGTCCGCGTCACTCGAGGCGATCGAGCGCACCCCGTCCGTCGTGGTGTGCGGCGACAGCGACATGATCATCCCGTTCGGCAGCTCACGGAAACTGGCAGCGGACCTTCCGGAGTCCGAACTGCTACGGGTGCGCGGTGCCGGCCATCTGGTGCAGCTCGAATTCCCGTCCGTGGTGTCGGACGCCGTCGACCGGGTCCTGCATCGTGGCCTGGCGACGTACGAGTCGCGTGAGCAGTCCGATGTCGGCTGAAGAGGGAGTGTTGCCCGTGAGCGGGACCGTGGTGTTGCCGACGGCGGAGGACACCGAGCAGTTCGGCCGAGATCTCGCCCGGGGCCTCGTCGCCGGGGATCTCGTGGTCCTCGACGGACCCCTCGGTGCGGGGAAGACCGCACTGACGAAGGGGATCGGAGCCGGGCTCGGCGTGCAGGGGCGGGTGACTTCGCCCACATTCGTGATCGCGCGGGAGCACCGGGCGGGCACGCGGCCCGACGGGGGCACCCCGGTCGGGATGGTGCACGTGGACGCGTACCGACTGGGCGGAAGCGGCCCGCACGCGCTGGACGAACTCGACGCGCTCGACCTCGACACCGACCTGGCTGCAGCGGTTGTCGTCGTCGAATGGGGCGAGGGCATCGCGGAGCAGCTGGCCGATCGTCATCTGCGGGTACGCCTGCGCCGCGAACCGGAGACGGACGTCCGCACCGCCCACTGGGAGTGGATTTCCTGACGGGGTCGGGTGTCGGGAGCGGTTCTGACGTGCGAGTACCCTCAGTTACCGTGCTTGTTCTCGCCATCGACACGTCCACGCCCGCCGTGACCGCCGGAGTCGTCCGGGTTTCGGCCGATTCCGCATCGGTGGAGGCGGTGGACACCCTCGCGGTGCGCGTGACGGTCAACCCGCGCGCCCACGCGGAAGTGCTCACCCCGCACATCCTCGAATGCCTCACCGAGTCGGGGCACGTCGCCGCGGACCTCGACGCGGTGGTGGTCGGCGCCGGACCCGGGCCGTTCACCGGACTGCGCGTGGGGATGGCTACCGCCGCCGCGTTCGCCGACGCCCTCGGCATTCCGGCCCACGGCGTGTGCAGCCTCGACGCCATCGCCGCACAGGTGGACGGCGACCGGAATCTGCTCGTCGTCACGGATGCACGGCGGCGTGAGGTGTACTGGGCGCGCTATTCGGCAGGGGTGCGGGTGGAAGGTCCCGCGGTGGTGAAACCGCGCGAACTCGAGCCGATGCCGTCCGAGGTGGTGGCGGGATCGCCGTCACACGTCGACTTCTTCGATCTCCCGGTCGAGCCCGTGGAAACACCGTCGCCCGCAGGACTGGTCGCGGTGGCCGCGGAGGCCCTGTTCAGTGATGCCGCTCCGGCGGCGCTCGTACCGCTCTACCTGCGGCGCCCGGACGCGGTCGAACTGGCGGACCGGAAGAAATGACTTTCCGCATCGAACCGATGGCGGCCGCCGACGCCGAACGGTGCGCGGAGCTCGAGACACTCCTTTTCGCCGGTGACGGACCCTGGAGCGCACGCGCATTCAGGGCGGAACTGGCCGCCCCGCACGTGCACTACACCGTGGCGCGGGACGACACCGGCCACGTCGTCGGGTACGCCGGAATCGCCCTGCTGGGTGACGGTTCACATCCCGAATCCGAGATACACACGATCGGAACGGATCCGGCGTGTCAGCGGCGGGGGATCGGCGGGGCCCTCCTCGACGAGCTCCTCCGAGTGGCCGACACCCGGGGTGGCCCGGTGTTTCTCGAAGTACGCACCGACAACGACGCGGCGATCGCCCTCTACCGACGTGAAGGATTCGAGATCGTGGGAACCCGTAAGAAGTACTACCAACCGAGCGGTGCGGACGCCTTCACGATGCGTCGCCCCGGATCGGGTGAGGAGCCGGTGCAATGATCGTCATGGGGATCGAAAGCTCTTGTGACGAGACCGGAGTCGGCATCGTCCGGTGGAACGGTGACGGAACGTGCGAACTCCTCGCGGACGAGGTCGCATCCAGCGTCGAAGAGCATGCACGGTACGGCGGGGTGGTGCCGGAGGTCGCGTCCCGTGCGCACCTCGAGGCGATCGTCCCGACGATGCGGCGGGCCCTCGCCGCCGCCGGGATCGCGAAGCCGGACGCTCTCGCCGTCACCATCGGACCCGGTCTGGCCGGCGCCCTGCTCGTCGGTGTCGCGGCCGCGAAAGCCTATGCGGCGGCGTGGGACGTCCCGTTCTACGCGGTGAACCACCTCGGCGGTCACGTCTCGGTCGACACCCTCGAACACGGACCGATGCCGCCGTGCGTGGCGCTGCTCGTGTCCGGTGGGCACACCCACCTCCTCCACGTCGAGGATCTTGCGAAGCCCATCGTCGAACTCGGCACCACCGTGGACGACGCCGCCGGCGAAGCCTTCGACAAGGTGGCCCGCCTCCTCGGCCTCGGATTCCCCGGTGGCCCCGCTCTCGACGCCGCGGCGCAGGACGGCGACCGCAACGCCATCCCCTTCCCGCGCGGAATGACCGGGCCCCGGGACGCCCGGCACGACTTCTCGTTCTCCGGGCTGAAAACGGCTGTCGCACGGTACGTGGAGTCCAAGGAGCGGGCAGGGGAGGTGTGCTCGGTGCCGGATATCGCCGCGAGCTTCCAGGAGGCCGTGGCGGACGTGCTGACGATGAAAGCGGTGCGGGCAGCCCGCGACGTCGGTGTGGACACACTGGTTCTCGGTGGCGGCGCCACGGCCAACTCCCGCATCCGCGCACTCGCCGAGGAACGTTGCGCCGGCGCCGGACTGACCCTGCGGGTACCGAAACCGCGCCTGTGCACCGACAACGGAGTGATGATCGCCTCGCTCGGCGCGCATCTGGTCGCCGGCGGCGCCGCGCCGTCCCTGCTGACCGTGGCCAGCGACCCCGGACTGTCGGTGGCGACCAGTCAGGTGTTCAGCTGACGGGAATCGTGACGGTCTGCGTGGCCGGGGGAGTGAGCGCCTCACCGGGCTGAGCACCACTCGGTTGCGACGCATCGGGACTCGGAGCGACCGTGCCCGGCGCCGGGACCATCGGGAAGAGCCCTTCGGGCGTCGCGGGTGCAGTAGGCGCAGCGGGCGCAGTAGGTTCCGCGGGCGCGGCCGGCGTCTCCGCGGGCGGCGGTGCCACCTCGGGAACGTCGGGTGCGGGCGCGACGGGGCTCGGTTCGTTCGGCGTGGTTTCCCCCGGAACCTGCGGCCACAGCGGCGGAATCGCGGGCCATTCGATGTGTGGCCATGAGGGCTGCGACGGGTTCGTTCCCGGCAGCGTCGGACGCGGCGGTGCCGTGGGTGTCGGCACCGGGGTGGTGGTGCGCGGTGTCGTGGTCTCGCTCGTCGAATCGGGCGTCTGCTCGGAGGTCCGGTCCGTTTGCGGTTCGGACGTGGGCGGCGCAACCTGATTCGGGTAGAACTCCGACGTCGGCGTCGGATCATACGACGGAATCCGCGTGGCGGGAGGTTCGTCCGTTGTCGTTGTCGTGACCTGCTCGGTGGTCTGGAACATGTCGGTCCCCGCGGGGGAGACATTGGGATCCGGCGCGGGCGCGAGTTCCTTGACGCCGTAACCGAGAACGAGACCTCCGACCACGAGGGCGCCGACGAGTGCCCCCGACACCTTGGCAGCCGAACCGGGGCGGTTCGACTCGGTGGCCGGGTAGTCGCGGATGGCCGAGGAGACGGCGAGCAACGCCGCACCTTTCGCGGTCGCCGTGTCGGGTTCGGGCATCACGACGACCCGTGCGGCGAACGCGTCGGCGACGGCGGAAGTGATCGCGGGAATGTTCGCGCCACCGCCGACGAGGGCAAAGGCATCCGGTTGACGTGGGGAGTCGGCGACGGTGGCGCGGATGAACTCCACCGCGACCCGGACAGTGGGTGCGGCGATCTCGTCGAACCTGGTGCGGCTGATCTCGATCGGGCGGATGCCCTGCAGGTCGATGTCGACGTGGGCGTTCGGCTCCGAGGACAACTGCTCTTTGGCGACGCGGCACCGCGCCGAGAGCAGGTCGCGGTCCAGGTGCCGAAGGGGATGCGGGGTCGAGAGGCTGCCGACGACGTGGTGGAAGACGAGGTCGTCGATTCCGGTGCCGCTCACACGGCTCGTGCGATCGGTGTGCAGGACGGTGCCGTCGACCTGATCGACGACGGCGACGGACAGTCCGGACTCGCCGAAGTCGACGATCGCGACCGTGGCATGCTGGGCGACCTCGCCGGTGTGCCGCAGGTAGGTGAGCGTGGCGGCGGTCTCGGGCACGAGATGCACGCGGTGCCGCTGCCTGCTGACGGCGCTGCGGATCGAATGCGCCTGTTCCGCCGTGCGGTACGCGACGGCGAACGCGTCGGGAGTGGTGGGGTCGGCAGGGACCTGGGTGGTCATCAGCGAGATCGACGAGCGGACCAGGTCACCGAGGTCGGTGTGCGCCTGATCGGCGGACAGGTAACGGAACTCGACGTTCTGCGAACCGTTCGAGGCCGTGGTGACGAGGGCGGAACCCACACCGGACGCACCGGTGGACATCCCCAAGGACATCCCCATTACACACCCCCTCACGTTTTCGACGCGTGACCTGCCATCTCTGTCGGAACGCCCTGTTCAGCGGGGAATCCCTGCCCGTTGAATCGGCGACTGTTATCTGAACGTTACAGAAAACAAACGGATTTCGCTCCCGACTTTCGGCCGCAGCAGACGAGGATGGCGCTCGATAGCCGGTCTCACCTGCACAGTTGTCCAAAGGAATCTCATGCGACGCGCCAGCGATTTTCGCAACCTCACGAGACGCGAGCGCCGACGGCTTCTGCTGCGCGCACTTCTGCGCCCATTGGTCACTGTCGTCCTGTGCCTCGTGGTCTACTTCGCCCTGCCGTGGACCTCGTTCGGGGACATGTCGGGCGTGTTCTTCCTGGCCGGCGGTTTGCTCGCGGTGGCGGCGGTCGCGGTCTGGCAGATCCGCCGGATCGTCCAGTCCGACATACCGGCGCTCCAGGCGATCGAAGCCGTGGCCCTCATCCTGCCGATCTACCTGCTCGGGTTCGCGGCCGGCTACTGCCTGATGTCCAAAAGTGATCCGGGTTACTTCTCCGAACCCCTCACGCGCATGGGTGCGCTGTACTTCTCGCTCACCGTCTTCTCGACCGTCGGGTTCGGTGACATCGCAGCGACGACCGATCCGTCACGAGCCGTCGTGAGTGTGCAGATCATCGGCAACCTGATCCTTCTCGGCGTCGGCATCCGCGCGGTCGTCGCGGCCGTCGGCTGGTCCCGCAGGCGCCGGACCTAGCGACCCGACGCCAGCACCAGTTCGACGTTCCTGTCGGGTGTCCCGCCGAGCAGGTCGGGGTCGGCGTGAATGTCGTTGAACGACAACTCCCGGTACAGCGACGCCAACCCGAGCGGTGAGAGATCGGTGTGGTCGACTGCGTAGGGACTGTCGGCCTCGAACAGCGTCGTGAGCAGAGACACGGTTCCGTCGACGTTGTCGACCACCTCGATGATCCGCCCGTGCTGGGGGAAGTCGATGTGCGAGGCCGTGTTGATCTCCCAGAACGACTGCTCCGGAGTTGATCCGGGCCACGGGGTGATCCGGTTCTCGTGGGTGTGTCCGTTGACCCAGGCGAGAACGTTCGGGAATCGGTGCAGCAGATCCACCAGTCGCGAACCCCGGATCCGGGGTTCCGCCGGGGCGGAGGGGTCGGGGACGACGTTGTCCATGCTGCCGCTGGTGTGGTGGCTGAACAGCACGAACCAGGTGTCGCTGCGTCCCTGCGTCACCGGATTGCCGGCCGTGTCGAAGTACCGGCTGCTGCCGGCCACCAGAGTGTCCTCGATCCACCGGAACTGCGCCGCACCGAGCGAGCCGTCGACGAACCCCGCCCGGTTGGTGGAATCCATGCTGATGCCGACCACGTCGGGTGCGATCTCGAACGAGTAGTAGCCGATCCCGGTCTCGCCGGCGTCCGGAGCGAAACCGTGGCCGACCGGTCCGGGGCCGGTGTTGGCCGGGTCCAGGTGGGCGGCGATGAACTGGCGGGGCGTGAACGGGGCGCGTGCGGGGTCGGGTGTGACGACCCGCGCTGGGGTCGTGATCGCGGACAGGGCAGCGGGAATCGCGCCGGGGTCGAACCTGGTCGCGATGTCGACCGCCTTCGCCTCTTCCGGCGATCCCGGGACCTCGAACTTCAGCGAACCGGTGTACATCGCTTCGAGCGGTGGGATACCGCTCGGGACTGTGCCCTGCACCGAGTCGTCGTGATTGCCGAAGACGCAGTACCAGGGGGTGCGCAGGCCGGGGCTCGTGACGGGGGCGATCGCCGCGCCGAGCAGACCGGGTATCTCGGGGAACCCGGCCTTCTTGTACATGTCCTGTAGGGAGGACTCCGGGTTCCAGTACAGATCCGCACCCGAGTTCTGCACGCCTTCGTAGCGGTCGGGTGCGCCCGTGTTGGGGACGATGGTGCCGCCGTTGAGTGCGGTGAGGAACCAGCCGAGTTCGGCGAACTCCTTGTTGTCGGTGTTGTCGCCGGTACTCACGACCGCGTCGAACGGGCGCTGGGTGTGCGGGCCGGACGCGAGCGCGTTGACGCGTGCGACCAGGGCGACGAGGCCCTGTGCGGTGAGTGTCTCGTGCGGGCGGAACGCGGAACCGGTGAAGGGGTGGACGTATTCGAAACGCATCGGGGACTGGGCGTCGACCAGGTGGACGTCCGTGAGCTGGACGAGGGACGCGAGGGCGGTGCGCCGGTCCTCGCGCCCGCTGCGCGCCTCGGCGAGTTCGGTGCGGACGATCGTCGGCCACCCCGGTCCCGCGCCGAGCCTGCGGTAGCCGGAGCTGCCGAGGGGGACGGCCACCGCTTCGAGGGTGGTGCCGGCCCCGGACGTGGGGAGAGGCGCCGCGCCCGCGTACTGCAACCCCCACGGGCGTGCTCCGAATCCCACTGCCCCGATCGCTCCGAGTCCGGCAAATGTCAGGAATTTACGCCGATTGATGTCAGACACCAGACGAACCTTAGGTGACGACCCGTGAGACAGGCCGACATTCGGTCGGCGCGGTTTACCACCCCTTCTCCTTGAGCGTTGGCACTCTCACGTATAGAGTGCCAAGTGGCGCCGATCGAGCTCCGGCACCCGCGACGACGGGGCTGTGTGAAGTGCCGTAAACGGAACACTCAAACAGGAGTCCGGAGAAGTCTCCGGATCCGCATACCCCAAAGTGGAGGGCTCATCGTGGCGAGCGTCAACATCAAGCCGCTCGAGGACAAGATCCTCGTCCAGGCCAACGAGGCTGAGACGACGACTGCCTCCGGCCTGGTCATTCCCGACACGGCCAAGGAGAAGCCCCAGGAGGGCACCGTCGTCGCAGTCGGCGAAGGCCGCGTCAACGAGCAGGGCAACCGCATCCCGGTCGACGTCAAGGAGGGTGACACGGTCATCTACTCCAAGTACGGCGGAACCGAGATCAAGTACGCCGGCCAGGAGTACCTGATCCTGTCGGCACGCGACGTGCTGGCTGTCGTCTCCAAGTAAGCCATACGTGATCCGCCCCGGAGTCCCAACAGGATCCCGGGGCGGAGTGCGTTCACGCGCGTAACCCTGAGATCCAGGAGAAGACAGAACACATGTCCAAGCAGATTGAGTTCAACGAGGTCGCACGCCGGTCTCTCGAGCGTGGAGTCGACAAGCTTGCCGACGCGGTCAAGGTGACCTTGGGTCCGCGTGGCCGCCACGTAGTGCTGGCGAAGGCCTTCGGCGGCCCGACCGTCACCAACGACGGCGTCAGCATCGCCCGGGAAATCGAGCTCGAGGACCCGTTCGAGAACCTCGGCGCGCAGCTCGTCAAGAGCGTCGCCACCAAGACCAACGACGTCGCAGGCGACGGAACCACCACCGCGACCGTGCTGGCTCAGGCCATCGTGCGGGGTGGTCTGAAGAACATCGCCGCGGGTGCGAACCCGATGGCGCTCGGCATCGGCATCAACGCCGCGGCCGACAAGGTCGTCGAGGCACTCCTCGCCGCCGCGAAGCCGGTCGAGGGCAAGACGTCCATCGCCCAGGTCGCGACCGTGTCCTCGCGTGACGAGGAGATCGGCGAAATGGTCGGCGAGGCGCTCACCCGCGTCGGCACCGACGGCGTCGTGACGGTCGAGGAATCCTCGACCCTGGCGACCGAGCTCGTGATCACCGAGGGTGTCCAGTTCGACAAGGGATACCTGTCGCCGTACTTCGTCACGGACCTCGATGCACAGAAGGCCGTGTACGAGGACGCTCTCGTGCTGCTGTACCGCGAGAAGATCACGTCCCTGCCCGATTTCCTGCCGCTGCTGGAGAAGGTTGCCGAGAGCGGCAAGCCCCTCCTCATCATCGCGGAGGACGTCGAGGGCGAGGTGCTCTCGACGCTCGTGGTCAACTCCATCCGGAAGACCATCAAGGCCGTCGCCGTCAAGGCGCCGTTCTTCGGTGACCGCCGGAAGGCGTTCCTCGACGACCTCGCCGTCGTCACCGGTGGCACGGTCATCAACTCCGACGTCGGCCTCACGCTGAAGGACGCCGGGCTGGACCTGCTCGGCAGCGCACGCCGCGTCGTGGTCAGCAAGGACGAGACCACGATCGTCGACGGCGCCGGAACCGACGACGACATCAAGGGTCGCGTCGCGCAGCTGCGCCGCGAGATCGAGAACACCGACTCCGACTGGGATCGCGAGAAGCTCGAAGAGCGTCTGGCGAAGCTGGCCGGTGGCGTCGCCGTCATCAAGGTCGGCGCGGCCACGGAGACGGACCTCAAGGAGCGCAAGTTCCGCGTCGAGGACGCCGTCAACGCCGCGAAGGCTGCTGTCGCCGAGGGCATCGTCCCCGGTGGCGGTTCCGCCCTCGTCCAGGCGAGCACCGAGCTGGCCGACAACCTCGGTCTGACCGGTGACGAGGCCACGGGCGTCAAGGTCGTGCGCGAAGCACTGCAGGCGCCGCTGTACTGGATCGCCAACAATGCCGGTCTCGACGGTTCCGTCGTCACCAGCAAGGTTGCCGAGCAGCCCAAGGGCCACGGTTTCAACGCCGCGACTCTGACCTACGGCGACCTGCTCGCCGACGGTGTCGTCGACCCCGTGAAGGTCACCCGCTCCGCGGTCGTCAACGCGGCCTCGGTCGCGCGGATGATCCTCACCACGGAGAGCGCCGTGGTCGAGAAGCCGGCGGAAGAGGACGATCAGCAGACCGGTCACGGGCACAGCCACTAGGCTCTGCCGTCGCGACCGATCGGCTCCGATCGTTCGAGCGAAGAAACCCCCGTGCGGATCACCGCGCGGGGGTTTCTTCTGCCGGCAGGCGCCGGCTCAGCTCAGTTGCAGCACCGCGAACGGTTCCGACGTCGGCTGGGGTGATCCTCCGGGCGGTTCGACGGTGACGGCCAGCTTCGACATCGACCCCACGTCGTCGAGGACGATCGTCGTGGTCGGCTGCACCTCTCCGGGAGAGAGGGTTCCCGCGGGCACGGGCGCGTCCCCGGACGCCGGCATCAGCCACAGCTGGTACACGGTGTCGGCGCTGGGCGGGGCGACACCGTCCAGCACGAACACCACCGCGTCCTGCGACTTCGAGTAGTTGGCGGTCGCGGACCCGCCGGCCGCGATCGCACTCGTCGACGAGTGCACGTCGGAGGCGTCGAGAACCTGCTCCGCCACGGTCGGCGCCGGACCTTCCGTGAGCTGCCGGACGATCACCGTTCCGCCGGCGAGCACCCCGACGGCGGCGGCGGCGGCGACGGCGACCTGCCAGCGGCGCCGGCGGGTGCGGCGTTCGGTGAGCGATGTCGGCCCGGACGCGGATTGCCTGACTTCGTCGAGGACTCGCGTCCGCACCCGGGGCGGTGGGTCGACGGCTCCCACTGCGCTCACCACCGCGAACGCTTCGCGGATCCGCCGGACCTCGTCGGTGAACGTGGAGCGGGTGTCCTCGTCGGTGGTGGCGAGATCGGTGTCGAGTTCGCGGCGCTCACTGTCGTCCAGTGCATCGAGTGCGTACGGGTAGGCCATGCCCACGAGTTCGTCGTTCATGTCACAGACCTCCCAGGCACCCGCGAAGACGCGTCAGTCCGTCACGGATGCGCGTCTTCACCGTGGACAGGGCGACACCCAGCTGGGAGGCGACCTCCCGGTAGGTGCGGCCGTCGTAGTACGCCATCGCGACGGACTCACGTTGCGTGTCCGTGAGCGAGTCCAGGCAGGCGAGCACCGATTGATGCTCGAGCCGGCGGGTCACCTCCTCGGTGACGTGGTCGAACGGCCCGGCGATGTTGGTGGTCTCGTAGAGCGCCTCGCGGTCGGTGCCCGCCTGCTCCGACCGCACGCGGTCGACCGCCCGGCGGTGCGCGAGCGTCATCAGCCAGGACAGTACGGAGCCGCGGGCCGGATCGAAGTTCGATGCGGTGCGCCACGCCTGGAGGAAGACCTCCTGTGTCGTCTCCTCCGCGTACCCGGGGTCGCGCAGGACCCGCAGAACCATGCCGTGTACCCGGGCGCTCGTCCGGTCGTAGAGTTCGGCGAACGCGTCGGCGTCCCCGTTCGCGACGCGGGCCATGGTGTCGTGGAGCTCGGTGGATTCGGTGGTTCGGGCCCGGTGTGCCCCGGCTGCGTCTGCCGAGCACACGTCGGCCGCTGGAGTGTTGCCCTCGGGGTTCGTCACCGGAAGTCGTCTCGCTTCATCGAGAACCACGGTAGCGTGCACATCCACTCATCTCCTCCAGCCGGTAGGCATTCGGAGACCGCGTCGCGGTGGATGGGTGTCGATGTGACGCGGGGAACCCCCGCGCGGCGACGAGGGTTCCCCGGTGAGTGTGGTGAAGCGGTCAGACGGCTATCCGGCCGCGTCTGTGCCGCGCGTGCATCTCGCGTTCCGTTTCGGACATTCCGCCCCAGATCCCGTACGGCTCGGACACGCTCAGCGCGTGATTGCGGCACTGGGCGAGGACCGGGCAGCGTCTGCACATCTCCTTGGCGCGGGTCTCCCGCTGCGCGCGCGCCCGGCCACGCTCTCCGTCGGGATGGAAGAACATCGAGGAGTCGACCCCGCGGCACAGTCCGTGCATCTGCCAATCCCAGATATCGGCGTTCGGGCCGGGCAGGTGGTTGGGTGCAGGCATGTGGACTCCTTAGCTGCAAGCTCGCCTCGGGCGACGAGCGGACCGTGGGCTCGTAGGTACGTTCAAGCCACTAATCATTCACGTCGCTAACCGTAGAGTCGGTTGTGAAATCGCGTCAATAGTTGTTCACAGTGGCGATTTACATATCCCACGAGCTGAAAGTTAACCTGGAGAATATTTACTTTCCCGCGGTTCCGTGATTCCGTTTCGGGTTGAAAGACCCCCGGTCACGGGTGACGATGTGCGGGTGCCCCAGCCCGCGGAGCCTCACACCCAGCCCCCTTCCGGACCCCCGGACGAGGGACCGACGATCTCGGTATCCGCCCTGGCCAGAAAGCTCGGGGTCGCTCCGTCGACGCTCCGCACCTGGGACCGCAGATACGGCATCGGACCCTCCGTGCACGCGCAGGGAAGTCACCGGCGATACACGCCGCGCGACGTTGCCCGGCTCGAATGCATGCAACACGCTCTGGACGGTGGTGCAAACTCCGCGGAGGCCGCGAGATATGCGATTAACGCAATGGCTACATATTCGTCAGAAAGCGACCACCGACCGGGTGTGAAAAATCTGGGTGACAACTCGGTGAACAGGACGGAAACAGACCCGTCGAACCTTTTGTCATCCTTTTCCGGCCTCGGCGGCGCCGAGGCGTCCGTCCGGAATTTATCGGGTGCGTTGCTGGCGCGAGACGTCGTGACAATCCGGCGGATCGTCGTGCGGGCCGTCGCGGAGCGGGGATTCAGCTCCATGTGGACGACCCTGGTCGTTCCGGTGCTCGAATGGGCGGACGAGGGCAGGAATTCGGAGGCTGCGGCTGCGAGTGTCCGCGTATTCGCCGAGTGCGTCGCAGGAATCCTGTCCACGATGACGCTGGACGCGCCGATCGGCGGTGGTGGCCGTGTCCTGCTCGTGCACGTGCCGGCGGATCTATCGGACTCAGTTCCCGCCGACCCGTACAGCCTCGAATTCCGGGCCCTGGGCGCCGCCCTGGCCACGGCCGCGGTGGACACCCGGATCGCGCTGCCCCTGTGCCGGTCGGCGCTTCTCGCTGCCGTGACCAACACCGAGCCGGACGCGATCGTCCTGTGGTTTCCCGCCGCCGGATGCCACCTCCCGTCTCTCCTGCGGGCGATCCGCCGCAGGCGCACCGGGCTGACGATGCTCGCGGGCGGCCCTGGATGCCGGACGCAGTCGCTGCCCCGATCGATCGCGGTGCTGGGCACGCTGGACGAGGCCGTGGACGCCGTCACCGCGGTCACCTGACCGCGGGGCGGCCGGACGATGCGATGATCTCGGCGTGCCCGACTCCAGTCTCCGTTCCGACGCCACGAATTCGTTGATCCGCGCGGCTTTCGGCGCCGACCCGGGCGCGTGCCCGCTGCCGGCGTCCGACGTTCCCGTCGAGCGCTGGATGCGAGCGGTGGCGTGGGGTGCCCGGGGGCACTACGCCCGATCCCGCGCAGAGCTGGACGCACTGACGCGGGCCGGGGTGGCCGAGCCTGCGGTCGTCTCGCTCGCCTGGAGCACGCAGGCGTCGTTGCTGAGGCAGCTCGGCTGGCACGGTGTGGCGTCCGGGTTCGACGGCCGGGCTCTCGCCGCCGTCGGGACGCGTCCGGGCGACGAGGACGGCGTCCTGGCTCGCGAAGCGCGGTGCGACGCGCTGACGGGGCTGGCCGCCGACGCGCTGGGGTGCGGCCGGCTGGCACTGGGCCGGCGGCTTCTCGGCAGGTGCTCCGAGCATCTGGACGAGCGTGCTCCCGACGAGCTGTGGCGCCAGCGCGTCCGCAGGCACTGGGTGAGTGCGGAGTTGTTTCTCGCGGGCGGAGACTTCGCCTCGGCGCGCCGCCACGCCGAGACCGCTGCGGAAATTTCGGAGGCCGCCGGATCTGCGCGACACCGCGTCAAATCGGATCTGCTGCGGAGCGCGTCCATGACGGGGGAGCCCGATTCGGGTCCGGCGGCGCGGCTTGCCGCGGATGTGCTCGACCGGTGCGATCGGTACGGCTTGATACCTCTGAAGTGGGCAGCTGCGATGTTGCTGAGTGGTGTGACATCCGACTCACCTGCGGAGGCCGTGCGTACGGAGTGCGAAGCCGTCATCAGGGCGCGAGGTGGGCGCTTCCGAATCTGACTCCGCTGGTCGAGCCCCGTGCGGCCCGGTTGCGCGCGAATCGCTGCGAATCCGGGCGAATACCGTTCGGTCCGCACCGTTACTCTTGGAGTGTTCCGCTGAGAGCGGGAGCACACCCATCGGGGGAGGTGCCACTGTAACGCCAGGATATTCAGCAACGATGACTAATACGAGCGAGGAGTTGGACTCCGCAGTCGCCGCTGCAACGCAGGGTGACCGGGCCGCTTTAGCTCTGGTCCTGGAAAACATTCGGCCCTTGGTTGTGCGTTACTGCAGAGCCAGGGTCGGTGCTGCGGAGAGGGGACAACTCTCCGCGGACGACGTGGCACAAGAAGTGTGCCTCGCCGTGATGACGGCCTTGCCTCGTTACGAGGATCAAGGCCGGCCGTTCATGGCATTCGTCTACGGGATCGCCGCGCACAAGGTCGCCGACGCGCATCGGAACTCCGCCCGTAACAAGTCGGAGCCCGTCGCCGAAGTACCGGATGTCGTAGCCAACGATGACGGACCCGAACAGAGGGCGCTGGACTCGGAAGCAAGCAGGCAGATGAACGAACTGCTGAGCACGCTGCCGGAGAAGCACCGGGAGATCTTGATCCTCCGCCTCGTGGTCGGTATGTCAGCCGAGGAGACGGCCGCGGCCGTGGGTAGTACTGCGGGAGCTGTCCGCGTGGCTCAACACCGAGCCATCGCGAAACTGAAAAAAGAAGTGACGAGGGCAGGTGAGAGGTTTGGCTAGGGGCATCAAGCGCAACGGCAATCCCGATGCCGATCTCCCAGGAGACGACGCACCGGTGGACGTCGCGGCAGTGCGCCGCGACGACGCTTTGATCGACGCGATCGCCGGCGGCGGTCCCGTCGCAACGGATTCGCCGGAGCAGTACGAGCTCGCGCTTCTGCTGACCAATTGGCGCGCCGACATCGTGGCGACGCCGATGCCGACCGGGCCGCTGCTGGACGACGTGATCGCGGCGATCGACGCCTCGGACGCCCGTTCCGCACGCAGCGCTGCCCGCAGCAAGCTCCGCTTGTTGCGACCCATCGCAGGCGCTGCCGCCGCGATCGCGGTCGTCATGGGTGGCGCCACCATCTTCTCGTACAACGCCGCACCCGGCGATCCGCTGTGGAGCGTCAAGTCGGTCGTGTTCAGCCAGCAGGCCGATTCGACCGTCGCGCAGATCGACACCACGTCGCAGCTGCAGGAGGCCGAGCGGCTGATCGCC